>NZ_JBDKXK010000025.1:0-114471 GCF_039710735.1 Cupriavidus sp. DL-D2 | reverse complement strand
GGCCACGCAGTTCTATCTACGACAGGCCGCAATTTGTACCGCTGCGCCCTCACCCCCGGCCCCTCTCCCGCCTTGCGGGAGAGGGGAGCAAAACAAGAGAAGGAAACGGGGAAACCCCGAGACAACGAAAACTTCACATCGGCACATTCTGCCGCAGCATCCCCGTTCCGGCCAGTCGGTATTTTTCTGACGTGTCAGACGCTTGAACGAAAAACGCCGGCCCGAAGGCCGGCGTTACGCATCGATCGAAAGCCGCATTACATCCGCACAGGACCGGGGCAGGCTTTCAGTCCCACCCACATGATCACGATGACCACGTTGACCGGCACGCTGAGCGCACCGGGCAAATAGAAGATCACGGACAGGCCCGGCTGGCGCATCAGCATTTCCACCGCGCAGCCCAGCCCGTACAGCAGCACGCCGCACCACAGCCATCGACGCATATACGTCAGCAGCCAGTGGGCACGCGACTGATTGAAGCGCCACGCTGCCGCACGCGCAAGCACATCGCCCCGACTCACATCCTTGAAGAGCCAGTCGAAGAAGAAGTACCGGTACAACAGCGTGCGGAAAGCGAGCTCTTGCATGATGCGTGGCGCGTGGCGCAAACCCTGTTCAGTGATGGAGTAACGCAATGCCCATGCCCGTGCCGCACCTGGCGCTGGCGCATGGACTAACTGTAGTCACTGAACTGCCACGCGGTAAGAATTTCACGCCGGCCCCACGAAACTGCCATGCCCCAATGTGGAACATGGCGCAGGACCGGCCGGCTTCAGGCGCCGTCGAGGTACGGATTGCGTTGGCCCAGTCGCGTACCCAGCGCATCGGGCGCCAGCGTCATGCTGGCCGGGTCCACCTGTGCAGGCGGCGGAGTCATGGCCGTCGATGCAGGCGGGGCAACGACGGCGCCCGGTGCGGGCGGCACACCGGTCTGCACGCCCTGCATCGAACCTTGCGCATAGGGGTTGGGCTGCTGCGCGGGTACGGCTTCCGGCGCTGTCGGTGTCGCGCCGGCCGGTACAGCGGAAGGTGCGGCCTGGTATGGCTGTGCGGCTGGCATCGGCTGGCCCTGCTGGAATGGGTTCTGCTGCGCGAGCAGCGGATACGACGCCACCAGCGCGCCAGCCATCAACAGGGATTTCGCCAGATGTTGCTTCATTCAAGATCCTCCGTATAAACGCCTACAGGCATTGGGAACGGCAACTGTAGCGGTGAGGCCCCTGACATTCTGTTCGATTTTGCAACTGACATTTACCAGCCTTGCGACGTCCGCGCATGCACGATATGTACGCGCGCGTGTGCTCGACACGCCGCAGTGCGATGGGTTCCGACATTCCGCTTGTCCCGGTTGTGCCGCAACGTGGCATGCTGTCCGGGACGTGTGTCCCGATACATCGAGCACGCGGTTCCCTACGATGTCTGCCGATTCCGCGCCTCTCGGCGCGGACGCCACGCAAGCACGGAGTACGTCATGGCACATACGGATGCACGAGGACTCGCAGTCTCCACACAGCACGCGCGCTCGGTCGAGCGATACGAAGCGGCACTGGCGCTGCTGAACGGCTACTACGCCGATCCGCTGGCCGAAATCGACGCCGCACTGGAGGACGATCCTGCGTTCGCGATGGGTCATGCGTTCCGCGCCGGCCTGATGGTGACCGCTGGCGATGGCACGGCGGCACCGCTGCTTCGCCAGAGCGTGGAAGCGGGCGAGGCGCTTTATGCGCAAGCCAACGACCGGGAGCGCCGCCACATCGCCGCCGCGCGCGCATGGCTGGATGGCCGCTTCGACCAGGCGCTGCGCCAGTACGGCGACCTCGTGATGGATTACCCGCACGACCTGCTCGCCATCCAGGTAGCGCATCTCTGCGATTTCCTGCTGGGCCAGTCGTCGATGCTGCGCGACCGCATCGGCCAGGTGCTGCCGCATTGGGATACGCACACACCGGGCTACAGCTACCTGCTCGGCATGCAGGCGTTCGGATTCGAAGAGACGCATCTCTACGACCGCGCCGAAGCGGCGGGACATCGCGCACTCGACATCAATCGGCGCGACCCGTGGGCCGTGCATGCCGTGGCGCATGTCATGGAGATGCAGGGCCGTACGGACGATGGCGTGGCGTGGCTCGACAGCCGACGCGACGACTGGGCCAGCGACAACATGTTCGCCGTGCACAACTGGTGGCACCTGGCGCTGTTCCACCTTGAGGCCGGCCATACGGAGGAAGTCCTGGCGCTCTTCGATCGATACATCGCACGACCCCTGCCTGCCATTGCCCTCGATCTGATCGACGCGTCGGCCATGCTGTGGCGCCTGCATCTGCGCGGTGTCGAGGTCGGCCAGCGCTGGCAGCCCGCGGCCGACGACTGGCTGGGGCGCGGCGCAGCCGGCTACTACGCGTTCAACGATGTGCACGCGATCATGGCGAGTCTGGGCGCCGGCCGGCCTGATGGCGCAGCGGCATTGCGCGCAGCACTGGATACGGCGGCGCAGGGTGAAGGCACCAATGCCGCCATGGCACGCGATGTCGGGTTGCCGGTGGCCGATGCGCTGATCGCATTCGAGCGCGGCGAGTTCGCGCAGACCATCGAACTGCTATTGCCCGTGCGACTCATTGCGCACCGGTTCGGCGGCAGCCACGCGCAGCGCGACATCATCGGCCTGACACTGATCGAGGCCGCGATACGCGATGGCCGTGCCAGTCTGGCTGGTGCGCTGACCGCCGAGCGTGCCGCACTCAAGCCGATGAGTCCGAGCCTGCAAATCCTTGTGCGGCGCGCCGACGCGTGCCGCACCAGTGACCAGCCGCAGGTCAGGGCCGCTTGACGGTCACGCGCAGGAAGGTCGCGGGAATCGACGTGGTGTCTGCATTCCCGCTTTTGTTCTGCGCGTTGAACAACGCCTCCAGTTCACGCTGCAAGTCGTCGGTACGTCCGTTGGCCTCCGCCGCGGCAAACGCGTTCATCGTCGGTCCGTAGTAGTTGCGGAATTCCGCGAGCAGTTTCGACGGCGAGCCTGCGAACTTGAAGTCGTAGGTTTCCTTCGAGAAGGAAATATTCCCGGGCGGCACGCCTGCCTTGCCGAAGCGCTCCGTCACCGCTGCCTCGCTGCCCCACAGCATCGGACTGATAAAGCCCTCGGGTGGCGGCGGCGAGTAGCTCATGCTGGTCTTGAGCACCTGCGCCACGAGCGTGGGATCGTTCGGAATCCAGTTGCCCATCACGATGCGGCCACCGGGCTTGGTCACGCGCACCATTTCTCGTGCCACGTCATCGGGCTTCGGCGCGAACATCGCACCGAACATGCTGACGACCAGGTCGAAGGTGGCGTCCGGCAGGTCCGTCAGCGCGCAGGCGTCGCCTTCCTGAAAGCGCAGATTGTCGAGTCCGGCTTCTTTCGCCCGCTTGTTGCCGGCCGCCACGAGGTTGCTGGCGATATCCACGCCCAGCACATCGGCCCCTCGCTTTGCGGAAGGCAGCGCCGTGGTGCCGTCGCCGCAGCCGAGATCCAGCACTTTCATGCCCGGCTTGACGCCAAGGCTCTCGATGATCTGATCGCCGCTATCGCGCATCGTCGCCGCCAGCCGCGTGAAGTCGCCCTTCTCCCACAACGCCTTGTTCGGATTCGGATTGGTATTCATGTGCAGTCCCCTACGATTGGCATTATTGCGGCGGCGCGCTGCAAGAGCAGCGTCGCTGCCGGCTCCCCCGGGGGTTCTGGTTTTGTAGACCATGCGCCCCGCGCAATCAATCCATAGTTGGCCGCTCGTCTCGAAGCCGACGCAAAAAGCCCCGCCAGCAAGACATGCCCGGCGGGGCGATACCAGGGACCGTCAGTTCCGATGTGGCGCTAACGATCTATCAAGTAGACGATTTCGTTGGTGTCGTGGTGCCGCCGTGGGGATCGGTCCCAGCCGGCGTCGTGCCGCTGCGGCCTGCTTCCATGCCACCGCCATAGCTGCTGGCGGACGATCCGGTTGCGCTGCCGCTACTGCTGATGCCGCTGGTCTGCCCCGCCACGTTCTGGCTGGCCGTCTGGCCGGCCTGCCCCAACTGGCCGGTCAGGCCTGGCTGCGAGGATTGACGCGTCCACTGGCCGCCTTGCCCACCTTCCTGCCGTGTGACGCGAAGCTGATTGGTCACCTCCTTCACACCAAAGACCTCGTCGGCCATGTCCTCGATACGGTACTTCTGCTGGCGATCCTGCACCGAACCGCTCAGCGTCACCACCCCATCGGACACCTTCACTTCCACATCGCGGACATCGAGCCGCCCGGAATGCGTGAGCCGTTCGCACAGGTCTTCACGAATGCGATCGTCGGAACGCACGTAGCCCTTCGGACCGACGCGCTTGCGCGCCGGCATGTCGCCGCTGCCGCCAAGGTCGTAGCCATAGCCACCCTGTCCACCGCCCTGGCCGCGGCCTTGCCCATAGCCACTTTGTCCACCCATGCCACCCTGACCGCGCGTCATCCCCTGGCGCTCGTTGGCACCCGTGAACTGTTCGTAGCCGCGGCTCTCGCCACCGCCCGCACCCCGGTCGCCGCCATAGCCGCCGTAGCTGCGTTCGAGAGAGGTCTGGCCGCGTCCGCCGCGAGACCCTTCATAGCCGCCACCTTCATAGCCGCCATAGCCGCTCTGGCCGATGCCACCGCTCTGCCCCCGCTGACCTTGCTGCCACGATTGACCCCGCCCCTGCCCGCCGCGCGTGCCTTGCTGTTCGTCGCCCCATGACTGCATGCCCTGCTGCTCGCTGCCGCGGCGCCATTGTTGCTGCCGATTCATGTCGCTACCGTAGGCATCTTCCTGATGCCAGTCGCCCCAACGCTCGCGATCTCCGCTGCCACCGCGTTGCTGGCCGAAGCGCTGGTTGCCGCCACCGCCGAACCGGCCTTCGCCGCGTTCGCCATAGCGTCCTTCGCCATAGCCTTGATCGCGGCGTCCGTAGCCTTCTTCGCCACGGCCATAGCGTTCCTCGCTGCGTCGTCCTTGCGAGCTCTGCAGGTCGCGCTGATAGTCGCTGCGTTCATAGCCTTGCCCGCTGCCTGACTCGCGTCCCTGTCCCGCGCGCTGGTTCGCGCGCATGCCGGTGAAGCGTTCGTCTTCCATGCGGCGCTGGTCACCGCCGTAGTGGCTGGACGACGATGAAGAAGACAAATCGCGATCCGCATTCCAGTCGCTGCCTGCGCCCTGCTGGCGCGACGCTCCGCCCTGCCAATCCGAACCGCCGCCCTGCTGTCGTTGCGACATCCATCCACCACTATCCGCCTGCTGCTGGCGTTGCGAACCTTGCGATTGCCAGCTATTGCGTTGTGTCTCGCCGCGATGGTCGTCGCTATCGCCATAGCGATTGTCCGTACCGCCGCGTCCGTTGTTTTCCTGAGCCATGATCGTCTCCGGTCAATGCGTCGATGAAAAGGTCCGCGCGGGTGGCTGTCGCCATCGCCACGCACTGGAACCTGATTGACGCAAATTCCATACCGCCTGAGCCGCGCGCCCCGAAGCGCCCCGCAAGGCACGCCAGCGCACCGTGGCGCGCGTAGCGCCCGGACGTTCTTGCACGCTCGTATAAATCCTGCGTGTGTGCTGGCCGGCAGTGCAGGCCGCGTGTCGGCGTTTGTCTGATTCGATGCGCGCAGCGTTGATCGCTTCGCCAGGATGCGCATAATCGACCCGACCATTCCATTCGGAGACCGCCGTGAAACGATCCGTCCTGCATCTCACTGCCGCCAGCGCCGTGCTGGTGGGTTGCGCGTTGCTCGTCCAGGCGTGCAGCACGTTCTCATCGGGCAAGCGCGGCAACATGGCAGTGCCCGAACCGGCCAGGCAAGTGGATCTCAAGCGCTACCTTGGCAAGTGGTACGAATACGCGCGCTATGAAAATGGCTTCGAGCGAGGCTGCGATGGCGTGACCGCCGAGTACGCCCTGCGCGAGGACGGCCTGGTCTCCGTGATCAATACCTGCGGCAACGGTGGCGACAAGGGCGGCGGCGCCCGCACCTCGGAAGGCCGCGCCAAGGTGGTGCCGGACAGCGGCAACGCCAAGCTCAAGGTGTCGTTCTTCGGCCCGTTCTATGTGGGCGACTACTGGGTGCTCGACCATGGGGACGACTACGAATGGTCGATCGTCGGCGAACCGTCCGGACGATACCTGTGGATTCTCACGCGGGACGCGCGTCCCGACGAATCGACAGGCCTGAAGTTGGTGGAACGCGCCCGATCACTGGGCTATGACACGGCGATGCTGAGGAAGACCGCGCATTGAGGGTGGGGCGAAGGGCGATTTCAGGCGGCAAACCGGGCATGCATGTATCCCATGCGCCACATCGACATGATGCGCCGTTCGTGCGTCATATGGGATAATCCTCGGCTTTGCCCCGGGCGCGACTCAAGAGGTTGTCTGCACGGACGAGCGATGGGCCCCAATCCCGCTGGCCCGCCTGATTTCACGCGATTTCCCCGCGAACCTTCATCAGCACCCACAAATGCCCGTATACCGTTCCAAAACCTCCACCGCCGGCCGCAACATGGCAGGGGCGCGCTCGCTGTGGCGCGCTACCGGCATGAAAGACGATGACTTCAACAAGCCGATCATCGCGGTGGTCAATTCGTTCACCCAGTTCGTTCCCGGCCACGTCCACCTGAAGGATCTGGGCCAGCTGGTCGCCCGCGAGATCGAAGCCGCTGGCGGCGTTGCCAAGGAATTCAACACCATCGCCGTGGATGACGGCATCGCCATGGGCCACGACGGCATGCTGTACTCGCTGCCGAGCCGCGACATCATCGCGGACTCCGTCGAGTACATGGTCAATGCCCACTGCGCCGACGCGATGGTCTGCATCTCGAACTGCGACAAGATCACCCCGGGCATGCTGATGGCCGCGATGCGCCTGAACATTCCCGTGATCTTCGTGTCGGGCGGCCCGATGGAAGCGGGCAAGACGCGCCTGGCCAACCCCGTTACCAAGCAGATCGAGTTCAAGAAGCTCGACCTCGTCGATGCGATGGTGATCGCCGCCGACTCGAACTACTCGGACGCCGACGTGGCCGAGGTAGAGCGCTCCGCCTGCCCCACCTGCGGTTCGTGCTCGGGCATGTTCACCGCCAACTCGATGAACTGCCTGACGGAAGCGCTGGGGCTCTCGCTGCCGGGCAACGGCACCGTGGTGGCCACGCACGCGGACCGCGAGCAACTGTTCAAGCGCGCCGGGCGCCGCATCGTGGAACTGGCCCGCATGTACTACGAGCAGGACGACGAACGCGTGCTGCCGCGCTCGGTGGGCTTCAAGGCGTTCGAAAACGCCATGACGCTGGACATTGCCATGGGCGGTTCCACCAACACCATCCTGCACCTGCTGGCGATTGCCATGGAAGCCGGCATCGAATTCACGATGACCGACATCGACCGCCTGTCGCGCGTGGTGCCGCAGCTTTGCAAGGTGGCCCCGAACACGAACAAGTACCACATCGAAGACGTGCACCGTGCGGGCGGCATCATGGCCATCCTCGGTGAACTCGATCGCGCCGGCAAGCTGCATACCGATGCCCCGACCGTGCATTCGGCCACGCTGGGCGACGCACTGGACCAGTGGGACATCGTGCGCACCAAGGACGAAGCCGTGCGCAAGTTCTACATGGCCGGCCCCGCCGGTGTGCCGACGCAGGTGGCATTCAGCCAGGACACGCGCTGGCCGAGCCTGGATCTGGATCGCGCCGAAGGCTGCATCCGCTCGTACGAACACGCGTTCTCGAAGGAAGGCGGACTGGCCGTGCTGTTCGGCAACATCGCCCTCGACGGTTGCGTGGTGAAGACCGCCGGCGTGGACGAGAGCATCCATGTGTTCGAAGGTTCGGCACACGTGACCGAATCGCAGGACGAAGCCGTCGAGAACATCCTCAACGACAAGGTCAAGGCCGGCGACATCGTGATCGTGCGTTATGAAGGTCCGAAGGGCGGCCCCGGCATGCAGGAAATGCTCTACCCGACCAGCTACATCAAGTCGAAGGGCCTGGGCAAGGAATGCGCGCTGCTGACCGATGGCCGCTTCTCGGGCGGCACCTCGGGCCTGTCGATCGGCCACTGCTCGCCGGAAGCTGCTGCCGGTGGCGCCATTGGCCTGGTGCGCGACGGTGACCGTATCCGCATCGACATCCCCAACCGATCGATCAACGTGCTGGTGTCCGACGAGGAACTGGCCCGCCGCCGCGAGGAACAGAACGCCCGTGGCTGGAAGCCGTCCAAGCCGCGTCCGCGCAAGGTATCGGGCGCGCTCAAGGCCTACGCCAAGCTCGTGATGTCGGCTGACAAGGGCGCCGTGCGCGACCTGTCTTTGCTGGACGATTGATTTGGCTGTGCCGCCGGTTTGCTCCCCTCTCCCGTTGCAGGGGAGAGGGGAGCAAACCACAGGGTCGATTCAATCGTTACTCCTGAACTTCCCCTCCTTCCTCCTGTCGTTATGGATTGCTACCTCACATTGCACATCCAATGAACGCTGAGCAGATCCTCTCCCATCCCTGGTTCAACACCTGGACGGCTGCCGTCATCGCTGTCATTGCAGCGCTCGTCGTGCATCGCATTGGTGGCCTGCTGTTGTTGCGCGTCACCCGCTCCACCCTGCTACTACGTGCCATCGTGATCAAGGTGCGTGCGCCGGCGCGGTTCGTGTTGCCGTTGCTGGCGCTACAAACCGTGTGGCAGGCGGCGCCCGATGACTTGCGTTGGATAGACAGCGTGCGGCATGTGAACGGCCTGCTGATGATCATCGTCATCACCTGGCTCGTGGTGCGGATCATCGGCGGGTTCGCGGAAGGCGTACTGGGCCGCAACCCCGTTGACGTGGCCGATAACATCGATGCGCGCCGCATCCACACGCAGACCCGCGTGCTATCGCGCATTGCGATGACGCTTGCGATCGTGATGGGTGCCTCGCTGCTGCTGATGACATTCCCGGGCGCGCGGCAGGTGGGTGCCAGCCTGCTCGCCTCCGCCGGTGTGGTCGGCCTGATTGCCGGCTTTGCCGCCAAGCCCGTGTTCAGCAACCTGATCGCCGGCTTGCAGTTGGCATTGACGCAGCCGATCCGTCTTGACGATGTGCTGATCGTCGAAGGCGAATGGGGGCGTGTGGAAGAAATCAGCGGCAGCTATGTGGTCCTGCGGATCTGGGACGAGCGGCGCATGATCATTCCGCTGCAGTACTTCATCGAGAAGCCTTTCCAGAACTGGACCCGCAGCAGCGCGCAGTTGACGGGCTCGGTCTTCTTCCACGTGGACTACGGCATGCCGCTGGCACCGTTGCGCGCGGAACTGGAACGCATCGTCCACGCCGCGCCGGAATGGGACCGGCGCTTCTTCAACCTCGTGGTCACCGATGCCAACGAGCGCACCATGCAGCTGCGCGTGCTGTGCACGGCAGCCTCGTCGGGACTCGCATGGGATCTGCGCTGCGTGGTACGCGAAGGGCTGATTTCATTCATGCAGCGCGAGTATCCGCAGTATCTGCCACGCCTGCGCATCGAAGCCGATCCCACGCCACCCACCGACTCACCCGGCGCGCCGTGACAGCACCGCGTCGCGCGGTCCGGCATCGGTCACGCGGCCAGCCTCGACCACGACAATCGTATCGAAGCGCGACAGCAGGCTCGGGCGATGCACCGACGCCACGATGCATGCCGTGGGAAACGCCTCGAACATGCGCTCGAACACACGCCCTTCGGATTGCGGATCGAGCGCGCTGGTAGGCTCATCCAGCAACAACAGCGAACTGCCCTGCGCCGCCAGCGCACCGCGCGACAGTGCCAGCCGCTGCCGCTGTCCACCCGACAGATTCCCGCCGCGCTCGTTCAGTGCACTCGCCAGTCCATCGGGCATGCGTTCCAGCACCTCGTCGAATACGCCGGTATGGACTGCGGATTGCAGCGCGGCGGCATCGGCCGGTTCACCGAAGGTGAGGTTCTCCTCGACACTCGCTTCGAACACTTCGGCTTCCTGCGGAATCAGCGTGCCCAGCGTACGCAACGCCGCCCAATCAATCGGCGCACCATCGCAAAGCAGTTCGCCGTGTTGCGGACGATAGAGTCCGGCCAGCATGCGCAATAGCGTGCTCTTGCCGCCGCCACTCGGACCAATGAGTGCGATGCGCGCACCACGTTGCAGATTCAAGTCGATGCCATGCAATCCGCCGCGTGCGTCGTCTGCGTAGCGCAACGTGGCGGCGCGCAATTCCAGCGATTGCCACGGCGCATCTGCCACGATGGCTGGTGTCACTGCATCGGCATCGCCGGGTGCATCCCAGATCGGTTCCGCGCTGCCGTAGTCGGTATGCATGCGCGCGAAGCTCTGGAAGTTCGACGCCATGGCGCCCACCACCGTGGCTGCCTGCTGCGCGTACTGGTAGATCATGAAGATCGTGCCGAGCAGCACTGCCTGTCCCGGCTGGCGTGTCTGCAACACATAGACCACCACGAGAATCCACGTCAGCCCCATGCCGAGCAGGTCCACAGCAAACCACTTGCCCTCGTTGACCATCACCGCGCGGCGCAGAGGCACCATCACGGCATCCATGCGATGGCCCAGCAGCTTGCGCGATGCGGCCTGCAATCGCAGCCCCACGACCGTGCTCGCGTTGCCGACGAAATCGAGCAACGCCGCCGCATAGCGACGCTCGGCATCATTCTCCGCGCGCGCCAGTTGCATCAACGTGCGGTCGAAGCGCAGGATGATGATCGCCACCGCCACATAGCCCGTGATCGCGATCACGCCACTGGTACGCGACAGCAAGGCCAGCGCCACAATCGGTCCCACAAAGTTGAACGCACTCTGCAGATAGCCGAACTGGTTCTGCGCGAAATCCGACAGCGCACGGCTCGACTGCACCACACGATGCTGCAACTCGCCCGAATGGCGCCCATCGCGCCATGCCAGCGGCGCCATGGCAATGCGCGCATAGAGTTGATCCGATAGCCGCTCACGCACCCGTACGCCTACGTTGCGCTCCAGGATGCGCCCCGGACCATGCAACAGCCATGACAGCAGATAGATGCCGATGAGATACACAATCCAGCGCCCGGCCACGTCCATCTGGCCCTGCTGCAATGCATTGATGGCCTGCGCAGCGAGCCATGGCATGGTCAGGCGCAGCAACTGGGCTGCCGAGAGCAGGCCCGCTGCGCCCAGCAGATGGCGCCGTACGCCGTGGGCGTGGCGCCAGAGCGCGCGATACAGGTCGCGTGCCGCACTGCCGAGGCCAATGGCGGGCGGACGTGTGAGTGTGTCGGGTGCCGTCATGCGCAAGGTATCCAGGCTGGTGTGTACGCGTGATTCTATAGGCCCGAGTGCGCTGGTGTGATCGCCGTTGACCCTGTGCGCATCAACTCCTACTCTAGGTACGGTGTTCTTCCCGCTGCGCGTGAGTCCATACCCACGACGCGGTACAGGTATCGAGGAGACCTCATATGACGCTGCGACCCGACCCGACGTTTCACGCATCGCCAGAACTCGCGATGCGCGCACCGCCGGAAGAATATGCTTATACGGTGCTGCTCTCCCCCGATGGCTCGCAACCCGACGCGCTGGCCGTTGTCGATGTCAAACCCGGCTCGCCGCAATACGGCACCGTGGTACATACGGTGCCGATGACGCACAAGGGCGACGAGCTGCATCACTTCGGATGGAACGCCTGTTCGTCTGCGCTTTCGCCGCTGACAGGTCATGCGTTTCTGGAGCGGCGCTTCCTGATCATTCCGGGCATGCGCTCGTCACGCCTGTATATCGTCGATACCAAGCCGCATCCCACGCAGGCCAGGATCCATCGCGTGATCGAACCCGACGAGGTATTCCAGAAGACCGGTTACTCGCGTCCCCACACCATCCATTGCGGCCCGGAGGGGATCTACGTCAGTTGCCTCGGTGGCGGTGGCGCCGACGGTACGGAAGGCGAGCCCGGCATCTTCATCATGGACTGCCAGACGTTCGACGTACTGGGCCGCTGGGAGATCGACCGCGGTCCGCAGGACAAGCACTACGACTTCTGGTGGAACCTGCCGCGCGACTACATGGTGTCGAGCGAATGGGCGCTGCCGCCGCAGTTCGAGAACGGTATCGTGCCCGAGGATCTGCTGGCCAACCGCTACGGCCACCGGCTGCATTTCTGGGATCTGCGCGGCCGGCGCAATGTGCAGACGCTCGACCTCGGACCACAGCATCAGATGGCGCTGGAAGTGCGGCCTGCGCACGATCCGATTCGCGAATACGGCTTTGTCGGTGTTGTGGTGGACACCACGAATCTCGAAGGATCGATCTGGACGTGGTGGCGCGAAGACGGCCAGTTCTTCGCCGAGAAAACCGTGACCATCTCGCCGGAACCTGCTGACAAGGACGATCTCCCGCCCCTGCTGCAAGGCTTTGGCGCGGTGCCGCCGCTCGTGACCGATATCGATCTCTCGCTCGACGATCGCTTTCTCTACGTGTCGTGCTGGGGCACCGGCGAAATGCGTCAATACGATGTCACCGATCCGCACAGCCCCAAGCTCGTGGGCTCCGTGCATCTCGGCGGTATCGTCCGGCGCACGCCGCATCCCAATGGCAAGCCGTTCGCAGGCGGCCCGCAGATGGTGGAGATCAGCCGCGATGGCAAGCGCGTCTACTGGACCAATTCGCTGTATTCCACATGGGATGACCAGTTCTATCCCGATGGCGTTCCCGGTGCGCAGGTCATGGCGAACGTCGGCCCCCATGGCGGACTCACGCTGCAGAAGGACTATTGGGTGGAATTCGCGGATGGCTACCGCGCCCACCAGATCCGGCTCGAAGGCGGCGACTGCTCGACCGATTCCTTCTGCTATCCGTCGATCCGGTCTTGAGTGACGCGTGGCAGTACGCGGGCCTGTGGGCGGCCGTGGTGTTCAGCGGCCTGTACCACGGACTGAATCCAGCGATGGGGTGGCCGCTGGCTGTGTCCAATGGATTGATGGCGCGCACGAGTGGACCATCGTCTCATGCCACATCGCGCGCCATGGCCGGTGCCATGGGCTACCTCGGTGCGGGCCATCTGCTCGCGGTGCTCGCGATGACGCTGCCGTTCGGCATGCTCGCGTCGCTGCTTGCATGGCAACGGCCCTTGCAGATTGTGGCGAGCCTGCTGCCCGTGGCCTTCGGCATCGTGCTGTTGCTGCGTCGCCGCCATGCACGCGTGCTGGCGCGTATCCGTCCCACGCAATTCGCGCTCTGGTCGTTCGCGATTGCCATTGCACACGGTGCGGGGTTGATGCTGATCCCGATCTATCTCGGGCTGTGCGATGCAAATGCGGATGCCGGGCATCAGGCCATGGCCGCACTGTCCACGCGCAATCTGGCGATGGCTGCGTGCGTTGCGTTGATCCATACCCTCGCGATGATGGCAGCCGGGGGGTCCATGGCATGGCTGACGTATCGGCATGTGGGCCTTCAACTCGTGGGACGTAGCTGGTTCAATCTCGATACCGTATGGGCCGCGAGCCTGATTCTCGTGGGCATGGTGTCGCTGTTGCTGCTGACCTGATCACGTAGCGCGCACTACCAGCGTCCGCTGCCACTCGTCTTGCCCGCACGCGTTTCCGCACGATGCGCGGCAAACCGTTCGAGCAGGAAGTCCACCAGCACACGCACCTTGTCAGAGCGATTGTTTCGCGCGCTGTAGACCAGATAGATATCGGCAGGTGCAAGTTGCCATTGCGGCAGCACCCGCACCAACGCGCCGCTGCGCAGATGTCCGGCCACGTCCCACTCCGATCGCACGATCACGCCCTGCCCTTCGAGCGCCCATGCCAGTGCCGACGCGCCATCGTTCGTACTCATCGTGCCGCGCACCTTGACGCTCTCCTGCTGCGTACCGCTGCGCAGATGCCACGTACCAAACGTCTCGTCGGCCTCGCGAATGAAGATGCAGTCGAAGCGCGAGAGGTCGCGCGGGCTGGCGGGCAACCCTGCGCGGGCGATGTATGACGGTGCGGCGCACAGCATGCGCGCATTGTTCGCCAGCAGCCGCGCCGTGAGTCGCACATCGGGTGGCTCACCAAAGTGCACGACCGCATCGAGGCCCAGTTCCGTGAGATTCATGGGGCGCTCGCTCAGATGCAACTGGATTTCGATCTTCGGATACAGCCGCGCGAAATCCAGCAATGCCGGGGCGATGTACTGGCGCCCGAAGCCCAGCGTTGCGCCGATCTTCAGCAACCCATGCGGCGTGGTGCTGCTGCCTGCCACGGTTCGCTCCAGCGACTCCAGTTCGGCAAGGATGCGCCCACCCTCCACCAGGTAGCCCTCGCCCTCCGGCGTCAGGCTGATGCGGCGCGTGGTCCGGTGCAACAACCGCACTCCGAGCCGCGCTTCCAGCGCCTGCAGTCGCTTGCTCACCGCAGACGGCGTGACGCCCAGTTCCTGCGCTGCCGATGCCAGGCTGCCGTGGCGATTGATGCACAGAAAAAAGGCGATATCCGAGAAGCTGTCCATGGCGCGTCAATTGCTGAATCGCAGGAACTAAAGAAGTGATTGTGCCTAAATTATGTTCCACAAGGCAAATGATAGGATGCCTCGCATAACGATTCCTACAGACGGAGACCCCCATGAAACTCGCCAGCATCCTTGCGTTTGCAGCCTGCACCGCCGTGATCGGCACCGCTTCGGCCCAGTCATATCCTCAGAGGCCGGTCCGCCTGATCGTGCCCTACGCCCCCGGCGGCAGCGCCGATATCGCGGCCCGGCTGGTTTCGGATGCGTGGTCGAAGAGCCTGGGCGGCACCATCGTGGTCGAGAACCGCGCCGGCGCAGGCGGCAACATCGGGGTCGACGCAGTGGCGAAGTCGCCGGCCGACGGCTATACCATCGGCCTCCAGACCGTGTCGCTGGCGATCAATCCGGGCTTGTTCCCGCGCATGCCGTATGACACGCTGAAGGATCTCGCGCCCATC
Organism: Cupriavidus sp. DL-D2; assembly: GCF_039710735.1. NCBI lineage: Bacteria > Pseudomonadati > Pseudomonadota > Betaproteobacteria > Burkholderiales > Burkholderiaceae > Cupriavidus > Cupriavidus sp. DL-D2. The sequence continues at coordinate 99,528 of NZ_JBDKXK010000025.1, read as the reverse complement.
GGCATGGTCGCAAGCTCGCAGCACGTGCTGGTCATCAACAACAAGGTGCCGGCCAAGAACCTGCAGGAACTGGTGGCGCTGGCCAAGGCGAAACCTGACAAGCTGACTTACGGCTCCGCAGGCAACGGCAGCACCTTCCATATGTCAGCCGAACTGTTCAAGTCCGTAGCCAATGTCTCGATCGTCCACGTACCGTATCGTGGCGGCGGCCCTGCGTTGGTCGATACCATTGCCGGACAGGTCGACATGAGCTTTCCCGTGGTGTCCGCCGCGCAGCAGCACGTACAGGGCGGCAAGCTGACCGCGCTTGCCGTGACTGGCAGCAAGCGCTCGCCGTCGATGCCCAACGTGCCGACCGCCGCCGAAGCCGGATTGCCTGATTACCAGTTCGAAACATGGTTCATGGTGTTCGCGCCCACCGGTACGCCCAAGGCCGTGATCGACAAGCTCAACGCCACGCTGAATGCCACGCTCGCGTCGCAGCCCGTCAAGGAACGCATGGTCAAGGAAGGCTTCGAGCCCACGCCCACCACGCCGGAAGCGGCCCGCCAGCGGCTGGAGAAGGAAATGCCGATGTGGGCCAAACTGATCAAGCAACGCGGTATCGTTGCCGAGTAAGTCCAGACATAACACGCTAACCAGGTAGCAACATGCCTCCCCGCACCCTTTATCACAAGCTCGTCGACTCGCACACGGTGTCGCGCATCGATGACGACAACGTTCTGCTGTACTGCGACCTGCACCTGATGAACGAGTACACCAGTCCGCAGGCATTCGCCGGGCTGCACGAGCAAGGGCGCGAAGTGCTGATGCCGGGACAGAACGTCTCGGTGGTCAGCCACATCATCCCCACGCATCCCACAAAGATTCGCGTGATTGCGGACACCGCTTCGGCACTGCAGGCCACCAACCTGCGCGCGAACTGCGAGCGCCACGGCATTCCGCTGTTCGATACCAACGACACGCTGCAAGGCATCGAGCACGTCATCGCACCCGAGCACGGCATGATCCGTCCGGGCATGGTGGTGATCTGCGGTGACAGCCATACCACCACCTATGGCGCACTTGGCGCGCTCGGCTTTGGTATCGGCACATCGGAAGTGGAGCACGTACTCGCCACGCAGACACTGGTCTATCGCATGGCAAAGACCATGCGTATCCGCGTGGATGGCAAGCTGCCGGTGGGCACCACGGCCAAGGACCTGATCCTCAAGATCATCGGCAAGATCGGCGCACAAGGCGCGCGCGGCTACGTGGTGGAGTATTGCGGTAGTGCGATCCAGGATCTCAGCGTCGAAGCGCGCTTCACGCTCTGCAACATGACCGTAGAAGCTGCCGCACGCGGCGCGCTGATCGCACCCGATGACGTGGCACTGGATTACGTGCTGCGCCGCGCGTCCGATATCGACGACACGCAGCGCACCGATGCCATCGCGTACTGGAACACCCTGCACAGCGATGCGGATGCGGCTTTCGATATGGAGTTCGCTTTCGATGCCGCCGATATCGAACCCTATGTCACATGGGGGACGAGCCCGGATCAGGTGCTGCCGGTATCGGGGCACATCCCGTTTCCCGAAGACCAGATGGATGACGCCGACCAGCGCTCCGTCGAGCGTGCGCTGTCCTATACCCATCTTTCACCGGGCGCGGCACTTGAGGGCACGGCAATCCAGCACGTCTTTATCGGGTCCTGCACCAATGGCCGGATCGAAGACCTGCGCGCGGTGGCCGACGTGGTGCGGGGCCGCAAGGTAGCCGATGGCGTACGCGCGATGGTCGTGCCCGGCTCCGGCGCCGTAAAGGCACAGGCCGAACGCGAAGGGCTTGCCGACATCCTGACCTCGGCGGGCTTCGAATGGCGCCAGCCGGGCTGCTCGATGTGCCTGGCGATGAACGACGATGTACTGGCCGATGGCGTGCGCTGCGCCTCCACCACGAACCGGAATTTCGAAGGGCGGCAGGGACGTGGTGCCATCACGCACCTGATGAGCCCGGCGATGGCGGCTGCCGCTGCCGTCACCGGCATGATCACCGACGTTCGCAAACTGGAGCTGCAACATGTCTGAGCACACCCATATCATCGGCAAGGGCGCCGCGATCCGTTTCGAGAACCTCGACACCGACCAGATCATGCCGAAGCAGTTCCTGCGCGGCATCGACAAGGCCGGACTCGACAAGGGCGTGCTCTTCGATCAGCGTTTCGATACCCACGGCAACCTGCGCCCCGAGTTCGTACTGAACCGCCCGGAATACGCCGACACGCGCATCCTCGTCGGCGGCGCCAACTTCGGTTGCGGCTCCAGCCGCGAGCATGCGGTGTGGGGACTCCAGCAGTTCGGCATCCGCGCCGTGATCGCCCCGAGCTTCGGCGAGATCTTCTATTCCAACGCGATGAACAATCGTCTGCTGCTGGTGATGCTGCCGCGCGACGTGATCGAAGCGCTGATGGATGCCGTGGACGCCGACAGCCACAATGCCATCGCCTTCGATCTGCAAACCATGCAGGTCACCACCCCGATCGGCACCTTCCCGTTCGAGCTTTCCGCGCGTCATCGCAGCATGTTCCTGCAAGGGCTCGACATGATCGGCTTGTCGCTGCGCCAGCGCGCGGACATCGAACGTTTTGCCCAGCAGTACTGGCAGGCGTATCCGTGGACGAAGAATGTGGCGCAGCGCACGCGGGAGCGGTTGGGCACGACGTAAGCCCCACTCTGCTGCAGGGCCGTCGCATCTGTGACGGCCCGTCGTCCTTCCGGTCTCACTTTCCGCTCCGTTATCGCTGAATTCCATTCCGGAATATCAGATACGCACGCGCTGCTCCACTATGTGCCCATGCGCCTGCCGCCCTGGCAGACGTCGCGGACAAGAACGTGGAGAGGTCATGACAGTACGGGGTATGGAGTGCGATGACGGCATCATGCAGGGCTTTCCCCCGCCCCTCGACAAACAGGTGGCGCGCGGCGGCGGAATGCGTCCGCCGTTCATGCGGTGGGCACTGAGCCACACGCGCGAGGTAGCGCCGACCGTTGGGATCCGCCATGCCGCGCAGCCGATGCCGTTGCCGGTTGCCAGTGACGATGCTGGCGAGCACCTCGACGATATCCCGCTGACAGTGGGCGGCGCGTCCATGCAACTCGACCAGTACCTGAAGGCCACGCACACCGATGGCTTTCTGGTCGCGCATTGCGGTCATATCGTCTATGAACGCTACTGCGGCGGCTTTCACGCGCACCAGCCGCATATCTGGGCATCGATGACCAAGTCGGTGACGGGCCTGCTTGCCGCGATGCTCGTCAGCGAAGGCCGCCTCGATCCGCAGGCGCCGCTGCATCGATACGTGCCCGAACTCGCGGGCAATCCGTTCGGCGATGCCACCGTGCAGCGCAATCTCGACATGGAAGTGGCCGTGGGCTATCCGGCGGCGCTGCCCCCGGATCTCGGGCTGTTCGCTGCGGTCGGCATCCTGCCGCGCAAGGACGATGCGCCCGACAACATTTACGACTTCCTGAAGGTGGCACACGCAACCGGCACGCACGACGACGCACCCGTCTGGTACTACCAGAACGGCTCCGCCGAAGCCGTTGCCTGGGCGCTGCGCCGCATCACGGGTCAGCGCTGGTCCCAACTCGTCACGGATCGCCTGTGGTCGAGATTCGCCGATGACGATGCCTATACGAGCGTGGATCGGCTCGGCACCGAGATGGCCAGCGGCGGCCTGAACTCCACGCTGCGCGACGCCGCACGCTTTGCCGAAGCGGTGCGCCGTGCGATGCAGGGCGATGTATCGGGACCCGTTTCCCCTGACGTCGCCCGCATCCTGTTCCAGCCCGCCGACAACCACGCCCGATTCGCACGCGGCAATCTGGTGTCCGGCCGCGACGGCTACGGCTATCGCCACTACTGGTTCCAGTGCAACGATGGCGACGGCAGCGTCGAGGCCAGCGGGCGGTTCGGCCAGCGCCTCTACATCAACCCGACGCAATCCCTCGTCGCGGTCAAGTTCTCGTCGAGTCCCGACGACGCGGCGCGCCCCACGCATGCCGCGGAAATTCAACGCCGCGACGATCCGGCCCGCGTGCTGGAAACGTCCGCGGCATTGACGGCGGCAGTCACGGCCATCCATGAATCGGTCATTCGCCACAGGTCTTGAGCCGACCGCCAGGAAAACAAGGAGACGATGTTGGGCAACAGTTTCACCAAGCACGATGCAGCACAGGGCCGGCGCAAGTTCCTGATGCAGGCCGGCGGCGCCGTCGCCATGGCGCTCGCAGGTTCCGCATACGCCGAGAAATGGCCCAGCCGGCCGATCCGTTTCGTCACGGCGTCGGGCGCAGGCGACCCCGTGGATCTGCAATTGCGCGAGTATCAGAAATCGCTCTCGCCTGCGCTGGGCAATGTGCCGATGATCGTCGACAACAAGCCCGGTGCCGCCGGTCAGATCGCGGCACAATCCGTGCTGCTCTCGGCGCCAGACGGCTATGATCTGCTGCTGGCCAATGCCAATTTCACGATCACGCAGAGCTATTTCCGCAAGCTGCCCTATCGGCCCATGCAGGACTTCGTGCCCGTTGCCATGACAGGCGCTGCCCCGATTGGCCTGGCGATACCGGCCTCGAATCCGAGCCGCACATTGCGCGAGTGGGCAGCGTGGGCGCGCCGCCAGAACGGTACGCTGAACTATGCGTCACTCGGCAACGGCACGGTGCCGCATCTCTACGGCTTCCAGCTCACCAACGACCTCGGCTTCGAGGCCACGCATATCCCCTACAAGGGCGCAGGCGCGGCATTGATGGATATCCTGCGCGGCCAGATCTCATACATGATGCTGGACATCGTGAACCTGCGCCCGCTGCTCGCCAAGCAACAGGTGAGGATTCTCGCGGTCACCGGCACCGAGCGTTCCGCGCATCTGCCCGACGTACCGACGTTCAAGGAGCAGGGCTTTGCGGGTTACGAGCGCACGGGCTGGACGGGATTGATGGTGCGTCGTGGCACGCCGCAGGACATCGTCCTGACGCTGAACCGTACAATGGACAAGACGAGTGCGACGGAGGAATGGCGCCGCAAGCGCGCCGAGGTGTGGTCGAGCTGGAAACCGATGGCACCCGACGAGATTGCGCGGCAGATGCAGTCGGAGGCCGCCGCATGGGGCAACCTCGTCCAGCGCGTGGGAATCTACGGAGACTGAGGGTCTACGACTGATGGCGGCTCGATTGCTTGACCAGTATCTCGATCAGGCGATCCGCCAGCGGCGAATGGTAACTGCCAGCGCGCCGCAGGATACCCACGCTGCGCGGCCAGCGAATGTTGGGCACATCAAGCGCACGCAGCCCGCGCGTGGCTTGCGTCAGCGTGCGGCGGCCCACCACGGTCAGCAAGTCGGTCTTGCGAATCACCGCCATCAACCCTTCCGCCGACGAATTGGCTTCCAGCGCCACGTTCGGCGGGGGCAGCCCGGCTTCGGTGAAGCATGCATCCACCAGCTTGCGTGCAATGACATTGGCATTGGGCAACAACCACGGGTAGCCGCCAAGATCCGCCAGGCGCAACGATCGCTTGTTGTGCAGCGGATGATGTTCGCGCCCGACGACCACCAGGTCGTTGTCGAATAGCGGCGTCTGCTCGATGTCCGCATCCGGCTTGCGCGACAACGTGGCGATGCAGAGATCGATCTCTCCGCGATGCAACGCCGCCAACAGCGGATCATGCAAGCCGATGGTGATCTGCACGCGTGCGGCCGGGCGCTGCCTGATCAGTTCGGCAAACGCATCCGAGAACACCGACCCCGTCAGCGATGAAGGCACACCTACCCGCACCACGCCCAACTTGCCGAGATGCAAGTCGTGCGCTTCACGTATGGCGTCGTGCAGCGAACTGCGCACGGCCAGAATGCGTTCGAGAAAGACTTCGCCCGAGGTAGTCAGGTCCATGCCGCGCGAAGACCGCACAAATAGCTGGATGCCCAGTTCCTGCTCCAGCCGCTGAATCCCCTTGGTCAACGCGGGCTGGCTTTGGCCCATGTCCTCGGCAGCGCGCGCGATCTGGCCCGCCTGCGCCACCGCCGCAAAATAGTTCAAATCTTCCAGCCGCATGCTATTCCGTACTGTTATCGGAGATCCGGTTCCGATAATGACGGCGTAGTCACGACAACGTCAAGAATTGCGCGCTAGTGAATACCCTTGCAGGCCTCGGTGTGTACTCCCCTCTCCCGCCCAGTGGGAGAGGGGCTGGGGGGAGAGGGCCGGAGGTTCTGCTTGCCGACTGATCGCAATTTGAACTGCTTGCCCTCTCCCCCGCCCCTCTCCCGCACTGCGGGAGAGGGGAGAAAACCAACAGTGTTCGAGATGCCCGTGGTTAACTCCCCTCTCCCGCGCAGTGGCAGAGGGGCTGGGGGAGAGGGCCGGAGGTTCTGCTTGCCGACTGATCGCAATTTGAACTGCTTGCCCTCTCCCCCGCCCCTCTCCCGCACTGCGGGAGAGGGGAGAAAACCAACAGTGTTCGAGATGCCCGTGGTTAACTCCCCTCTCCCGCGCAGTGGCAGAGGGGCTGGGGGAGAGGGCCGGAGGTTCTGCTTGCCGACTGATCGCAATTTGAACTGCTTGCCCTCTCCCCCGCCCCTCTCCCGCACTGCGGGAGAGGGGAGAAAACCAACAGTGTTCGAGATGCCCGTGGTTAACTCCCCTCTCCCGCGCAGTGGCAGAGGGGCTGGGGGAGAGGGCCGGAGGTTCTGCTTGCCGACTGATCGCAATTTGAACTGCTGGCCCTCACCCCCGCCCCTCTCCCGCACTGCGGGAGAGGGGCGCAAACCATGGGCACCTTACGCTGCGGCCTGCTGTCGCACTCTTCCTGCCGGTCTCACCAGCCCCATATGCTCGCGCAGCGTATGTCCCGTGTACTCGGTGCGGAACAGGCCGCGCCGTTGCAGGATCGGCACCACGCCATAGACGAAGTCGTGCAGCCCATCGGGCAACGCATCGGGCATCAGGTTGAAGCCATCTGCCGCACCGTTGCGGAACCAGTGTTCGATATCGTCGGCGATCTGCTCCGGTGTGCCGACGATGACGCGATGCCCGCCGCCGCCCGCCAGTTCACGAATCAGCGTGCGCACTGTGGCGTTCTGACGCCGCGCGAAAGCCACGGTGGCCGCGAAGAACGTGTGATTGCCATTCGCAGGCAGCACCAGATCGTCGGGCAATGGGGCGTCGAGTGACAGACGATCCACGGGGATACCAAGCGTGCCGGCCAGTCGATTCAGGCTGTAGTCCCATGGAATCAGGTCTACGAGTGCGTCGCGGCGCTGACGGGCCTGCGCTTCGGTTGCACCGACGATGGTCGTCAGTCCGGGCAGGATCTTGACGGCATCGCGTCCGCGACCCAGTGCCTCGGCACGCTGATTGATATCGCGCCGATAAGCCGCCGATTCCTCGACAGTCTGCGCCGCAGAGAACACCGCTTCGGCATGGCGCGCGGCGAGGTCGCGCCCATCGGACGACCCGCCAGCCTGGAACAGCACCGGATGGCCTTGCGGGGTACGCGGCAAGTTCAGCGGGCCCTGCACATCGAAGAACTCGCCGTGATGCGCAATGGGCTGCAGCTTGTCGGTATGCACAAAGCGTCCCGCCGCACGATCGCCGACAAAGGCATCGTCCTCCCAGCTATCCCAGAGCGACTTGACGATATGCGTGAACTCGTCCGCGCGCGCATATCGCCTCGCGTGCTCGGCGGGTCCGGTCTGGCCGAAGTTGCGCGCGGAACCCGCATCGGCCGTGGTCACCACGTTCCATCCGGCGCGACCGCCGCTGACGTGGTCGAGCGTGGCGAACCGGCGCGCGATGTTGTAAGGCTCGTTGTAGCTGGTGGATGCGGTGGCCACGAGGCCGATATGCGTCGTAGCCGCTGCCACGCAAGCGAGCAGCACCGTAGGCTCCAGCGCCGTGATCGGCCGGAAGTTGATCTGATCGGCAATCGACGCGTTATCCGCCAGAAAGATCGCATCGAACTTGCCAGCTTCGGCTACCTGCGCCAGACGCACGTAGTGCTGCGCATCGACAAACGCGCGCGGATCGCTGCCGGTCAGGCGCCACGCCGACGGGACAAAGCCCGAATGCAGCGCGTTGAGATTCAGATGAAGCTGGCGGGGTGGCGCGGAGATAGACATAGCGAGGGTGGGACATAGGGGAGCGTCACAGCATAGGCACCGCCATGCCGCATGGGAACGAACGAAACCCGATATCGATATGCCGCATATCGAAACGCCACTTTGTTCGTTCCGTTCCCACCGGGCATGGCGTACGGTTTTCAGGTCACACTTACCACACGAAACGCGATAGCAAAGAGGAAATCCTTCGTTCACGCCGTAGCGGACAGTTTCTACACTCAGTGCCTGCGCTTTGCTGACCCCTCCGAGAAACTTCTGCCCCGCTTGCCATGAACCGTCGCGATTTCCTTGCTGCTTCCTCGCTCCTTTCCCTCGGCGTACCGTTCTCTGCTGACGTACTCGCGAACGCCGCCGCTGCACAGGGTGCGCCCATACGTGGCGGCGTGCTCAACGTGGCGGTGTCACCTGAACCCACGCTGCTGACATCGGCATTCATCACGACGATGAACATCGGCCAGGTGTCGAGCAAGGTGCTCGAAGGGCTCGTGGCCTACGACCTGAATCTGCGGCCCGTGCCCGCATTGGCGACCTCTTGGACTACGTCGGCGGATGGCCTGACCACCACCTTCCAGCTTCGCAAGAATGTGAAATGGCATGACGGCAAGGACTTCACTGCCGCCGACGTCAAGTACACACTGCTCGAAGTCTGGAAGACACTGCATCCGTTTGGCCGTGCGGCATTCGCCAACGTCACGGCCGTCGATACACCCGACCCGCATACGGTGATCATCCGCCTGTCGTCGCCCGCACCGTACCTGCTCAACTACATCAACACGTATGGCGCGCAGATCCTGCCGCGCCACCTGTACGAGGGCAAGGATGTGTTGAGCAACCCGCTGAACAATGCGCCCATCGGCACGGGTCCGTTCGTGTTCAAGGAATGGGTCAAGGGCAGCCATGTGCGGCTGGAACGCAACCCGAACTACTGGCAGAAGGACCAGCCCTATCTCGATGGCGTGGTCTTCCGCTTTATTCCCGATGCCGCCGCGCGCACCGTGGCGCTGGAGGCCGGCGAGATCGACGTGGCGCTCGGTTCCAGCATTCCGCTGTCGAACCTCGGACGCTTCCAGGACAAGCAGCGTTACCGCATCAATACCGACGATGGCCGCTATCTCGCCACGATCTTCCTGACGCAGTTCAACGTGCGCAAGCCGTACTTCGCGGATCGGCGCGTGCGTCAGGCACTGGCCTATGCCATCGACCGCAACGCACTGCTCAAGGTTGTGTTCCTCGGCTATGGCAAACCCGCCACGGGCCCGGTGCCATCGTCGGTGGTCAACTACTACTCGCCCGATACGCAGCAGTATCCGTACGACATCAAGAAGGCGGCGGCGCTGCTCGATCAGGCTGGCTTCAAGCCGGGCAAGGATGGCAAGCGCCTGCGCATCACGCTCGACTACGATGGCGGCGGCGGCGTGACCGCGAGCCGGCCCGCCGAGTTCATCAAGCAATCGCTGGCGCGCGTGGGTGTGGAGGTGGAATTGCGTGCGGGTGATACCGCCACCTATCTGCGTCGTGTCTTCACCGATCAGGACTATGACCTGATGATCTCCAGCCTGCACCGCCTGCCCGATCCCACGCTGGGTGTGCAGCGTCTGTTCTGGACGAAGAACATCATCAAGGGTGCGCCGTGGACCAATGGTTCGGGCTATTCGAATCCGGAACTGGACCGCATCATGGAAGCCGCTGGCCGCGAAGCCAACGAGAGCAAACGCAAGGCACTGATCACGCAGTGGCAGAAGATCGTGCAGGACGATGTGCCGGTGCTCGATCTCGTGGAGCAGACCTGGGTCACCGTGTCCACCGCACGCTTCCGCAAGGCCACTGCGCAGGGCGACGGACTGTTCGCGTCGTACGCCGATGCGTGGCTGACACCGAAGGCTTGACGCTATGCGCCACCCCGCCCTCGCTTTCCTGCGCCAGCGGTTGTTGCAGGTGATCCCCGTGGTACTCGGTATCGCACTGATGAACTTCGTCATCCTGCAACTGGCGCCCGGCGATGTCGTCGATGTACTGGCCGGCGAGGCTGGTGCGGCCAGTCCGGAGACCATGGCACAACTGCGCGCCAGCTTCGGACTCGATCAGCCGGTCTGGCTGCAACTGGTGCGCTATCTCGGTCAGCTTGCCACGCTCGATCTCGGCTTCTCGTATCGCCAGAACATGCCGGTGCTCGATCTCATCCTGAGCCGGCTTCCCGCCACGCTGCTGCTGATGGCACTGGCGATGGGCATCGCGCTCGCGCTGGGCGTGGCACTTGGCGTGCTCTCCGCCGTGCGTGTGCATCGCTGGCCGGATCGACTCGTCTCGCTCGTCACGCTGGTAGCGTATGCCGTCCCCACGTTCTGGCTCGGACTGATGGCAATCGTGCTGCTTTCCGCGCGGCTCGGCTGGCTGCCGTCGGGAGGCATGGTGGATATCAGCGCGGGCCATACGGGATTGGCCTGGGCGGCCGATGTGGCGCGTCACGCGGTGCTGCCCGCCTGCACGCTCGCCACGTTCTACCTCGCCGTGTACACCCGGCTGGTGCGCACCGCCATGCTCGAACTCGATGGCGCGGATTTCATTCGTACGGCGCGCGCCAAGGGCGCGGGCGAAGTGCGTGTGACCGTGGTGCATGCGCTACGCAATGCGCTATTGCCGCTTGTCACCATGGCGGGCTATCAACTTGCATCGCTACTCAGCGGCGCGGTACTTGTCGAATCCGTGTTCAGTTGGCCGGGGCTGGGTCGCCTCGCTTTTGAATCGGTACTCGCGCGTGACTTCAATCTGTTGCTCGGCATCCTGCTGCTGAGTTCGGTGATGGTGACCGTCGTGAATATCTTCGTGGACCTGCTGTATGCGGCCATCGATCCGCGCGTCTCGGTGACTGTGAAGGGCGCCACGACATGAGCACGCTGATCTCTCGCCTGCCCGTTGCAACGACACCGCTCGCGTGGTGGCGCTTCGCCCGTGCATATCCTTCGGCAACGCTGGGGCTTGTCCTGATGCTGGCGGTGGTACTGGTAGCGCTCGTCGGCCCGCTGATTTTCCCCGGCGATCCGTGGGACATGGCTGGGCCGCCGATGCTGTGGCCGGGCGATGATCCCGGCTATCCGCTCGGCACCGATTTCATGGGCCGCGATCTCGCGACAGGTCTCGCGGCGGGCGCGCGCGTGTCGTTGCTGATCGGTCTCGTCAGCACTGCACTGGCTGCCACGCTGGGCATTACCGTGGGTGCCATCGGCGGTTACTTCGGTGGACGCGTCGATGCAGCGCTGATGCGTGTCACCGAAGTCTTCCAGACCGTACCGAAGTTCGTACTGGCCGTGGTGCTGGTTGCCATCTTCAAGCCATCGGTCACGACCGTTGTCGTGGCGATTGGCGTGGTGTCATGGCCCGCCACGGCAAGACTCGTACGCGCGGAGTTTCTCTCGCTACGTTCGCGCGAGTTCGTGCTGGCTGCGCGCACGGTCGGCATGAGCGACGCGCGCCTCATCCTCACGCAGATCCTGCCGAACGCCTTGCCGCCGGTGATCGCCATGGCGACGCTGACCGTGGCTACCGCGATCCAGACCGAGGCGTCGTTGGCCTTCCTCGGCCTGGGCGATCCCAACGTCATGAGCTGGGGCACCATCATCGGCGGTGGCCGCGAACAGGTGGCCGATGCGTGGTACATCTGCGGCCTGCCAGGTCTTGCCATCGTGGTCACGGTGCTCGCCTTCAACCTGATTGGCGACGGCATCAACGACGCCCTGAATCCGCATCTGCGCCAGCGACGGCACTGACAACATGGCACTACTCGATATTCGCGCGTTGCGCACCGGCTTCACGACGGCCACCGGTCACGTTACGGCACTGCACGATGTGTCGCTCTCCATCGATCGCGGCGAAACGCTGGCACTCGTTGGCGAAAGCGGATCGGGAAAATCCGTCACCGCATGTTCGATCCTGCGCTTGCTGCCGCGCCGTGTGGCGCGCGTGACTGGCGGACAGATCCTGTTCAACGGCGCCGATCTGCTTGCGCTCGACGACCGCGCGATGCAGGGCATACGCGGCAATCGCATCGCCATGATCTTTCAGGAGCCGATGTCCGCGCTCAATCCGGTGATGCGCATCGGGGACCAGATCATCGAGGCCGTGCGCCTGCATCGCCGCGTGACGCACGCCGAAGCGCACGCGCGTGCGCTGGCGTTGCTCGAACAGGTGCGCATGCCGTCGCCGCGTGAACGCGCCAATGATTTTCCGCATCAGCTATCGGGCGGCATGCGGCAACGCGCCATGATTGCGATTGCGCTGGCCTGCGAACCGGACCTGCTGATCGCCGATGAACCCACCACGGCGCTCGATGTCACCACGCAGGCGCAGATCCTGGCATTGCTCAAGCGGCTTCAGGCAGAGACTGGCATGGCGATGTTGCTGATCACGCACGATCTTGGCGTGGTCGCGGAGACCGCCGACCGTGCAGCGGTCATGTATGCGGGGCGCGTCGTCGAGCAAGGGCCAGTCGAGGCATTGCTCACACGTCCCGCGCATCCCTACACAGCGGGCTTGCTCGCCTCGCTCGCCATCGAAACATTGCCACCGGGCAGTCGACTTCCAGAGATTCCCGGCACTGTGCCGCCACTTTCGGCCATGCCGGCCGGCTGCGCCTTCGCGCTGCGCTGCACTCACGCAGTGGCGCGTTGCAGGACCGAGGTGCCCGTGCTGGAACCCGATGGCTCAGGCGAGGTGGCCTGCCACGCGCGGCTGCGCGTCCCTTCGCCAACCGTGATCGAGATCGAGGAGGTAGCGGCATGACCGAACCGCTGCTGGCACTTCGCCATGTCTCGCGCCACTACCGCACCCAAGGCGGCACGGTACGCGCACTCGATGATGTGTCGCTCAACGTGGCGCACGGGCAGACGCTCGGCCTCGTTGGCGAGAGCGGTTGCGGCAAGTCGACGGTTGCGCGCGTGGCGATGCGACTCACCGATGTCGATGCAGGCGAGATACGTCTTGATGGCGAAGACATCACCACACGACAGGGCCGCGCGCTCGACGATATCCGTCCGCGCGTGCAGATGGTGTTTCAGGACCCGGCTGCATCATTGAATCCGCGCGCGACCATCGGCAAGACGCTGGAAGCGCCGCTGATTGTTCATCGACGTGGCAATGCTGCGGCACGCCGTGAACGCGTAGCCGCCATGCTCGACAAAGTCGGATTGCACCGCGACATGGCGCACCGGCTGCCTCACGAACTCTCTGGAGGCCAGCGCCAACGTGTTGCCATCGCGCGTGCGCTGATGCTCGACCCCGAACTGATCGTCTGCGACGAAGCCGTGTCCGCACTCGATGTCTCCGTGCGCGCACAGGTGCTGAACCTGCTGCTCGACCTGCGCGAGACACTCGGCATCGCCTACCTGTTCATCTCGCACGATCTGGCGGTGGTGCGGCATATGTCCGATCACATCGCCGTGATGTATCTCGGCCAGGTCGTCGAACAAGGCCCGCGCGATGCAGTGTGGCATTCGCCGCGCCATCCGTACACACGCGCGCTGATGGCGTCTGCGCCTTCGGCCCGCCCCGGTGCGCGTCGACTGCAACAGGCGTCCATCGCGGGCGAACTGCCCAGCCCACTCTCACCGCCGTCAGGCTGCCGCTTTCATACGCGATGCCCGCACGCCACCGCGCAGTGCCGTGAATCGGCACCGGTCTTCACCGAGCGCGGTGTTGATCATTGGGTGGCGTGTCATCTGGCTTGATCGCTGAGTCGCTGGCCGGTGTTGCTCCCCTCTCCCGCGAGCGGGGGAGGGGAGAAAACCAACAGTGTTCGAGATGCTCGTGGTTGGCTCCCCTCTCCCGCGCAGTGGGAGAGGGGTTGGGGGAGAGGGCCGGAGATTCTGCTTGCTGAACATGTCGCAAATTGCACGGCTTACCCTCTCCCCCGCCCCTCTCCCGCGAGCGGGAGAGGGGAGAAAACCAACAGTGTTCGAGATGCTCGTGGTTGGCTCCCCTCTCCCGCGCAGTGGGAGAGGGGTTGGGGGAGAGGGCCGGAGATTCTGCTTGCTGAACATGTCGCAAATTGCACGGCTTACCCTCTCCCCCGCCCCTCTCCCGCGAGCGGGAGAGGGGAGAAAACCAACAGTGTTCGAGATGCTCGTGGTTGGCTCCCCTCTCCCATGCAGTGGGAGAGGGGAGAAAACCATCGGTCAAGGAAAAATCAGCCCTTGCGGCACATGCCCTGCGCGATATACGTCCATTGCACCGGATCGGATGCCTTGGCATTGACCTCGGCATAGTAGGCCATGGTCTGCGCGTCGATGGGCATGAACACCTGCGTGCGAAGGCCGCTTGCGACTTCCTGCGAGATCCAGTTCACTGACAGGACACCGGGTACGGCAGCCGGGAGCATCATGCCAATCAGATTATTGGCCGCATTCAGCGTCACCGCCGCCGACAGATTCGTGCGTGCACTGACGATCAGACCCGCATCGTCGATCGTCAGTGTTTCCTCCTGCACCGATCCATCCAGCGCAACGCGCAGGCCGATGCCGGTGGGCGCGTCATACGATACGCCGGGTTGCCGGCAGACCCACTGGCCTGCCACCTGATTCATCGTGAGGGTCTGCGCCTGCCGGAAGACACCCGATCCCGCGATGCGATTGCCGCCGGTGTCCATCTGGTTGTGATCGAAGTACAGCGTCGTCACGCCGTTCTCGCGCCGCGCAAACACACGGCCCCACACCTTGCCGCCCAACGTCAGCGTGTAGGCACCGGGATAACTGGTCTGGTCGGCCAGCACAAGCGTGCCGGTCAGGCCCATGCCGCAGGCATCGCTGTAGGCGCTCGTCTGGCACATCCGCACGGCCCCGTCCGCGCCGACGCGCATCTGGCCGCCGTAACCATACTGGACCTGAAGGTTGCCGGAACTGGTGTAGTACGTGGACTGGGCGCGCACGAAGGTGTACGTGGCAGCCAGATCCGTGGCACTGACCGGCGCGGTCACACTGCTGGCCGTTACCTGGCCGGTGAGCTTGCCATTGCCAAGCTGTTTC
Source organism: Cupriavidus sp. DL-D2 (assembly GCF_039710735.1). Taxonomy (NCBI): domain Bacteria; kingdom Pseudomonadati; phylum Pseudomonadota; class Betaproteobacteria; order Burkholderiales; family Burkholderiaceae; genus Cupriavidus; species Cupriavidus sp. DL-D2. The sequence goes on along the minus strand of NZ_JBDKXK010000025.1, from coordinate 84,354 downwards.
GGCAGCCCCGCGATTTCACCGGTCAGCGTGGTGCCCGATACCGTGAACGTTGCCGTGACCGAACTGAGTAACGCAGTGACAAAAGCAGGCGGCGGCTCGGCATCGTCCGCCTTGAGGCCGCTAACGGTGTAGACATCGCCGCTCCTTGCGTAGTTGCCGATCACCGCACCGGCCAGACCGAAAGCGGAATCGGAGAAGCGGATACGGACCTGACCCGCAGCGGGCGCGTCGAGCGTCACGGCGATGGTGTCGCCGAAGCTGATCACGCCCAGGTATGTCACGGCCTGCGGCGTGGTGGGTGTCTCCGGTGTCCCTGGTGACTGCGGCGTATCCGGTGTGGAAGGAGACGAAGGCGGGGTGCCACCTCCGCTCCCGTTCCCCGCGCTGCTTCCCGCACCGTCGCCATCCCCACCGCACGCAGCCAACGCCACGCTGACCGTCACGGCCCCTGCGATCCGCCACACCCGCCACCTCGACAACCCGCTGCCGTGCTTCATTTGCGACCCCTTCCCCGTCCCGTTGAGTTCTTGACTCCCAACACCAGGAGCCTGTTGTTTTGGTGCATGCCCCCATGGGCTGTCTTTGCATACAGTCCCATGCGTGCAACAATTTGGCTGGATCATAGCCCTGGCGTTTCGGGCTGTATGTCCCCTGATCGTGCGACGGGCGTGCATTTCTCATGCCCCCACTTCGGAGGGGGTATAGCGGTAGCACGAGCCGCTGCTTGTCGTGCGTCGATTCGCTCGCTCCGCACCTACACCCGCCGTGTCCACTGCCCCCTCCCTGCCAATCCGCGTTGCACTGATCGAAGACGATTCCCGTTTTACGGCCGCTTTTCTCGACGCACTGGAAAGCGCGCCCGACATGTGCAGCGCAGGCACGGCGGCAACGTTGGACGATGGGCTCGCGCTGCTGCGGCAATTGCCTGCCGCAGACATTCTTGTCGTGGACCTCGGACTGCCCGATGGATCGGGCATCGATGCCATTCGCGCCGTACGCACCGCGTGGCCGGCATGCAATGTCATGGTGGCAACCGTCTTTGGCGACGAGAGCCACGTCATGCGGTCCATTGCGGCGGGCGCCACCGGCTACCTGCTCAAGGACAGCTCCGCCGCGCATATCGTCAGCGAGTTGCGCTCGCTCCATGACGGCGGCAGTCCGATCAGTCCGCTGATCGCACGGCAGGTGCTGACGCGATTGCAGGCGCCCGCGGCCGACGCGCCGCAGACACCCACGGGCCCCAAACCCACCGAACTGTCGCCAAGGGAATACGAAGTGCTGGGCGATATCACGCGTGGCTTCTCGCACGATGAAATCGCGCAGCGCATGGGGGTATCGCGGCACACCTTGCTCACGTATGTCCGCCGCATCTACGTCAAGCTCGACGTGCATTCCAAGGTAGAAGCCATCAACGTGGCGCGCCAGCACGGATGGCTGCGCGATGTGTGAGCGTGCCTTGCCGCTGGCCTGGGGACGGTGGATCGTCGCCATGGTGCTGTGCCTCGCCGGCTTGTTGCACAACGCCGCCGCCGAATCCTTGCCGTGGCATGTGATCACCGGACAGGTGCTTGTCACGCCGGAAGGCACGCTCGACAGGCTCTCGCCGCAGCTTGCCCTTCCCGTTGTACGCGAAGGTTGGGAAGCCACGTCACTGCCCCTGGTGATACCGCGACACGTTGCGCCGGACGACGTCAGCGCAGGCCAGATCGAAACCGTCTGGCTGAAGCTCGACCTGCCGGCCGCGAGCGCATCCGCGCGCATCAACGAACCGCTCTACCTCTACGCGCCCCGCTGGCAGACCGTGGGGCGCCTGACCGTCTACGCGGATGGCCAGCAGCTCTGGCAGTCGCGCGGCGGCCCGGTGTGGAACGGCTATAACTATCCGCTGTGGATTGCACTCGGCCATGCGCCGAAGGATCTCGTCATCCGCATCGATGTGGTCGGACAGGTGGGCGCCGCGATGTCGACGGTGCGCATCGGCACGCGCGGCGAACTGTTCTGGCGTTATGCGATACGCAGCTTCCTGCAGACCCAGTTTCCATACTTGTCCAGTGGCGGCCTGCTGGCCGTGGGCATCTTTTCCTTGCTGGTCTGGATCAGGCGTCGCCACGAATCGCGCTACCTGCTGTGCTTTCTGGCCGCGAGCGCCTACTTCCTTCATACGCTGCAATACCTCGTCGGACAGGACCCGCTGCCCATCCCGGAGGAGTGGTTCAGCTGGCTCGCGTTCAACAGCATCGCCTGGCTGATCCTGACCTGCTACATCTTTGTCTTTCGCTACCTCGGGCTGCGCTACCGGCGCTTCGAGGCCGTGTTGTTCTGCACGGTCATCTTCCTCGGCACCAGCACATTGCCGCTGTCGTGGCTCACGCACCTCGTCTTTCTCTATCCGCTGTCGCAACTGCTGCTGGTAGCGCTAAACCTCGTCGTCTCGGTGGCCGCACTGCGCGCAGCGTGGCGCGCCAGATCGCAGGAAGCGCTGGTGTTTTCGATCTGGAACGCGATGAGTACACCCATCGCCTTGCACGACATCCTGCTGCAGAACTATCGCGTCGATATCGAGAGCATCTACCTGCTGGCCTACCTGGGCTGCGTGCAGCTTCTGCTGTTCATGTACCTGATGTACCGGCGCTACGTCAGTGCGCTCGACGAGGTAGCGCAGGCCAACGCCAATCTCTCGCTGCGCCTGGCGCAGCGAGAAGCCGAGTTGCTGGAAAGCCATCGGCAGTTGCGCGAGGTGGAACGTCGTGACACGCTCACGCGCGAACGCCAACGTCTGCTGCAAGACATGCACGACGGCCTCGGGTCATCGCTGATCAGCGCACTGCGTGTGGTCGAGCGCGATCCGGGTGGCACCGCGCGCGCCGATGACATCGCGCAGATCCTGCGCGAATGCATCGACGATCTGAAGCTGACCATCGACTCGCTCGAACCCGTTTCGACCGATCTGTTGCTGCTGCTGGCGACGCTGCGCTATCGGCTGGGACCGCGACTGGAATCGGCCGGTATCTCGCTGGCGTGGGAGGTGGGCGACATTCCCGCACTGCAATGGATCGATGCGCAGAGCGCGCTGCACATCCTCCGCATCTTGCAGGAGGTGTTCACCAACCTGCTCAAGCACAGCCACGCCACCGCCATTCGCGTGCAGACGCGACACGACGCACAGTCAGTGACGGTGCGCGTGCATGACAACGGCACACCGTTCGATCCCGCCCACGTCCCCGCCGCACACCGTGGCCGGGGACTCGCCAGCATGCAGCGCCGGGCGCAGGCACTTCATGCGGAAGTGTCCTGGCAACCCGACGCCACCGGCACATGGTTCACGCTGCAATTGCCCTTGCGATCTCCCGTGATGCCTCCCGTCATGCCACTGCCTGTGCTTCCCGCAGACGCGGCTTGAGCCATGGCGTCAGCACCAGCAGCACAACCGATGCGGCCACAAGCAGCCCATACGGTGCGCGATAGGCGCCAGTCACATCGCGCAGGAAGCCGAACACGAACGGTCCCAACGCGGCAACGAGGTATCCGACGAACAGCATGAACGCGGTCCACTGGCTGGCTTCATGATGCGACGTGGTGTTGTCCAGCGGCAGCGTCATGGCCAACGCGAAGCACACCCCCTGCCCTGCCGCGATGGCGAGCACCGGCATCGCACCCAGCGTGCCCGGCGACAGCCACAGTACCGCCGCGCCACCGATCGACAGGATTGCGGACCATGCCAGCCAGCCCCGACGATCCAGCGACCCGCTTGTCACGATGCCTGCCAGGAAACTGCTGAGCGCGATCATCGCGGCGAACAAGCCCAGGTTGACACCGGAACTCAGCGCGTTGATCTGCAACTCGCGGCTGCTCTCACCCACCCAGGCAAAGCACGCGTAGCAGATGAACTGGCCGACGCCGAAGTACACCGCAATCAGCCATGCACGACCGGATCGCAACGGTGAACGGGCCGGCGCAGCACTCACATGCGATGCATGCGGCTTCGAAGGATACGTGGACGTCAGCCGCTTCCAGCTCACAATCGCCAGCACGCAAACGACAGCCCAGATACCGGCACCCAGCCGCCATCCGCCACCGGCCAATGCAATGGACTCGCTACCCACTGCGGCCAGCGTGGCACCGACACCGAGCCCTGCCGCGTAGATCCCCATGAAAAGCGCCGCCTCGCCCGAGAAATGACTCTTGATCCAGCCGCCGATCAACGGACCTGAAATCGCGACGCCGATGCCGACCAGCAATGTCGCCAGCAACAGGCTGGCAGGCGATCCGGCCAATGCGCGCAGCACGAGCGCCACACCGAGCAACACCAGCGAGAACAACACGACACGATCACTGCCGAAGCGGCGCCCCAGTGCCGGCACGAAGATCGCGAAGACGCCCATGCAAATATCGGGAATGGCGGTCAGCAGCGCGGCTTCTGCATGCTTCATTCCAAATTCCGTCTGAATGGCATGCACGAGCGGGCCGATCGACACGATGCCGGGCCGCAGCGCCAATGCCATGATGAACAGCCCCACGCCCGCGAACAGCTTGAGCGCCCTCGATTCCCGCCTGTCCTGTCCGATTTCCGCTAACACTGGCTTCTCCCGAAAATTGATCCGATGAACGCGTGCGTTCCGTGATCAAATGGTAGGCGCGCCCCACGATGACAATAACCGCATGAATGCCAGAATTCGTCGCCAAAGTGACAAACCCGCCGTGACCGGCCGGAGCGACAACTACCACGACTATCAGGAAGTCCCCCGCGTCATTACGGCTTTCGCGAGCGAGAAAAAGGCAGGCAGCTACAACGCCCCGCACAGCCATCCGCGCGGACAGTTGCTCTACGCGAGCAAGGGGTTGATGCGCGTGGCCAGCGCAAACGGCATCTGGTTCATTCCGCCGCAGCGGGGTCTGTGGATTCCGGCGGGAATCGTCCACGATCAGGCGATGCTTACCGCGACGCAGATCCGTACGATCTACATCGACCAGAAGAAGGCGCGGCAATTGGGAGATCGCGTGAAGGTGGTGGAAGTGGATGCGCTGCTGCGCGAGCTGATCCTCGCGCTGGTCGAGCAGCCAATGCTCTATCCCGACGATGCGTGCAACCGGAGCATCGTGACGCTGATCCTCCACAAGCTCGCGACGTCACAGACACTGCCGATTGAAATCCCGTGGCCGGGAGACCGGCGACTGATCGCGATCTGCGAAACCATTCTCGCGTCGCCGGGCGATCAGCGCACCATCGAACAATGGTCGGAAGTGGTCGGCGCCAGCAGCCGCACCCTGATTCGTCTCTTTATCAAGGAGACAGGCATGACGTATCGGCATTGGGTGCAGCAGGTCCGCCTCGCGCAGGCACTCACCATGCTGGAGGCGGACACCCCCATCAACCGCATTGCCGACGAACTGGGCTTTGCCAGCCCCAGCGCGTTCTCGGCCATGTTCAAGCGGATGCTGGGCGAAGCCCCCCGCAACTATCGCAGCGAAGCGTGAATGCCTGCTGCGCCTGGATCGATCGGCGCAGGCGGCGTGCCGCGCGCCTCGATGGCCTTGCCCGCCAGTAGGCACAGATCTTCGCGGAAATGGCTCGCCACGATCTGCACGCCAACCGGTACGGAGTCGATCAGGTTCGTGGACACCACGAGTCCCGGCAATCCCATCGCCGGCAGCGCGCGCATGGTCAGTTGCGCTTCCCATACCCGTGCGAAACCTGCCGCACCCTGCAAGTCCAGTCCATCGGGGAACGGTAGTTCGCCCGACACCGGAAGCAGCAACACCGGATACTTCGCGAGGAACAGGCGCCACTGCCGCGTCAGCGTCGTGCGTCGCACCAGCGAACTGTTCACCACATCGGCAGGCATCGCACTGACCTTGGCGCGCACTTGCTCCACCACGGCGGCAGCACCGGGATCGCCATCACGCGCCACCGCGTCGGCAAACGCCGCGAAACCATCGCCCAACCACAGGCGCTCCTGCACTTCGGCAGCGTCGCGGATCAGCGGGGTATCGTCGATTTCTTCCACGATCCATCCCGCATCGACCAGCCTGCGCCCCGCATCGCGCAGCGCCGCTTCCACTTCCGGCGAGATCGTCATGCCACCCGGACGCAGACAGATGGCAGCGCGCAGCGGCACGTCGGGACCATTCAGCGGTGCAGGCACCCACCATGGATCACGGACATCGGGCGCCGACATCGCCGCCAAGGCGACTTCGAGATCCGCCACGGTCCGTGCCATCGGACCCGTTGCGGACATCAACTGCGCGCCGATAGGACGCTCGGGCAGCGCAGCATTGAAAGCCGGAACTCGACCGAACGAGGGGCGCAAGCCATGGATGCCGCATGCATACGCGGGATAGCGGATCGAGCCGCCGATATCGGTGCCCAGTCCGATGCAGCCGATGCCGGCTGTCACCGCCGCTGCACCGCCGCCGCTCGAACCGCCAGGCGTCAGTGCCGCATTGCGCGGATTGAGCGTCTTGCCGTGGACAAGGTTGCTCGTGAACCAGCGCAGCGCAAACGTCGGCGAATTACTGCGCCCCAGCAGGATGGCACCGGCACGCGCGAGGTTATCGACGGCCGGACTGCTGGCCTTGGCCACCACGCCCTCTTGCAGGCGCGTGCCGTTGGTCGTGGCATATCCCGCATGGTCAGTGTTGATCTTGGTGGTGACGGGCACACCAGCCAGCGGGCCGGGGTCTTCGCCGCGCGCCAAGGTCTTGTCGATATCGTCCGCCTGCGCCATCACCCATTCCGGACGATGCGCGACCACGGCGTTGATCAATGGATTCACCGCGTCGAGGCGTTCGAGCGCCGAGGCAGCAGCCTCGCGCGCGGACACCTCGCGATTGCGAACCAGCGATGCCAGTTCGGTTGCCGATAGACGCCAGAGTTCGTTCACGATCACGCTCCGGTGTCAGTTCAGTTCGGCAATCAGTTCGATTTCGAGGCAGGCATCGAGCGGAAGCTGTGTCACGCCGAACGCGCTCCGCGCATGCTTGCCGCTCTCGCCAAACACCTCGGCGAAGAATTCCGATGCACCGTTGGTCACCAGATGCTGCTCGGTAAAAGCAGGCGTTGAGTTCACGAGACTCGTCATCTTGACGATGCGGCGCACCTGGTTCAGATCCTTGATCTGCGCATGCAGCGTGGCCAGCAGATCGATGGCCACGGCACGCGCGGCAAGCTGTCCGTCCTGCGTCGTCAGCGTTTCACCGAGCCGGCCCTTCCACACGATGCCATCCTGCTTGGCCAGATGGCCCGACAGATAGGCGAGCTTGCCGCTTTGCGTGCACATGGTGTACGCCGCTGCGGGAAACGTTGCGGTGGGTAGCGCCACACCGAGTTCCGTGAGTCGCGTGTAGATGTCGGGCCGGTCCATATTGTCTCCTTGGTATTGGCAGGGACAATAGCCTCGGCGTGGTGTGCCGCATTCCCGTCAGCGATGGAAATTGTCGAAAACGCACGGCTTTCCCCCGCAGGCACGCAGTAGAATGGGCGCCCGCCCACTCCCGGTATTCTGCAATGCAGATTCTCGTTGACGCAGACGCCTGCCCGGTTGTCATCAAGGACATCCTGTTCCGCGCCGCCCAGCGCGTGGAAATCCTTGTCACGCTGGTGGCGAACCAGTATCTCCGCACGCCGCCTTCCCGTTTCATCAAGTCATTGCAGGTGCCTGCGGGCTTCGACGTGGCAGACCAGCGCATCGTCGAACTGGCGGAGTCCGGCGACCTCGTCATCACCGCCGACATCCCCCTTGCCGCTGCCGCGCTCGACAAGGGCGCGCACGTACTCGATCCACGCGGCACCTGGTTCAGCCGCGAGAACATCCAGGAGCGCCTGACGATGCGCGACGTGCTGGACCAGCTCCGCGCCTCGGGCATCGACACGGGTGGCCCCGCGCCGTTCTCGCCGCAGGACAGCAAGACCTTCGCCAGCCAGTTGGACAGGTTCCTGGCGAAGAATGCTGCCCGCTAGCGATCAGCCGCGCCCCTTCCACGGCACCAGTCGACGTTCGAGCCAGCGCATGACCACGTCGAACAACAGAGCCATGGCGCCGATGACGAGGATGCCCATGATGACGACATCGGTCACCATGAACTTCGATGCGCTCAACACCATGAAGCCGAGCCCGGCCGTGGCAGCCACCATCTCTGCGGCCACCAATGTGGTCCAGCCGAATCCGATGGCGATCCGCATGCCGGTGAGGATGTCGGGCAACGCCGCAGGCGCGATCACGTACCAGAGCACTTGCGAGCGCGTGGCACCCATCGAATACGCGGCGTGGATCTGCTCGATGGCTACCGAGCGTACGCCCGCACGGGCACTGAGCGCGAGCGGCGCGAACATCGCCAGATAGATCAGTACGATCTTCGAGACTTCGCCAATGCCGAGCCAGATCACCACCAGCGGCAGGTATGCCAGCGGCGGCAGCGGGCGATAGAACTCCACCAGCGGATCGAGCAGACCGCGCGCCACGCGGTTCACGCCCATCATGACGCCAGCGGGCACTGCGGTCAGCACGGCCAGCACGAATGCGCCGAAGACCCGCATCGCACTCCATCCCACGTGCGTCATCAGCGTGGCATCGGCAAACCCTTCGGTCAGCACGTCGATGAACTGCAACCAGACCGATTGCGGTGACGGCAGGAATAGCGGTTCGATGTAGCCGAAATGCGTGGCAGCGGTCCACGCCGCCAGCACCACGATCACCGTCAGCAAACTGATACGCCAGCTCGACCCATTGCCGGGCGCGCCGTATTGCTCGCCTGGCCGCGCCGGGGCCGCGCGACGCATACGTGCAAGCAGACTCGTGCGCGTTGGCGCAGCCATGGGAATGTCCGTCATGCCAGACTCGCTGGATGCGGGATTCACGGATTGGATGCTGTTCATGCCGCGATCTCCTCATCGCCGTGAATGATGCCCAGCACACGCTCACGCAGCGCGATGAATGCCGGGCTCGACTTGACCTCGCGCGCGTTGCGCGACTGCAGGAACTGCCGCCCAAAATCGATCGGGATCTCATGACTGATACGCCCTGGCCGCGGCGACATGATGATCAACCGCGTGCCCATGAACAACGCCTCTTCCACGTCGTGCGTGATGAAGAACATCATCTTGCTGGTGCGATGCCAGATATCGAGGATCAGTTCCTGCAGACGCTCGCGCGTCAGGGAGTCGAGCGCCCCCAGCGGTTCATCCAGCAGCAGCATGTGCGGATCATTGGTCAGCGCACGGGCAATGCCCACACGCTGCTGCATGCCGCCCGACAACTGATAGACGGCGTGATGCCGGAAATCCGCCAGCCCTGTGAGCGTCAGGAAATGCATGGCCCGTTCCTCGCGCTCCTTCTTTGCGACACCTTTGAGCTTCAGCCCGAACGCTACGTTCTCCAGCACATTGAGCCACGGCAGCAGCGCGTGTTTCTGGAAGACCACGCCCCGATCGGCGCCCGGTCCGGTGATCTGGTCGCGCAGACCCGTGCCAGCCTGGGCGTCCACCGGCGGCGTGCGGGTGTAGTGCCCCAGCGTCATCAGCCCCCGGGTCGGCTGGATAAAGCCAGCCATGAGGTTCAGCAGCGTTGTCTTGCCACAGCCCGACGCGCCCAGCGCCACAACGAAATCACCGGCAGCAATCTGCAGGTTCACGCCGGACAGGGCAACTACCTGCTGGCCCTTGACCCGGCCGGGATACACCACCGACACATCGCGGAGGTTCAGATTCAAAGTCATGTTGCCGCTCCCGGCGTGTACGTGATTGCCATGCTTACTTGACCACGCCAACCGCTTCGACAAAGGCCGGATTGATGGCGACGCTGTAGTCGGGCAGCACCGCCGGCACCTTCTTCTGTTCCTTCAGGAACTCGGCCGTCGCGGCCAAAGCGCGCGCTGCCACACCATCCTTGCCACCACCGAGCCATGCCTTGCCCGATTGCTCTGCTGCCAGCGGAAACTGGTAGAGCGCCAGCACGCCGGGCACTTCCTCCGGCGTGGCGCCCGATTGCTTCGCCACTTTGATCACCTGCTGCGAGCTGGCCGTCCACGACTTCGGTGCCTTCACATAATCGGCAGTCGATTGCTCCAGCACACGCGTGAACGCCTTCATCCCCTCGGCGTTCTTTGCCGCGAAATCCTTGCTGACCACGAGCGCATCGAACGTGGCCTTGCCCAGTTTGGTCAGGTCACCCGACGTCAGCAGCACCTTGCCGTCGCGCTTGAGTTTGCCCAGTGCCGGGTCCCACACAAACGCGGCATCGATGTCACCGCGCGACCATGCGGCCGGCATGTCAGAGGGCTGCAGGTTGATGACCTTCACCTTGCCGGCGATGCCGTAGTGCTCCAGCGCGAACAGCGTATGGAAGTGCGTCGTCGACACAAACGGTACGGCCAGGCGCTTGCCCACCAGATCCTGCGGCTTGTCGATCCCCGCACCGTTGCGCACCACCAATGCCTCGGCCTCGTTGATGTTGTCGAGAATCCAGAACACCTCCACCTTCACGCCCCGGCTGACGGCCGCCGCAACGGGACTGCTGCCCGCCACGCCGATCTGCACATCGCCCGATGCCATGGCGGTCATCACATCGCCACCACTATCGAAGCTGCGCCACTTGATGTTCCATCCGGTGGCCTTCTCGAACTCCTTGTCCGCGATGGCCTTCTTCCACGGGCCAAACATGCTCTGCACGCCGATCGTGACGGTGGGTGCGGATGGTGTCGATTGCGCCAGCGTCGGCAGCGCGACGGCACCGGACAACATCGCGACACCACAAGCCAGCAGGCACCGGCGAACGCGGGAAGCAACGGAATGATTCATGACTAGCTCCGAAATGATGGGATGGGGATAACGGAACCAATGGTAGGACTGGCTTGCAAATTGCTTTGGATCCAGAAGCGACCTGGGCTGGTGCCAGGTTCGCAAGAAGCGAGCCAATCAACCCAAACAAGGAAGTCCCCGATGCTGGAGCGGTATCTGCGCCCCTTCGAACCTGGCCGCGGTCTGCAGGAGCAACTGCGCGAGAACCTGCTCAATGCCTTGCTGGACGGTGCACAACTCCCCACGGAGCCCATGCCTTCCTCGCGCGAACTCAGCAAGCTGCTGAAGGTCTCGCGCAATACCGTGGTGCTGGTGTACGAGCAACTGGTGCAGGACGGCTTCCTCACACCCGCCAGCCGCCGTGGCTACTTCATCAACGAAGCTTTCGTGCGCCAGCAACTGCGCATGCGCATCAAGCCCGTGCCGGATTCCCTGTTCGAGGGCGTGCCGCTATCCCTGGACTGGGGCACGCGCCTGCGGCAACGTCCCTCGACGCAACAGGTCATCGTCAAGCCGCAGAACTGGCGCGAGTTCCGCTTTCCGTTCATCTACGGTCAGGTCGAGTACGACGAGATGACCGCCGCGCGCTGGCGCAACTGCAACCGGCTGGCCACGCTGCGCGCCCATATGTCGCGCTGGGTCGATGACCAGGTCACGCTCGACGATCCGCTGCTGGTGGAGCAGATCATCCAGCGCATCCTGCCGCGCCGCGCTATCCAGGCCACGCCGTCGCAGGTACTCGTCACCGTTGGCACGCAGAACTCCCTCTATCTGCTCGGTCAGTTGCTGGGCCACGGCGGCATGGTGATGGGCATGGAGAATCCGGGCTATGTCGATGCGCGCAATATCTTTTCGCTAGCGGGATGCCAGCTCAAGCCGTTGCGGGTGGACAGTCAGGGACTGGTGCCCGGTCCGCAACTCGATGATTGCGACGTCGTGTTCTGCACGCCTAGCCATCAATCGCCCACTGGCACAACCATGCCCGTGTACCGCCGCATGGAATTGCTCGAACGCGCGCGCAGCCAGGATCTGGTGATCGTCGAGGACGACTACGACACCGAGCACAACGACCTCGGCGGCAATCATCCTGCACTGAAGAGTTTCGACAACGGCGGCCGTGTGATCTATCTGGGAAGCCTCACCAAGAACCTGTTGCCCGGTGTGCGTCTGGGCTTCGTGGTGGCCGATCCACCGCTTATCGCGGAACTGCGTGCACTACGCCGCTTCATGTATCGTCATCCTCCCCTCAACAACCAGCGCGCAATGGCGCTGTTCCTGTCAATGGGCTATGGCGACGATCACGCAAGGCGCAATCGCGAAGTGCTCGCGCGCAAATGGCGCACCATCACCGCTGCCGTGCAGCAGCATATGCCTGACTGCCGTTTCAGCGGCACCTCGGGCGGCTCGTCGCTCTGGATGCAGGCGCCGTCCGGCACCGACACGTGGATGCTGCAACGGCTGGCCGCACGGCGCGGGGTGCTGATCGAGCCGGGCGACATCCACTTCTTTGGCGCAGATCGCCCTTCGGAGTATTTCCGTCTGGGCTTCGGCGCGATTGCGGAAGCGCAGATCGAACCCGGGATCGCGTTGCTGGGCCAGGTGTTCCGCGACATGCCACGCTGACGATTCGTAGCGAACCGTTCGCGGCTGGCTTCATGCCCTCGCGCGAATGGACCCATTGGCTGCACGTTGTGACTTCTAAGATCGCCGCATTCGTCAATCCAGGCGATATCGATTCAGGAGAACAACGTGAAATTGCAGGGTCGCCCTACGCTTGTCCCCTTCTTCCCGCTCATTCCCCTCGCGCTCTGCGCGGCGCTTGCCGGCTGCGGCAGCGACGAGAATGCAAGGGCCGCCGTCGACAAGAGCGGTAACGCCGCCGATGTCGTCTATCGCAATGGCGAAGTGCTGACCGTCGACGCCGCCGACACCCAGGCACAAGCCATTGCGGTACGCGATGGCAAGGTATTGGCGACCGGCTCGACAGATGCCATGCGCGCGTACATCGGCACGCAGACCTCGGTGGTGGATCTCGCAGGCAAGACGCTGATACCGGGCTTCTACGATGGGCACAGTCACTTTCTGTACTCGGGGCTGACGGGGCAGTTCGATGTCGATCTCAACAGCCCGCCGCTTGGCACCGTGGACAGCATCGACACCATTCTTGCTCGCCTGCGCGCGAAGCTGGCCGAAGCCGATGCCGCAAGCTGGATCACCGGGTCCGGCTACGACGACACCTTGCTGGCCGAGCAGCGCCATCCGACGCGCGAAGACCTGGACAAGGTGTCTGCCACGCGCCCCATCTTCATCAGCCATATCTCCGGCCATCTCTCCGTGGCCAACTCCGCCGCGCTCGCTGCAGCAGGCATCGACGCCAGCACGCCGGACCCGGCAGGTGGCGTGATCCGGCGCGACTCGTCGGGCAAGCCCACTGGCGTGCTCGAAGAATCGGCTTCCAACATGATGCAGGTGAAGGTGCCGGCCAAGACCGCTGCGCAATGCCTCCATGGATTGCGCGGCGACGGGATGGCAAAGCGGCTTACAGCGCCCCCGGACGCAAACGGAAGCTGTCGAGCAGCGTGTCCCAGGCTTGCAGGGCGCCGGCTTCGTCGACCAGCGAGGTAGATTGCTCGGCTGTTCGATAGTAGCGTGGCTCGGCGCCGAGTCTAAGCTCCAGTTCCGCATATGGCTTTGCATTGTCACCTTCGGTGCCCGGCGCAATCAGATGGAAGCGGAACATCTCGACCCCGTTGTCCTTCATCGCGAGTAACACCTCTTCCGCCTGCATGCCCGCGAACTCGCGCTTGCCGGCACGCAGAACGCGAACCTTGTTGAACAGCAAGGCTTTATCAAGACGTCGACGTAGATCGGGAATCGCATTCAGCAGCGAGGTCTTCTGATCGAAGTCGAACGAGTTTCGCATCTTGATACTGAACAACGCCGGGCGCCCCGCATACATCTGGAATATCTGCTTTACGTTTTCCACGGGGAACGGCGGCCCGCCAATCAGCGCGCTTTTGATGCAGAAGCCGCGCTCGGTGGGGACGGTCCAGTCGTCTCGGGCGACGGTCTCCTTGTACCAGACCGAGTTTCTTCGGATGACGTCATCCACCGCGGTTTTGTTGAGCACGCCCTTTAGCTTCAGGAGATTCCGGCCCGCCAGAATGTAGCCTTCTGCGTCGAGCAGAAGGCTATAGGCCGTGACATGTTCGTCCACGTGGATGAAGAGTCGGCTGTTCGGTGATGGAGTCGCCATCTTCTCCAGATACGGAAGGGACGTCTCAACATCCATGGAATTCAATCCTTTACTCAACATTTCCTTGTAAGAGATCGTGAACGTCCGCTTCTTCTCCCGCAGTTCCTTTTCTCGCGCCGCCATCAGACGATCGAAGCGTTCCTTGCTGTTATCGGGCTCCACAACAATTTCGCTGCCCGCATATTCATATCTCTCGGCATGCATGCTGCTCGCGGCCGGTCGATCAAATACCATTCGACCGATACACCACGGACGCAGGTTGGCGATAACGGGGTTGTCTTTCATCATGGGTTCCTGATTGGGGGAGTTAGCGCAAGCGGAGATGGCGACGGCGCTCGCAAGCAACATCGCACGCAGCGCGTGTGACACACGGAGGGACATCGTCATTTGAGATTCCCCCGCTTGGCCCGATAGACGGCCTGCGCGACGCTATAGAGCGTGGCCCAGCGAGACCATGGATGCAGGCAACTGGACTGATGTTCGTATCCTTGTTGCCTGAACGCCATGTGCACGCCCTTCGCACGGTTACCTGCCACGCCGGCAACCAGCCCGCGCCCTTGTGCCTCCGCAGAAGAGTGAGGAACCGTCCCGTCGCCTGGCACTACACCGTTGTCCTTCAGATAGCCATCCTTGCGACTCAGCGCGCGCGTCTCGTTCTGCACGCGTAGTGTCACGGTTTGCCCAGCGACCTGCAGCTTCATCTCCCCCTTGCCGTTATCGTAGTGCAGTGTTCCGGCCTTCAGTTGCTCGGCGGTGATGCCATCCGGGATGTCCCCTTGCCAGATCACCTTCCCGAATGCCAGCAGGTCGGCTTCCGCTTTGCTTTTTTCGCGGATTTCACCGCATTCATTTGGCGCAATCGCGCCGCTCCCAAATAGCGCATAGGTGTTGGGGTGATAGGCATTGGTCAATGCTCTGTGTCTTTTCCCAACCTGCTTCATTGTTTTGATGTAGTGCTCATGGACACTGTCTTTGCAGTGGATACTGTCGAGGTACTTCCTCACTACGCCAGCCGGATCCAGAATTCCCGGGTCAGGCAATAGCCCGTACCATGCACCGCTGGTGTAAAGATCATTCACCGCATTGGTCTCCGGCATTCGCAACCGCTCCCGACCCTTTCGATCCACCACAATCCACCACGGCTCGCCATTCATGTAATCCGGCATCGGCGCCAACTCCATTGGCCCCTGTGCATAACTCGCAACGGCAACAAACTCCGCCGCGTCCCGGCCCATCAGGAACTGGTTGATCAGTCGTTCCAGGAAGTTGTCACCTTCCGCCCCGGTGCGGAATCGTTTGGCAAACACCGGCGCGCCGGTTGCCGGCTGCACGCCGTGGACCACGCCGAGAATGTCTTCCGATCCACCGCATAGTGCCGAAGCCATGCGCGCCACTAACCCGCCCATCGAATGCGTGATGACGATGGCCTTGTCCGTGCGGTTCTCGCGGCAGATTTCCCGGATGCCCATGACGTGGAAGCGATTCCCGTCTTCATCCTCGAACTTCACCCCATCCAGTACATCCTTCGCCGACTGTTCATTCGACTGCAGGAAGTTGTAGCCAATCGCATAAACCGGATAGCGGTACTTCATGAAGGTCTTGAACACTTCCGAATCGGGCGTGAGCGCTTCGCCTTCACCAAATCCGCCGTACTCAGAGGGGTGCGTGCCCAGTATCGCCTTCAGTGCCGTGATCTCGCCGTCCTCGCTGCCGTGGATCCATTCGCCCTGTAGTACGCCGCGGTACATCGGTTTGTCGAGGGCAATTTGCAGCCATTCCAGCACGCGCTGATAGCTGGAACGGTGGACGGTGGCCCAGCCTCGGCGGCGCGCTTCGTCGGCGTCGAAGCCGAGTTTGTCGGGGTCGATGTCGATCAACGTGCCGCGCGGGTCCACCATGGCGGGCACCGGATCAAAGCGTTCGGCGCGGGTCTTCGCGCTCTGGAACCACCCGCTGATGACCGTTGGCAGCCCGGCAATTTCTGCGACGATGCTGTCCGTGTTGGGCGGGTCCCACACCTCCTCGCCCGTATCCTTGTTCATCAGGATGCTGCCCATGACGCCTGGCAGGAAGATCACCGGAATCGGCCTGCGCGGATCGACGAGAATTTCCTTGATGCGCGTGTCGCTGCTGGGTGTCAGTGCGACACGGACGATCTGGCCGCGGTCAGCCTCGAAGCGGGCCTGATAAACGACGATCTCGTCGTTATCCACGATGGGTGGGGTGAGTTTCGACCGATCGATCATGGTCGCCCCCTCTTTGCGCCACCGCTGCGCACCACCTCATGAGAATACGACTGCTGCTTTCCTGCTACCAACCGGAATCTATCTCCGACGCTTGTCATATCAGCTTCAATCCGAGCGTTAACGTGGACCTGCGCGCAGCACGTTATCCAGCTTTACGCAGCCTGAAAATCTCGGAACTGAGGTATTTGCAATGCGCTCGATGCAACGCAATCCATGCGTTTGTGAACCTGACAATCTCGGCGTTTTGCGATGGCCGCGGCCATCGCGGTCTGCTACGCGCGAGGTCCGCCGCGTCCATTTCTTTCACCGCCGCTCGTCGCGTGCGTGATACCAGTGATACAGCACCTGCTGCCCGAGGCGACGTACCGGGGCAAACCAGCGCGACTGCGGCAGGCCGATGTTATTGAACAGGAAGGGGTAGTCGAGTGCCGAGCGATAGATCGGCAGATCCAGATCCGCGCCGCGCTTGCCCGCGATGCGTTCCGCCAGCCGGCGCCCTGCGTGCGCGGAGAACGATACGCCGTTGCCGCCATAGCCCAGCGCGTAGAATACGCTTTCGTGCGTATCGGGCTGCACCACGCGCGGCATCATGTCGTGGCTGACATCGACCCACCCCCACCACGAGTAGTCCACGTCGATCCCCTTCAGCGCGGGGAATTTCCGATGCAGGCCATCCACCAGCACCGCCATATGGCGCGGATTGGGCGCATCGGCACCGGTGATGGCGCTACGGCTGCCGATCTGGATGCGGCGATCCGGCAGCAGGCGGTAGTAGTAGCGCAATGTGCGCGTATCGGTGATGACCTGATGCGTGCGGAATCCCGTGGCCTCGATCTCGGCGTCGGTCAGTGGGCGCGTCACGAGCGAGTTGGACAGGATCGGCATCACCTTCGCGTCCAGACTGGGATGCAGGCCAAAGCTCGTATAGCCGCCCGTGGCAAACCCCACGGCACGTGCGCGGACCACGCCGCCCGGTGTCTGCAGGTGATACACGCCGTCGCGCGCCGCGAAGCCCGTCACAGGACTGGCCGTATGGATCTTCGCGCCCAGCGCACGGGCGCGCCGATGATAGCCGTGAGCGAGCCTGAGCGGATGCACGCCGATACCATCGGGCTCGTGCTGCGCGCCGAAGCATTCGGCATCTCCCACATATTGCTCGCGCACTTCCTGTGCGCTCAACATGCGGGCGTCGTATCCGAACACATCGCGCATCACGCGCGTCTCGTTGCGCAGAAATTCGAGCTTGTGCTCGCGATGCGCGATGTAGAGGTGGCCGCCCGGTTGCGGCTCGCATTCGGGAATTTCCTCCACGAGACTGCGAAACGTTTCGAAGCCTTCGCGAATCTCGGCATCGAGCCGCAACGCGGTGGATTTCCCCCAACGCTCGATCCACTGCGAACGGTACAGCCGTCCGCTCGCGTTCTGCCCCTGCCCGCCGTTGCGACTGGTGCATCCCCACGCGGTGCGGTTCGCTTCGAGCACCACTGCGCGGATGCCATGTTCTCGTGCCAGGAACAGGGCCGTCGAAAGTCCGGTGAAGCCGGCGCCCACGATCACGACATCGGCATCGATATCGCCCTGCACGGGGCCATCGTCCGGCGGCGGCGCGCCAGCGGTATCCACCCAATACGTTGGCGCGTACTCGGTGCCGCGCCCCGGTGTACGGGCGACGAGCGGATCGTACCGGGGGTCATAGGGCGCGAGGGGAGCCGTGGCGTCGACCACGGGATCTTGCAAGGACATGGCGGCGTACTCCTGCTGTAAGCATGGGCTGATCTTTGGCCAGGACATGTTGCACCGGGCGATCGGCACACGATGGAGCCAGACCTCCCCACCGATGGATCCACGCAGGCATCTGGTCGCACGCCATGGCGCATCTGGACCCATGCCCACGCGGGGTGCCCCCATACGATGTCGAACGTGCATTCTTCCTCTACGCAAACCGGTTACACCATGCCCCTCGATACCAGTACTCACTACCTCGCCCTGCTCGATACCTTCTCCGCCGCCTGGAACCGCCACGACATCCACGCGCTGATGGCATGCATGACCGATGACTGCACCTTTCACGCGGTGGCTGGCGATGCCCTGCTCGGACGCAGCTTCATCGGCCGCGAAGCCGTGCAGGCAGGCTTCGCACTGGCGTGGGCAACCTGCCCCGATGCGAGCTGGCGCGACCCGGTTCATTTCGTTGCTGATGATCGTGGCGTCACGGAGTCCACGTTCCGGGGCACGCGCGCCAGCGACGGCAAGCGCATCGAGGCGCGCATGGTCGACGTCTTCACGTTTCGCGACGGCAAGATCGCCGTGAAGAATGCCTATCGCAAGGACCGGCCCGCGCAATGAACCGGACCTCAGCAGCAAGATCGGCCACCGCCACCACCTCGGCGATGTCCATGGCCGACCTCGCCGCCGCGATGACGGTCGTGGTGATCTGGGGTCTCAATTTCGTGGCGATGAAACTGGCGCTACGCGAGTTCACGCCCATGCAACTTGGCGCCGCCCGCTACGCATTTGCCGCGATGCCGCTATTGCTGATGATTCGCCGCCCTGCGCTGCCTTTGCGATGGGTGGCGGCGTACGGCCTGCTGCAGGGACTCGGGCAGTTCGGCTTGCTGTTCATGGCATTGCGGCTCGGCATGACCGCCGGACTCGCCTCGGTGCTGATGCAGACGCAAGTCTTCTTCACCGCGTTGATGGCATTCGCCTTCCTTGGAGAAAGACTGAGCCGCCCCATGCTCGGCGGCCTGGTCTTCGCTCTCGCGGGACTCGCCTGCTTCGGCATCGAAGTCATTGCCGGTTGTGGCACAAGCGCCGATGTCACGCTGGCGGGACTGCTGCTGACCATCGGCGCAGCGGGCATGTGGGGGGCATCGAACATTCTTGCGCGCCATCTGCAGCGCCACTATCCCGACTACAACCCCATCCAGTTCGTGGTCTGGTCGAGCCTCGCACCTGTACTGCCATTCCTGCTGCTCACATGGCTGGTCGATGGACCTAGCGCGCAGCACCAGTGGATGGACGCATCGATCAGCGCCTGGGCCGGTGCGGCCTATCTGGGGTGGTTCGCCACGGTGATGGCGTACGGCCTGTGGACCGGCCTGCTCAAGCGCCATCCCGCCAACCAGGTTGCACCGTTCGGATTACTGGTGCCCGTGGTCGGCCTGCTGGCCGGCATGCTCCTGCTGCATGAATCGCTCTCGGGGTGGCAGTTGGCAGGCACTGCGTGGATTGCTGCGGCGCTGGTGATTATCTTGTTAGCGGCGCGGGGGCGGTAAAGGACGGATTGCCGACCTGCCGACTTGCCGGCCGATGCCCGTCGATCCCAGGACCGCCACCAACCTATCGTTTACCCGATGCGCCACAAGCCGCTCGATGGCTCCCACGCCGGCGACACCTCAGGAATGTTTTGATATATTACATACCACCGTGGCGCCGTGATGGTCCGCGGCGCTTGTTGATATGTGATGTAGAGAAGTTGCCGGTTGAACCGAGGACAGCCGAACATGACAGCTACGATCATCTATACCCACGCGGCGTGTCTGGAACACCGCCCTGGTCCGCATCATCCGGAGTCTCCCGAACGTCTGAGAGCCGTCGTCAGTGCGCTGCAAACACCGGACTTCGCTTCGCTGGCGTGGCGCGAAGCGCCGATGGGCACCGTCGAGCAGTTACGGATGATCCACGAGGCGGACTACATCGAAGAGATCGAGCAAAGCATTCCCGCTCATGGATACGTGCCACTCGACGCGGGCGATACCGTCATGTCGCCGGGTTCATGGGAAGCCGTGATGCGCTGCGTCGGCGCGGCTTGTGCGGGTGTGGATGCCGTGATGGACGGCCAGGCGCGCAACGTGTTTTGCGCAACGCGGCCGTGCGGCCACCACGCCGAACCGGCGAAGGCGATGGGCTTCTGCATTTTCAACCAGGCGGCCATCGCGGCAGCCTATGCGTATGAAGTCCACAAACTCGAACGCGTCGCCGTGGTCGATTTCGATGTGCACCACGGCAATGGCACGCAGAACGCCTTCTTCGACCGCCCCGAGTTGTTCTATGCGTCCAGCCACCAGTCGCCTTTCTATCCCGGTACGGGTGCGCGGTCCGAAACGGGTGTGAACCACAATATCGTCAACGTTCCGTTGCCTCGCGGCTGCGATTCCAGGCAATTCCGCGAAGCCATTTCCGCTCACGTATTGCCCGCGCTAACGGCGTTCGCTCCCGAAATCCTGATTCTCTCCACGGGATTCGACGCGCATCGCCTGGATCCCCTCGCAGGCATGAACCTCGAGGACGGCGACTTTGAGTGGATCACCAGGGAATTGATGCAGATCGCGGACAAGACGTGCGATGGCCGCATCGTGTCGATCCTCGAAGGGGGGTATAGCCTGGACGCATTGGCCACGAGTACGGCGGCGCATGTCAGCGCCCTGATGCAAGCCGAAGCCGCGTGAAGAATCTACACGCGATGGCTTGGCGTACTCAGTCCCTGCAGTAGCCTTCACCGGTGCGAACCGTCAAACAGTTCTTCTTGTCGGCGAGCCATTTCATGCCGGTCTCGGCGCCATTGGTCGCGCGAATGACCTCCCTGGTCCCGTCACGCTCGAACTCGATACCGCCGTCGGCATACCGGCCCTCGAACTTGCGCGGACCATCCAGGTTCTGCACGGTGACGTCGTACTTGCCATGGCCGCCGGCCAGTTCGAGGAACGTGCCTTCCGGGCCGGTCCACTTTCCGAGCCATTCGTCAGTGCGCGGTGCACTGGCTGTCATTGGCGTGTTGTCCGCAGTCTTCTGAGAGGACGTGTTGCGGTCCGAGCATCCTGCGACGACTACGACGGCAACTAGCAATACGGCGAGGGAGAGAGCGGGTGTCTTCATGGGTCGATTGACATGGAGGGGCATGCGCGGATATGCGGGCGCACCGTGCGCAGACAACGCTCGATCACGGCGGCCTCGTTCTTGACGATCATCGACAGGCAGATTCGCATTCGATTTCGCTCTCCAGACGGACGATATGAACCAGCATGGGCACGGCGCAACACCTTGCACATGCTACCAGTCGTCTGGCTTCGTCGATCTCCCGCGCAGCGGGAGAGGGGAGAAAACGTTGTCACACGTTCTGGGGACATCCGGAATCCGTTCGTTCTGGTACTTTGCACGCCAAAGATGTCGGCCGCGTCGATGCATGGGCTGGCAGACCACATGACGATGGAACGGGGATGGGCGGCAGATGACAGGGCGAACCACAACACGTATTGGACTATTCGGGATCTTGCAGACAGCTTTGCTGGCATCGGCACTCTCATTGGCCGGTTGCGGCGGCGATTCACCAGACGCCGAGTCGCCCGCGTCCGTGACACCTCCCGGAGCCGTAGCACCACCGCCTGCACCTTCGACACCAACCGCGCATGCCGTCGGCGGAACGGTCAGCGGACTGACGGGCAAGAGCCTGGTACTGCTGTTGAATGACGACAGCAGCGTCGCGGTATCGTCCAACGGAAGCTTTTCGTTCCCGGCGCGGCTGGAGGCCGGTGCGTCGTACCGCGTCGCCGTGAAGACCCATCCGGAAACACCCACACAGCTCTGCACCGTCGATGCCGGGTCCGGTGTCGTCAGCGATGCCGATATCGCGAGCGTGAAGGTGGTGTGCGCCGATGCATTCCGGATCGGCGGGACGCTCGGCGGATTGAGTGGCAACGGACTCATCCTGCAAAACAACGCTGGCGATCTGCTGACTGTCGATGCCAATGGCAACTTCACGTTCCCGACGCCACTGCTCTCCGGCGCGTCCTACAGCATCAAGGTATTGCGGCCCGGGATTCCGGCACAACGCTGCATCGTCAACGCGGGAAGCGGCGTGGTGAGCGGTGCGGACATTGGAGACATCGCCGTCATCTGCACCACCCCGACAGCGCGCAGTGCCTATGTGAGCAATATCTGCTCCAACAGCATCGTCACATTCGGCGTGGACCCGGCAACGGGCGCGCTGAACAACGCTGTCTCCGTTCCAGCCGGGGACTTTCCGGAATACCTCGCCATTGCCCCTGGCGGAAAGTTCGGCTATGTGCCGAACTACGGGGACGGCACGATTCACGGGTATGCGATCGATGCGGCAACGGGCGCGCTAACCGCCTTCGGCACGCCGGTCGCCACCAACCAGGCCGCACCTGTCACCATGACGTTCCATCCGGCCGGCGGCATTGCATATGTGCCAAATCTCACCGCGAGCACCTTGTCGGTGTTCTCGATCGATGCATCTTCCGGCGCCTTCACGGCAATCGATGCGCCTGTTGCGAGTCCGGCATACCCCAAGGACATCGTATTGGACTCCATCGGCAAGTTTGCCTACGGCCTTCACAACAACCTCGCGACGCCCCTTTCCGCATACGCGATCGATGATGCGACGAAGATACCGACCGTGATAGCCGATGCGGTACCGTCGGCCCTCCCCCTGGCAACGGACATTGCCATGCATCCGAACGACAAGTACCTCTACGTCACGAACAACAATCAGACCCTGACCGCTTTTGCCATCGACCGCACCACAGGGAAACTGACGCAGATCGGCGCTCCTGTCCCCACGGGCTGGCAGCCGGATTCCCTTGCCATCGATCCCTCCGGGCGGTTCGCCTATGTCGCGAATCACTCAAGCGACTCGATCTCGGCATATCGAATCGATCAGCAAACCGGCGCCTTGTCCTCCCTGGGTCCGGAAGTTGCCACGGGCAGGAATCCTACTGGCCCCGTCTTCGATCCATCTGGAAAGTACCTCTACATCATCGGATTCCGGGATGGTCAGATCTGGCGCTATGCATTCAATGCAGCAACGGGACAACTCGATACCGGCACGCTGGCCAGCTCCGGAAATTGTCCGCTGAGGCTCCGATTCGGCATACCCTGACTATCTGGACGCCAACTACCGCAACGCCCGGCCCCCATACCATCCGCCACCAAACGCCAGTGGATGCAGCCGGTCGATCAGTGCCCGCGCCTGTGCCACGGTCTCGATGGCCAGCGCGCGCTGGACTTCCAACTGGCTGAGTCGCGCGGTTTCCACATAGATCGCTACAGCAGTGACCACGGCGGCCTTGGCCAAGGGTTCCAGCAACGATGTGGGGTCCACGTCGAAGTGCCGCTGGCTGGCGATCCAGCGGCCGCAGGCGTAGTCCGCCTGCTCCAGCGCCTGCCGCACGAAGACCTCGTCCTTGTTACCTCTGAACAAGACTTGCTCCGATAAAAGATCAACGCGCCGCAGGGATCGACTGCATCGGCATCATGTTCAACGTCGCGTTGTGCATGACCCAGAGCGAACCGGACACGACGATGGCAATCAGGAACACCGTGCAGGCGAAGATGGCCGAGTTGCCGCGCTGGCCCTTGCGCGGCCCCAGGTGCAGGAAAAACACCAGTTGCACGATCAGTTGCGCGACGCACAGCGCCACGATGATCGCCAACGCAGCAGACGGCGGCAACAGCTTGCCCATCACCGCACCGAAGGAAACAAGCGTCAGGACGACGGACAGCGCATAGCCCACCAGATGGCTGCGCAGGCTGCCGTGCGAGCCGTGCGCAGCATGCTCGCTGGCGTGGGTATCGGTAGTGCTCACAGGAATTCCCTCAGATAAACGATGGTGAAGACGCAGATCCAGACCAGATCCAGAAAGTGCCAGAACAGGCTCAGACATGCGAGCTTGCGACGCACGGTGCCATCAAGCCCGAACACCTGGATCTGATGCACCATCACGGTCAGCCACAACAGGCCTGCCGTGACGTGCAGGCCGTGCGTACCCACCAGCATGAAGAACGCCGACAGGTAGGCGCTGCGATGCGGACCGGCACCTTCGTGCAGCAGTTCGCGGAACTCGTAGATCTCCATGCCCACGAAGGCGGCGCCCAGCGCGAAGGTCAGCACGAGCCAGCGCACCACATGGCGCGCATCGCCCGGCTGTCCACTCTTGCCGCGCTTGTCGAGCCCGAGCATCGCCACGCCGAACGTCAGGCTGCTGGTCAGCAGCAGCATGGTTTCACCGAGCACGAAGCGCAGGTCGAACAGTTCGCGGCCGGAAGGCGCACCGGCCGTGTTGTTGACCAGCACGCCGAACGTCGCGAACAGCACCGCGAAGATCAGGCAATCGCTCATCAGGTACAGCCAGAAGCCCAGCGTCAGGCGTGACTGCACTTCCTCGTCATGATGCCCATGGTCATGATCGGCATGGGTGTCGTGCGGATGGATGACCGCGCCCTCAGCAGTCGTCGCCGCATCCGCGCGCAGTTTCAGGGTTGTACTCATCTCAGTTCACCGTCCGCAGGGTATCGAAGCGCGCACGCTCGATCTTCTCGACTTCCGCCGCAGGCACGTAGTAGTCCACGTCGCGGTCATAGGCGCGTGCGATGAACGTGCCGATCATCGCGATCAGGCCCGCGCCCACCATCCACCAGATATGCCAGACAAAGCCGAAGCACAACACCAGCCCGAACACCGAGACCAGGAACCCGGCCGAGGTATTGCGTGGCATATGGATGTCCTCGTACTGCTTCGGCTGTTGCCATGCACGGCCCGCCTCCTTGTCGTCCCAGTGCTGCTCCAGCGACGTGATCTGCGGCACGTGCGCAAAGTTGTAGAACGGCGCGGGCGATGACGTGGCCCATTCCAGGCTGCGTCCGTCCCACGGATCGCCGGTCAGGTCGCGGTTCTGGTTGCGGTCACGCACGCTGACGAACAGTTGCCACAGGATCGCGAGAATGCCGCAGCCGATGATCACCGCACCCACCAGCGCCACGATCAGATAGGGCTGCCAGTCGGGATTGTTGTAGTGGTTCATGCGACGCGTCATACCTTGCAGACCGAGTGCGTACAGCGGCATGAAGGCCAGGTAGAAGCCCACCAGCCAGCACCAGAACGCCACCTTGCCCCAGAACTCGTTCAGCGTGAAACCGAACACCTTCGGGAACCAGAACGTCATCGCCGCGAGGCAACCGAACACCACGCCGCCAATGATCACGTTGTGGAAGTGGGCAATCAGGAACAGGCTGTTGTGCAGCACGAAGTCCGCACCGGGCACGGCCAGCAGCACGCCGGTCATGCCGCCCACGGCAAACGTACACATGAAACCGATGGTCCACAGCGTGGACGAGTGGAATCGGATACGCCCCCGGTACATCGTGAACAGCCAGTTGAACAACTTGACGCCCGTGGGAATCGAGATGATCGACGTCATGATGCCGAAGAACGCATTGACGCTGGCGCCCGAGCCCATCGTGAAGAAGTGGTGCAGCCAGACGAAGAACGACAGCACGCCGATCGACGACGTGGCGTAAACCATCGACGTGTAGCCGAACAGCGGCTTGCGCGAGAACGTGGCGATGATCTCCGAGAACGCGCCGAAGCACGGCAGGATCAGCACATAGACCTCGGGGTGGCCCCAGATCCAGATCAGGTTCACGTACATCATGGCGTTGCCGCCCAACTCGCTGGTGAAGAAGTGCATGTCCAGGTAGCGGTCGGCCGTGAGCAGCGCCAGCGTGGCGGTCAGCACCGGGAAGATGGCCACGATCAGGATGTTCGTGATCAGCGCGGTCCAGGTGAACACGGGCATCTTCATCAGCGTCAGGCCCGGCGCACGCATGCGCAGGATCGTGACGATGAAGTTGATACCGGTGAGCGTGGTGCCCAGCCCCGATATCTGTAATGACCAGATGTAGTAATCCACCCCCACTGTCGGGCTGTATCCGAGACCGGATAGCGGCGGATACGCGACCCATCCCGTGGCCGCGAAGTCGCCCACGAACATCGACATCATGACGAGCACCGCGCCCATCGCCGACATCCAGAAACTCAGCGAATTGACGAACGGATAGGCCACGTCGCGAGCGCCCACCTGCAGCGGCACGATCACGTTCATCAAACCCAGGATGAACGGTGTGGCCACGAAGAAGATCATGATCACGCCGTGTGCCGTGAAGATCTGGTCGTAGTGATGTGGGGGCAGATAGCCCGCTGCATCGCCCACGGCAATGGCCTGTTGCGCGCGCATCATGATGGCGTCGGCAAAGCCGCGCAGCAGCATGATCAGCGCCATGATGATGTACATCACGCCGATGCGCTTGTGATCGACCGAGCAGATCCATTCGGTCCACAGGTAGCGCCACTTGCCGAAGTACGTGATGGCGCCCAGCAACGCGGCGCCGCCGAGCAGCACCACCAGCAGCGTGCCCATGATGATGGGCTCGTGCAGCGGAATGGCGTCGAGAGAGAGTTTTCCGAACATGGTGTCAGCGCTCCAGCGAGGTGGGTGCGGCCTCGGGCAGAGGCGGCAGTGCGGCGCGCAGGGTCACGGGACTGTCGGCGCGGCAGATGTCGTCGCTGGCAGCCATGTACTGATCCACCACGCCCTGGAACAGGCGCGGCGATACGTTGGCGTAAGTCTTCACGGGGTCTTTGCTGCTGGGCTGTTCCAGCTTGCGGTAGGTGTCTGCGTCAAGCGTGCCGCCCGATGCGCGCACACGCGCCACCCACGCATCGAACTCCGCGCGGGAGGTGGCAATCGTCTTGAAATGCATGTCCGAGAAACCCGCGCCGCTGTAGGCGGCGGATCGGCCCTCGAACACGCCGGTCTGGTCGGCAATCAAATGCAGCTTGGTCTGCATGCCGCTCATCGCGTAGATCATGCTGCCCAGCTTGGGGATGAACAGCGCGTTCATCGTCGATTCCGCCGTGATGCGGAAATTGATCGGCGTACCCACCGGCACCGGCAGTTCGTTCAGCGACGCCACACCGTATTGCGGATAGATGAACAGCCACTTCCAATCCAGCGCAATGACATCCACTTCGATGGGGGCCACCTTCGACTCCAGCGGACGGAACGGGTCCAGCTTGTGCGTGGAGTCCCAGATGATGATGCCCAGCATCGCC
Organism: Cupriavidus sp. DL-D2; assembly: GCF_039710735.1. Taxonomy (NCBI): domain Bacteria; kingdom Pseudomonadati; phylum Pseudomonadota; class Betaproteobacteria; order Burkholderiales; family Burkholderiaceae; genus Cupriavidus; species Cupriavidus sp. DL-D2. The sequence goes on along the minus strand of NZ_JBDKXK010000025.1, from coordinate 57,148 downwards.
ACGATCACGCATGGAATGCCCCACACCACCACCTCGATCTTCGTCGAGTGCGACCACCGCGGCGCGTATTCGGCTTTGGTGTTGGTCTCGCGATAGCGCCATGCAAACACCAGCGTCAGGATGATCACGGGGATCACCACCAGCAGCATCAGCGCCGTGGACAACACGATCAGGTGCCGTGTCTGTTCGGCAACGGAGCCGCCGGGTGACAGCAGATCCCATGAACAACCGGTGAGCCAGAGCGGCAACGCCAGGGGCGCCACGCGACGAATCGTTGAAACGAGAGGGGTGTGGAGTTTTCGCCGACGTTCCCTTGTCGGGTCGGCCGATGGCGATGGCTTGCGCATATCAATACCTTGATGTCCGGGGGCGCGGCGAAATGCTGTTTGTATGGATTTCCCCGCGATGCGCGGCATGCTAAGGTAAGACAACATCCATACAAGGGTTTCACCTCATGCCTACAACGCCGCGTGACGCCGACTTGCCGAACTGGATCGGCACCTTTGTGGCAGGCCCCCGCTATGTGCAGATTGCGGACTTCCTGGAGCGTGCGGTGGCAGGCGGGAAGTTGTCGCCGGGAGACCGGCTTGCACCGCAGCGCGAACTCGCCGCCATGCTGGGGGTCGACTTGACGACCGTTACCCGTGCACTGGCCGAAGCGCGCCGGCGCGGCCTGATCACCGCCCGTGGATCGCAGGGCACGTACATCGCCGCGCCCGCGTTCGATCTGGTGCAGGCCGTGGACCTGAGCATGAACGTGCCGCCACCGCCCGCCGAGATCGACTTCGACGACATGTTGCGTCGCGGACTGGCGCAAGTGACCGTACGCGCCGATGCCAGCCTGCTGATGACCTATCAGTTGGGCGGCGGCACGCAACCCGATCGCGCTGCGGGTGCGCAGTGGCTCGCGCCGATACTTGGGACGATTGCACCAGCATCCGTGATCGCATGTCCCGGCGCGCAGTCCGCGCTGGCCGCACTGATCCTGTGCCGCACGGCGCCCGATGGCGTGGTGGCGACGGAACCGCTGGTCTATCCCGGCATCCGCGCCGCCGCCAAGCAGTTGGGACGCGAAGTCGTGACCATCGCCGTCGATGACGATGGCATGCGGCCCGATGCGCTGGACGCCGCATGCGCATCGCAGCGCGTGCAACTGCTGTATCTCAATCCCACGCTGCAGAATCCCACCACGCACACGATGCCCGAGTCGCGCCGACGCGAACTCGCGCGTATCGCACAGCGCCGGGGCATCACGATTGTGGAAGACGATCCGTACTGGCTGCTGACGCCCGATGCGCCACCGCCCTTTGCGGCCATCGCGCCCGCCGAGACCGTGTACATCGCCACGCTATCGAAATGCCTGAGTCCGGGATTGCGCACCGCCTACGCGGTAACACCGGACACGGCGCTGCAGGAGTCTTTCCTTGCGGCGCTGCGTGCCTTGACGTTGATGGCATCGCCCGTGGCCACGGCGCTGGCTACGCAGTGGATCCACGACGGATCGGCTCTCGCGCTGCTGATGGGGATACGCGAAGAAGCCGCAGCGCGGCAGGATATCGCGCGCCAATGGCTGGTCGGCAACGGACCGCAGACGCCGTGGGGCATTCACGTCTGGCATCCGTTGCCGAGCTACTGGAATGCGGCGGCATTCAGCCGCGCCGCGCGCGATGAAGATCTGCGCGTCACCGCATCCGATGTGTTTGCCGATGGCAGCGGCTCGCCCAACGCCATCCGCATTTCCCTGGGCGGCGCGGCCACGCGTGCGCAGTTGTCTGCGGCATTGCGCAAGCTGTCGGGATTGTTCGCACGCAAGCCGTCCGATGCGGGGTTGATGGTGGTATAGATCGATACCCGCTACGCGGCCCGCAGTGCCCATAGCGCGTCCAGCACGTACTGCGTCGCGCGATCCACGTGCTCCCCGCTGTGCGCCAGGCCCAGCCGACGCCACAGCGCCGGCCGCAGCGGGCGCATCACCACGCGTGCATCGGGCGCGGGCGTCGTCACCTCGTGCGGCAGCAGCGCAGCCCCATAGCCGGCCGCCACCAGGCTCTTGATCGCGTCGTTGTAGTTGAGCTGGATACGCGGCACCGGCCTGTGCCCGCCACTGGCGAACCATTCGGCGGTCAGGCGAGATAGGCGCGTGGTGTCGTCGTTGAGGATCAATGGCCGCGCAGCCAGCCATGCTGGCGTGATACGTGCGGGGCACGGCCAGCTTGCGGGCAGGAACGCCTGCACCGGATCGCGCCGCCACGGGCGAATCGTCAGCCCCGCCACACGCGCCTGCGGCAAGGCCACCAGACCGACCTCCAGCGTGCCGCCCGCCAGTCGCGCCAGGGTCTCCTGCGAAGTCAGCACGGCCACCTGCACGTCGATATCGGGATGCTGCTCCGCCAGCGTGGCCAGCGCCTGTGGCAACAGATGCGCGATGGCGCCGGTCGATGCACCCAGACGCACACGCCCCGTCAATCCTTGTACTTGCCGCCGCACATCGTGCAGCGCCACCTCGGCATCGGCCAGCAGGCGCCGGGCACGTTCAATCAACGTTTCTCCGATGGCCGATGGACGCACCTCGCCGCGCTTGCGCGTCAGCAGTGGCGCACCGATGCGCGCTTCCAATTCCGCAATGTGCAGGCTGACCGTGGGCGGCGCCAGATGCAACGCGCGTGCCGCTTCGGCAAAGGAGCCGAGGTCGGCAATGGCAACGAGGGTACGCAAACGGTCCAGGCTGATCTCGCGCATGGGCACTCCGAATCCATCATTCAGGAAACCTGAATCTCATCGTCATGAAATTCAACTTTTACGATTCTATCCGCAGGCGCAAGATGGCGTCTCTTTCGCATCCATCGTATCCATCGCAATCTCAATCGCAACCGCGCAGAGGCCACCATGACCTACCCCCTTGTTTTTATCGACGGCGACCAGGGCACCACCGGCCTGCAGATCCATGAACGCCTGCGCGGCCGCGACGATCTTCGCCTGCTGACGCTCCCCGCCGGCCAGCGCAAGGACCCGCGCGCCCGCGCCGAAGCCATCAACAGTTGCGATATCGCCATCCTGTGCCTGCCGGACGCCGCCGCGCGGGAGGCCGTGGCTTCCATCGTCAACCCGGCCGTGCGCGTGATCGATGCCAGTTCGGCGCACCGCACGCAACCCGGTTGGACCTACGGATTTCCGGAGATGGGTGACGGCCAGGCGCAGCGCGTCGCCGGCGCACTGCGCGTCACCAATCCTGGCTGCTATCCGACCGGTGCGATCTCGCTGTTGCGCCCCCTGGCAAAGGCCGGCCTGCTGCCAGACAACTACCCGATCACCATCCATGCGGTGTCGGGCTATTCGGGCGGCGGACGCGCAGCGGTGGAAACCTACGAAGGACCCGATGCTGCACAGGCCCTGCCCTTCCAGGTCTATGGACTGGAACTCGCGCACAAGCACGCGCCTGAAATCCAGTTGCACGCGGAACTGGCCCGTCGCCCGATCTTCGTGCCGTCCTATGGCGCGTTCCGGCAAGGTATTGTGCTGACCGTCGCGCTGGAACTGGATCTGCTCGCACCGGGCACCGATATCGAGACGCTGCACGCCACGCTCCAAGAGCATTACGTGGGCGCTCGTCATGTCGAGGTATTGCCACTCGCCGAATCCTCCGCGCTCAAGCGTCTCGATCCACAAGCGCTGAACGGCACCAACGATCTGCGCCTTGGCGTCTTCGGCAATCGTGAACATGGACAGGTGTTGCTGGCCGCCGTGTTCGACAACCTCGGCAAAGGCGCATCCGGTGCCGCCGTGCAGAACCTCGACCTTATGCTCGGCGCCGCGACGGCGGTGCGGCAGGCGGCCTGACCAGTTCCTGCTCCAGAAATTGCATGAGTGCCTGCACGCGCGCGGTACGTCCGCGCCGTGTGGGCACGAGCATTGTCACGGGTGCGCTGTCGAACGCCCAATCCGGCAGCACGCGCACCAGCCTGCCGCGCGCCACGGCCTCGGTGACATCCCACTCCGAGCGCAGCACCAGCCCCAATCCCTGCTCCGCCCAATGGCGCGCAATGCTGCCATCGTTGCTGGTATAGGCCGGTACGACACGCACGGTATCGGGCTTTCCCGACAGGGACGGACGACACCGCCACAGCGTCACGTCCTCGTCGTTCTCGCGGATGCAGATACACGCATGAGCCAGCAGATCGCGCGGCACCGTTGGCGTTCCGTGCTGGCGCAGATATTTCGGACTCGCACATAGCCAGCGTGCATTCGGCGCGAGCGTGCGGGCAATCCATGACGAATCGCGTACCGCGCCGATATGGATCACGGCGTCCGAATCGTGGCGGTCGGGCCATGGCGTTTCGCGCAAGTCCAACTGCAGCCGCAGACCCTTGTGGATTTGCGCAAAACGCGCGAGCAGCGGGGCGATGTGTTGCCGTCCGTAGCCGAACGGCGCGGCGATGCGCAACGTGCCCGTCAGCGCGCTGTCCTCGCGCCGAAACGATTCCGGCAGTGCATTGAGTTGCGCAAGAATCGCCGCGCCTTCCCGTGCGAAGCGTTCGCCTTCGGCCGTCAGGCTCAGTCGCCGCGCCGTGCGCGTGGCCAGCGCGAGCCCCAGGCTCGCCTCCAGCTTGCGCAGCCGTGCGGACAACGCAGGCGGCGTCACATTCAGTGCGCGCGCCGCCGCACTCAGCGAAGGCCACTGCGCCAGCGCCTCCACCAGCCGCAAATCCTCGATCTGGATCATTCACTTCTGCTTAACGATTGATGTTCCAAAATTTAACCACAGGTGGCGCTATCGCGCCTACAGTGGGAACCTCCGCAATCCCCACGCACACGCCATGACCGCTTCCGCTGCCGCGCCCATGCAACTGACGCAACTGGAAACCCCGGCCGCCATCATCGACACCCCGCGCATGCTGCGCAACATCCGCCACATGCAGGCGCGCATGGATGCACTGGGCGTGCGCTTTCGTCCGCACGTCAAGACCAGCAAGTGTTCTCCGGTGGTACGCGCGCAGATCGCGGCGGGGGCCACCGGCATCACTGTCTCTACGCTGAAGGAGGCCGCCCACTTCTTTGACGATGGCACTACGGACATCCTTTATGGTGTGGGCATGGTGGCGAACAAGCTGCCGCAAGCACTCGCGCTGCGTCGTCGTGGATGCGACCTCAAGATCGTGACGGACAGCGTCGATTCGGCGCGCGCCATCGTCGCGTTCGGTACGGAACATGACGAAGCATTCGAAGTGTGGATCGAGATCGATACCGACGGCCACCGCTCCGGCATCCGTCCCGATGAAGCCGCGCTGGTCGATGTGGCCACGGTGCTGCACGAAGGTGGCGCAAAGTTGGGCGGCGTGATGACGCATGCGGGCTCCAGCTACGACCTCGATACGCCCGAGGCATTGGCCGCAATGGCCGAGCAGGAGCGCGCCGGTTGCGTGCGCGCCGCCGAACGGCTGCGCGCAGCGGGATTGCCTTGCCCGGTGGTCAGCGTCGGCTCCACCCCTACGGCCCTCTCGGCCGCCAGCCTGCATGGCGTCACCGAAGTGCGCGCCGGTGTCTATGTCTTCTTCGATCTGGTGATGCACAACGTCGGGGTCTGCGGCACCGATGATCTCGCGCTCAGCGTGCTGACCACCGTGATCGGGCATCAGGCGGAGAAAGGCTGGGCCATTGTCGATGCGGGCTGGATGGCGATGAGCCGGGATCGCGGCACGCAAAAGCAGAAGCACGACTTCGCCTATGGTCAGGTCTGCAGCCTCGATGGCACGGTGCTGCCGGGCTATGTCCTGAGCGGCGCCAATCAGGAACACGGCATCCTGTCGCGCGAAGGCGGTGAAAGCAACAAGGACGCCGATATCGCCAGGCGCTTCCCCATCGGTACGATGCTGCGTATCCTTCCCAATCACGCCTGCGCAACCGGTGCGCAGTTCCCCTCGTATCAAGCGCTTGCCGAGGACGGCGAGATCACGGAATGGAGCCGCCTGCATGGATGGTAATCACAAGCAACGCGATGGCGCAGTCCGCACCATCCAGCCCGCCACGATGGCAGCGCCCGGCGGCCACTACAGCCACGCGACCGTGGCCAACGGCATGGTCTTCGTGTCCGGACAGTTGCCCGTCACAGTGGATGGCCACAAACTCGTCGATGCCTCGTTCGAAGCGCAGGCGCAACAGGTGCTGGACAACGTGAAGGCCGCACTGATTGCCGCAGGCAGTGGCATCGAGGGACTGGCGCAGGTACGCGTCTATGTGGACGACATCGAGAACTGGCCCGCCTTCAACAAGGTCTACGCGGCGTGGATCGGCGAGGCGCGTCCCGCGCGCGCCGTGGTGCCCACTGGTGCGCTGCACTATGGATTCAAGATCGAGGTGGAAGCGGTCGGCGTGGTGCTGTAGGCTGCCGATCTGAAACCGCACAACATCAATCTGCAGGCATGGCGCATTCTTGCCGCGCTGCGCCATGAAGATCATCAGCGGCTCTCGGATCTGGCGAGCCATACTGGCGCCGAGCTTTCCTATCTGTCCCGGGCGGTCGTTGCACTGGAGGAACGCGGCTTTCTCCGCCGCGATGCGTCAGCGGAAGACAAGCGCAACATCCACATGTCACTGACGCCTGCAGGCCGCGCCATCGTTGCGGAGTTGGCACCGCGCGCGTGGGACATCGAACGAGCGTCGGTGTCGGGTGTGTCGCCGGAAGAGCTGGCGGCAACGTTGAAAACCTTGCGCGCCATTTTTTCGAATCTCGTCGATGGCTGCCAGGGTGCTACGGGCGTCAATCGCAAGCTGACCGTGGCGCGCCGGGTTCGCAGCAAGGAGATTCAGGATGAGACCGAGGCATAGAGCAACGCCGCTGCCGCCGCAAAATATGTGACATAGATCACATATACGCCTTAACTCACGTCCCTATGACAATACGCGATGCTAGGATGTTGTCATAGACGACGATGGATGTTGACATATGCGTACAGATCCAAGCATGGCTCGGTTCCTGGCGGCACAGTTTGCTGATAAGGCGGAGGTTGCGCTCGCCGCTCCGCTACAGGAGGCAAGGGGTATCTCACGCCAGGCAGCCACAGCATTGCTGGGCCGCATGGTGAAAAACGGTTTGCTGGTGCCAGGCACGGGGCAACGTCCGAAAACGTACTTTCTGGGCATATTGAAGGACGTTAGCAAGGAATTCCTGTTGGACGGCCTGGAGGAACACGTTGTTTGGGCGGAGTACCTGAAGCCCGTCCTGACTGACCTGCTCACCCCAGAGGCTCTGAATGTTTGGGAGTACGGCGTGACCGAGATGATCAACAACGCTATTGATCACTCCCAGGGCACGAAGCTGAAGGTCCAGCTCTACGCCAACGTGGCATTCACAAGTTGCTACATCGGTGACGATGGGGAGGGTATCTTTCGAAGAATCACCCGGCTGTGCAATCTTCCAGATGAGCGCCAGGCCATTCTGGAGTTAGCCAAGGGCAAGCTAACCACCGATCCCACCCACCACTCCGGCGAAGGCATTTTCTTTTCTTCCAGGGCATTCGATAACTACCGGATTCTGTCCAATGGGCTGACGTTCGACCATGTGCATGACGAGCCGGACTTCCTGCTCGAACACGGGCGAGGTGAAAGCTATGGCACGACGGTCTTCCTCCGTCACGGCAATGCATGCACCCGGACGTTACGCGAGGTGTTTGATCAGTTCGCAGAGCCTGATGAGTACACGTTCAGCAAGACCATCGTGCCGGTGAGGCTTGCCAGGATGGGTGCGGAAAGCCTCGTCTCCCGATCGCAAGCACAACGATTGCTTGCGCGCATCGACAAGTTCAAGACGGTGATCCTGGACTTTGAAGGCGTCGAGACCGTTGGGCAGGCATTCGCAGATGAGATCTTCCGCGTATTTCAGGCGGGACATCCCGATGTGGAATTGCACCATCAGAAAGCCAACGATCAGATTCTACGGATGATCAAGCGGGCGATTGCGCACGGAGCGCAGCGTTAGCGGTGCTGCCATTTTTCGAGAGGGAACGGCTGCTTGCCGTTGCTGTGCTGCCTCGCCGCTCCCTCCCGCCATTCCCTCAAAACGTATGCTTCACCCCCAGCATTGCCCCCAACTGATTGCCACCCGGCGAAGCTGCAGCGCCCGGGTTGCTGCTGACTGACTGCGCCAGTTGGCCGCTGTTGTTGATATACCCCGCGGTGGCAAGGTGGCACCAACCGTCAGCCCACCGAACTTGCCCTTGTAAGAAATGGCGTTGTCCGCGCGGGAGTTGGGAATCGTCGGGTCCAGCGCACCCGATCCGAATGTGTTCGGACCCAGGATGTCGGAATCCAGCGTGGCCCAGAACATCATCGTGTATTGGCGACCGAAGGCCACCTGTCCCCAATTGCCCGACAACCCGACCCAGGCCTGTCGGCCGAACAGCCGGTTGCCGAAGTTCGCCACACCGGTGTCCGGTGCGAAACCGGATTCAAGAACGAACTGCGATTTGAGTCCGCCTCCGAGATCTTCGGTGCCACGCAAGCCCCATCGCGAAGGCACCGAGGCGGAGAGATTCGGCATGCGCGCCACCGTGTTCTGCGTCGTCGGCTACGGACGATGTTCCAGCGCTTGCCGCAGATAGGCCGCGGTTGTGCTCGTACGCATGCCTGCGATCTCGGCGGGGCGCCCGGTCCCCACGATACGGCCCCCCTCTCCGCCCGCACCGGGGCCGATGTCGATGACCCAGTCCGCCTGCGCCACCACGCGCATGTCGTGCTCCACCACCACCACGGTGTTGCCCGCCTCCACCAGCGCCTGCAGTTGCACCAGCAAGCGGTCCACATCGGCGGGATGCAGGCCATTGGTCGGCTCATCCAGTACGTAGAGCGTGTCGCCGCGTTGCGCGCGCTGCAACTCGGTGGCCAGCTTGATGCGCTGCGCCTCGCCGCCAGACAACTCCGTGGCGGGTTGACCGAGGCGGAGATAGCCGAGTCCGATATCGCGCAATACCTTCAGCGAGCGCATCGCCACGGCTTCCCCTGCGAAGACCTCGCAGGCCGCATCCACGGTCAGGTCCAGCACTTCGGCGATATTGCGGCCCTGCCAGGTGATCTCCAGCGTCTGCGGCTGATAGCGGGTGCCATGGCAAGCGGAGCACGGTGCGTAGACACTGGGCAGGAACAGCAACTCCACGCTGACGAAGCCCTCGCCTTCGCAGGTCGGGCATCGTCCCTGTGCCACGTTGAACGAGAATCGTCCGGCGGTGTAGCGCCGCTTGCGCGCGGCGGGCGTCTCGGCAAACAGTTTGCGCACGTGATCGAACAGCCCGGTATAGGTGGCCAGGTTCGAGCGCGGCGTGCGGCCGATAGGCTTCTGGTCGACGCGCACCAGCCGGCGCACTGACTCCATGCCGCTCGCAATGCGTCCTTCGGTCGGCGCGTCCGTCACCGCGAACAGCGGATCGCGCTCCTCGTCCGCATCGCTATCGTTCGCCCGGCCCAGTTGCCGGTTCACGAGTTCCGGCAGCGCCTGGCTGATCAAACTCGATTTGCCCGAACCCGACACGCCAGTGACCGCGGTGAAGCAGCCGAGCGGAATCTCCGCATCCACGCGATGCAGGTTGTTACGCGAGACGTGCGCAAGCCTCAGCCATCCCGCTGGTTCCCGTTGCCTTCCCGCCATCCTTGCCTGATCGCCAAACAGATACGCCGCCGTGCGCGACGCCTTGACGCCCGCAAGACCTTCGGGTGGCCCGCTGTAGAGCACCTGTCCACCATGCTCGCCTGCGGCCGGCCCCACATCCACGAGCCAGTCCGCCTGACGCATGGTCTGCGTGTCGTGCTCCACGATGAAGAGCGAATTGCCGGCTGCCTTCAGCCGGCGCAGTGCGATGAGCAACGCTTCGCCATCCGCAGGATGCAGCCCCGCCGACGGTTCATCGAGCACATAGACCACACCGAACAATTGCGACGAGATCTGCGTGGCAAGCCGCAACCGTTGCAACTCGCCTGACGACAGCGTCGGCGTACTGCGATCCAGCGACAGATAGCCGAGACCGAGGTCGAGCAGCGTGGACAGCCGTTCCATCAATTCTTCCGCAATGCGCTGCGAGGCCAGCCGCTTCTCTTCGGAGAGATTGGGGGTGCGCCGTACGTCCGGTGCGGCCTGATGCGCGGACCCACCAGCGGCGACGCGTCGGGCCGTATCGGCGCGCGCGGCCTTACGGCTCACGATATCGCGGGTAGCATCCGCTGGCTGCGATAACTCGCCATGCGCCACCGGACGCATGATCTCTGCTACCTGCGCGAGCGGCAGATGCGTGAAGGCGCCGATATCGAGGCCCGCGAACGTGACGGACAGCGCCGCCTTCTTGAGTCGCTTGCCATGGCAGGTCGGACAGTCGCGGCCAATCATGAACTGGGACACGCGCTTCTTCATCAAAGCACTCTGCGTGGTGGCGAACGTCTGGAGCACGTAGCGGCGCGCACCGGTGAACGTGCCCTGGTAGCTCGGCTCCATCTTGCGCTTGAGCGCCGCCCGCACCTCGCGCGGCGTAAACCCCGCATAGACGGGCACGGTGGGCTGCTCCTCGGTGAACAGGATCCAGTCGCGATCCTTTTTTGGCAGGTCACGCCATGGCCTATCGACGTCGTAGCCGAGCGTGACGAGGATGTCGCGCAGGTTCTGCCCATGCCACGCCGGCGGCCACGCGGCCACGGCACGTTCGCGGATCGACAGCGCATCGTCGGGCACCATCGACTGCTCGGTGACATCGTAGATGCGCCCCAGCCCATGGCAATCCGGACATGCACCCTCTACCGTATTGGGAGAGAAATCCTCGGCATACAGCATCGGCTGGCGCGGCGGATAGCTGCCCGCACGCGAGTACAGCATGCGAACCAGACTGGACAATGTCGTGACGCTGCCCACCGTGGAGCGCGCATTGGGCGTGCCGCGTTGCTGCTGCAGCGCCACCGCGGGCGGCAGTCCCTCGATGCTGTCGACCTCCGGCACGCCTACCTGATCGATCAACCGCCTGGCATAGGGCGCGACGGATTCGAAATAGCGCCGCTGTGCCTCTGCGTAGAGCGTGCCGAACGCCAGCGACGACTTGCCAGAGCCCGACACGCCGGTGAACACCACCAGCGCGTTGCGCGGGATATCGACGTCGACATTCTTCAGGTTGTGCTCTCGCGCGCCCCGCACACGGACACAGTGGTCTGCCACGTTCATCGCGTTGGACTTCTGGCGGGATTGCTTCATCACGCGCTCCTTGTTTGCCGGGCCGTCGGTATGTCACGCGTGTACCGTGCTGCAGGAAGCATGCCAATGCGCATTTCGACAAACTTCACGTCTTTCGGGAAAGTCTGCGTCCCGCATGCGGGCTAGCATGGTGCGCAACCGTTGCCTTGCGCGAGTGCCGACCATGTCACGCCAAACCCTGATGAAGACCTCTCACGGACAGATCGCGCTGGAGGAGTCCGGCCACGGCACATTGCCCGTGTTGCTGATCCACGGCAACTCCTCATCCCGCGCAGTGTTCCGCAATCAGATGCAAGGCCACGTCGCGGACCCTTACCGATTTATCGCGTTCGACCTGCCGGGCCACGGCGAATCCTCCAATGCCATCGATCCGGACCGCACGTACACGCGCCCCGGCCTGGCCGATGCAACGATCGAACTGCTGGAGAAACTTGGCATCGACGACGTGGTGCTGGTGGGATGGTCGCTAGGCGGACACATCGCACTGGAGGTGGCGTCGCGCTTTGCTGGCGTGCGCGGCATCATGATCTGCGGCACGCCGCCGGTGGGTCGCGACATGTCGGCCGGCTTCATCCCCGCGCCCCATATGCGGCTTGGCAGTCAGCAGGTGTTTTCGGCGGAGGATGTCGATACGTTCGGTGAGGCGATCTTTGGCGATAGCTTCACGCCGGCACTGCGCGCGGCCATCGCACGCACCGATGGCCGCGCACGCAAGACCATGTTCGAAGCAGCACGTGCGGGTGCGGGCATCGATCAGCGCACTCTGGTGGAGTCATTGCCCGTGCCGCTCGCGGTGGTCAACGGCGCGAACGATCGTTTCGTCAATCTCGACTACATCGATAGCGTGGCGTACGCCAACCTGTGGGGCGGCCACTGCCTGCGCCTGCCCGATACCGGCCACGCGCCATTCCTGGAGTCGCCTGCCTTGTTCAACCCCATCCTTGAGCGATTCCTGCGCGACGTGGCCACGGGTGATTAGCCCATGCGGCACGCCAATGATTGCGAGGCTGGCACGAGTTGCCGCAACGCGTGCCATTGCGCGGGCGATGTGGTGGCCGCCACCCCATGTTTTCCAGGCCAAGGCAAATAAACCACAGCGCCGTCGCGCGTTCTTGCAAATACGAATCACTATCATTTATACTCGCCAGCGCCCTCATCCCGTCGTCATCCGCCCTGATCGTGCTGCGCGATCCCGCTCATCCTCCGCTGTTCGCTGCGCTCCTGCGTCACTACGACGAGCTGGTCGATCACGTGCGCCGTCGCTTTGGCGACCGCCATTTTGCGCGCGACGTCTTGCAGGATGTGTGTGTGCAGTTGCTGGAGCGTCCGCCGTCCGGCGAGGTGAAGCAGCCGCTGGCTTTCCTGCGGCATGTCACCACCCATCGGGCCATCGATGCCTATCGTGCGCAGCGCACGCGCCAGGCCCATGCCGATGCGGGACACGCCGACGGTTCGCGCATCGAGGACCTGCAGTCTCCCGATGTGGCCGAGGACATCGCGCACCGGCAGATGGTCGATCACCTGGAGCGATGCATTGCCGCACTGCCGCAACGTTGCCGGGAAGTCTTCATCCTTCACCGTCTTCACGATCTGCCGCAGCATGAAGTCGCGCTAAGATTAGGCATCTCGCGCGGCATGGTGGCACGTCATATGGCGCGGGCCATGTCGTTGCTGGCACCTGCACTCGACTCCGCACCGCCAGCCGCCTCACCATGAGCACCCTTCGCGCCGTGTCGCCAAACCCCGAACACCCCTCAAAACAGGACGATGCGTTGTCGCCATTCGCGCAGGATTTGCGCGAGCGATTCCCGTCCGTGGAAGCCATCACCGCCGCAGCGGCGTCACGTCGCCGCCGTGCGAAGAAGACGCGTGCCGGCGTGGCTGCCGCACTCTTTTTGCTCGCGGGCGTGACATGGCTGGCCGATCCCGCCTATCGCACCGAGCAACTCAACGCCGACGCGCACGCGCCACGTACGGTGCAACTGGCCGATGGCAGCGCGGTCACGCTCGACAAGGGCACGAACCTGAAGATCACGTGGCGCCTGCGTTCGCGCCAACTGGCGCTGGAAACCGGCGAGGCGCAATTCACCGTCGCCCATGGACTGCGCGCGTTCATCGTCACGGCAGGGCAGACGCGCGTGCGCGATATCGGCACGATCTTCGATGTGCAACGGTTACCGCAGCGTACCCGCGTCACGGTGATCGAAGGCGCCGTGGAAGTGGAAACCGGCGGACAGGTCCGCCAACTGCGCGCGAACCAGCGCGTGGACGTGGGACCGGACGGCCAGATGCCGCATGACACCGCCACCGTGGATGTGGAACGCGCATTGGCCTGGCAGCGCGACAAGTTCTCGTTCGATGGTGTGGCGCTGGCCGACGCCATCGCCGAAATGCAGGCGCGTTCGGGCACCCCTATCGTTATCGACGATCCGCGTATCGCGCAGTTGCGCCTGTCTGGCGAGTTCGATCGCGAACAGGTCGACGCCATTCTGCAGTTGTTACCCGGTGTGCTGCCGGTGACGATACGGCGCACGGGCGATGGGGCGGTGCATTTGTCGGGGCGTTGAGCTTCGGAAGCCACCCGCTTGTTTGCTCCCCTCTCGCGTTGTTATGCGCACCCCTCTCCCGCGAGCGGGAGAGGGGTGCAAACAGAGCGCATCGTAAAGGCCATCACCCTCGGCTATGCGCTCCCCTCTCCCATGTCAGTGGGAGAGGGGTGGGGGAGAGGGTATGCGGTTCAAATTGCGACCTGTTTGTGATTGCACCGCCGGCCCTCTCCCCCAGCCCCTCTCCCGCCTTGCGGGAGAGGGGAGCAAAAAGAGCGCATAGCGGAGCGTGATCGTAGCAATATCAGCCCACCAAAAAATTTTCACCCCAAAGGTGTACAAACCCACGACGTGAGACGGCAACTCCATGAAACGGCCGAATCGATCGGCCCGCCATCAGGAGTTTTCGTGATTTTCAATGTTCGTCGGCGGACCGCTGCCCCCGCCCCCCGTCGTGCCGTGCGACCGCTTGCCGCATTGGTTCCCTTGTTCGCCGCCATGCTGGCCGCCGGTGCCATCGCACAGGGCGCCGCGCGTCCCATCGACATTCCCGCCCAGCCGCTTTCGCAGTCGCTGGCCGCGCTGGCACGCCAGTCCGACACCCAGATCCTCTTTGCCTCGGATCTCGCCGATGGCCTGCGTGCGCCAGCCGTGCGTGGCACGCTGACGATCGAAGATGCGCTGGCCCGCATGCTGGCCGGTTCCGGGCTGCGCGTGGTCAGCAATGGCCCGCGCACGTTCTCCATCGTCCAGGCGCCGGTCGAGTCCGGTGCCGCCACACTCCCGCTGGTCACGGTGCGCATGGATAGCGCAGACCGCTCAGCCGCCGCCGACGGCGTTGTGCCGCTTCGTACCAGTGGCGGCAAGACCTCCACGCCCCTGATCGACATTCCGCAGACCATCAACGTGGTTACCCGCGAGCAGATGGACGAGCAGGGCGTGCAGAGCGTGATGCAGGCGCTGCAATACACACCTGGCGTGGTGAACCAGTATGGCGACACCGACCTGCGCTATGACTGGCTGGCCGTGCGCGGCTTCGTGCCGCTGCGCTACCTCGACGGCCTGCGCCTGCCCTATGGCGCGCGCGGCTATTCGCAGCCCCGCATCGATCCGTATGCGCTGGAAAGCGTGGAAGTGCTGAAAGGCCCCGCCTCCGTGCTGTACGGCCAGAGTTCGCCGGGTGGCCTGCTGAATCTGGTGAGCAAGCTGCCGCAGGCGCAGACCTCGCGCGAGGTGGTGTTGCAGACCGGCAGCCATGACCGCGCTCAGGGCGCGTTCGACCTGACCGGCCCGGTGGACGAGGAAGGCAAGCTGCTGTATCGCGTGGTGGCACTCGCGCGCGATACCAACACGGAGTTCGACTATATCGACGAGCGACGCGTGATGGTGGCGCCGAGCCTGACATGGCGACCCAGCACGGACACGTCGCTGACGCTGATGGCGCAGTACCAGAAGATCCGTTCCGATGGCGGCGGCGCATCACCCGCGCTGCCGGCCGCGGGCACGCTGCTTCCCAACCCCAACGGCAGCATTCCGAGCAACCGCTTTATCGGCGAGCCCGCCTACGACAAGTTCGAAAGCGAGCAGATGATGTTCGGCTACAAGTTCGCGCATCGGGCCAACGAGACGTGGCAGTTCCGTCAGAACGCCCGCTATAGCTACATCGACACCGATACCCAGCGCGTGCAGGGCCTGGCGATGAACCCCGACCTGCGCACGGAAAGCCGCTACGGCTGGGCCTTCCCGGAACGCAGCGGTGTGTTCTCGATCGACAATCAGGCCGAAGCCAATTTCCGCACGGGACCGGTGCAACACACGCTGCTGCTTGGCGTCGATTATCAGTACGAGGACGCGCGCTACGAAGAATCGCAACTGGTAGCCGTGCGCGCCATCGACGTCTTCAATCCGGTCTATGGCGCACCCGTCACGCGTCCGCCGCTCGGCACGCGCGTGGACCAGAGCCGCCATCAGGTGGGCGGCTACGTGCAGGACAGCCTCGCTATCGACCGATGGACCTTCCTGCTCAGTGGCCGTTACGACTGGGCTGGCAGCGATACCAACACGCTGACCGCGCAGACCGGCAACACCGTCAACTCCCGGCAGAGCGACAACGCCTTCACGGGGCGCACGGGTGTGGTGTACCAGTTCGACAATGGCATCGCGCCTTACGCCAGCTTTGCCACATCGTTTCAGCCGCAGGCCGGCACCGGGCGCGCAGGGACGCCGTTCGAACCCACGCGCGGCCGTCAGACCGAAGTTGGCGTGAAGTATCAGCCCAAGGGCGTGAATGCCTTTGTCACGCTGTCGGCGTTCGACCTGCGGCAGACCAACGTCCTGACGCCCGATCCGCTGAACACCAACTACAACACGCAGAGCGGCGAAGCCCGCGTGCGCGGTGTGGAACTCGAAGGCAAGGCGAGCCTCGCGCGCGGACTCGACGTGGTGGCCTCCTATGCGTACTCCGACACCGAAGTGCTGAAAGCCAATGCCAACGCACGCGGCGCCAGCACGCTCGGCAATGCGCTGCCCTTCGTGCCGCAGCACCAGGCCTCGCTGTGGACGTACTACCAGTTCCACACCACCGCACTGCAAGGATTCGGCATCGGCGCAGGCGTGCGCTACATCGGCAAGTCCTACGGCGATGCGGCCAACGTCTACCGCGTACCCGCCGCCACGCTGTTCGACGCCGCACTCAGCTACGACCTTGCCAAATCGCCGCTGCAGCTTCGTGGCGTGAAGGTGGCCGTCAACGCCACGAACCTGTTCGACCGCCGCTACGTCAGCACGTGCATCTCCGCGACGGGATGCTATTACGGCAGCCGCCGCACCGTGCTGGGAACGGTGAGCTACAAGTTCTGAGGGATGGGTGGAGGATGGGATACCGCTTCGACGCGCCGCAGTTGCACGTCGAAGCGCCCTACTTTGCCGCCTTCGCGATCAAATCCGCGACTGCCTTGGGATGCGACAGCATCGCGACGTGGCTCGATGGCACCTCAATTGCCGTGGCTTTCGCGCGCTGTACCTGATCGCGCTGGAGCTGCGGCGAGATGATCGTGTCGTTGATGGACACCACCATGAAAGACGGACGCGTGCGCCATGCCGCCTGGCTGATCGGCGCAGTCAGGGTGCGCACATGAAACCTGCCCTGCACGGCTGCGATCACGTCCTGTTCCGTAGGGGTGAGATCGGCGGCGAAGTACTTGCGCACGCCTTCGTCGCTGACTTTCAGAAAGCCGTCCGCATCCTTGACGAAGGTTTTCTGCCCGGGCGGCTGTGGATATTTTCCGGCGATATCGTGTGCAGACTGTCCGGTGTCCGGCGCGAATGCTGCGACGTAGACGAGCGAGCGGACTTTCGGATCGTTGCCCGCCTCCGTGATGACGACCCCGCCCCAGGAATGTCCCACCAGCACCACGGGCCCATCGGCTTCGCGGATCGCGCGCCGGGTCACGGCCACATCATTCTCCAGCGAGTCGAGCGGATTCTGCACCGCCACGACCCTGAGCCCCGCCTTCTGCAGTTCCGGTATCACTTTCTGCCACGACGAACCATCGGCAAACGCGCCGTGAACCAGCACCACGGTCTTCGCAGGCTGCTGCTGCGCGCTGGCAAGGCTTGCGAAAGCGGCCAGCAACACCATCGATAGTGCGCGCCACAAGGCAACGAATCTGGACATATCTGCTCCTACGTTCGCGCGGCTGGCATTTCATCCACCGCAGCCGGATCACTGAACAAGGCAAGGTATTGATGAATCTGCGCAACAACTGCCGCGCCTTCGCCAATCGCCCCGCCCACACGCTTGATCGATCCCGACCGCACATCGCCCACTGCATACACGCCGGGCACGCAGGTTTCCAGTGCGCCAAGCTCGCGCTCCATGCCTGGCATCTCTGCGTGCGGCCCCGTGAGCACAAACCCGGATCGATCCGTGAGCACACCGCAATCGCCCAGCCACTGCGTTTCAGGGTCGGCCCCGACGAACAGGAAGATGTTCTTGAGTGCCTTCATTTCCGTGGCGCCCGAGCGGCGGTCCTGCCACGTCACACCAATCAGGCCGTTACAGTCACCCTTGTGCAGCGTGACGATCTCGGTGAAAGGTCGCACTTCGATATTGCGCGCGGCACCAATGCGATCGATCAGGTAACGCGACATGCTGCTCTTCAGCCCGGGGCCACGCACCAGCACATGCACGCGCGACGCATGCTGCGACAGAAACACCGCAGCCTGCCCTGCCGAATTACCGCCGCCCACCAGCGCCACTTCCGCTTGCGCACATTGCCGCGCCTCGATGGCCGAAGCCCAGTACCACACGCCCCTGCCTTCGTAGTCCGACAGTGTGGGCACGGCGGGCCGACGATAGCGCGCACCGCTCGCAATCACAATGGTGCGTGCACGCAGCCAGCGTCCATCGGTCAACTGCAATCGCACCGCATGATCCGATGCCGAGCGCGAACAATCGAGCCGCTGCACCTCGGCCGGTATCAGGATCTCGGCGCCGAACTTCTCGGCCTGCACATGCGCGCGCCCCGTCAATGCCGCACCCGATATCCCCGTCGGAAAACCCAGGTAGTTCTCGATGCGCGCACTCGCACCGGCCTGCCCGCCATAGGCGCGGCGATCCAGCACCACCACGTGTAGCCCCTCGGATGCCGCATACACCGCAGTCGCCAAACCCGCCGGCCCCGCACCGATCACCGCAACATCGAAAATCTCGTGGCGCTCCTCGGTATCCACCATGCCCATGCAGCGTGCCAGTGCCGCTTCCGTCGGATTGACGAGTACCGATCCATCGGGACAGACGGCCACCGCTTCTCCGGGCGCCGCCCCATACTCCTCGATCAACGCCGCCGCGTCGGCATCGAATTGCGCATCGAGCACGCGATACGGTTCGCCGTTGCTGCGCAGGAATCCTTCGAGCCGCAACAGATTGGCCGAACCCGTGCGACCGATCAGCACGGGCCCGCTTGCCGCCCATTCGATCAACGACACACGCCGCAGGATCAACGCGCGAATCAGCCGCTCGCCAAGGTCGGCCTCGGCCACGATCAGCGCGCGCAACTGACGCGGTGCGATCAACAGCGCCTCCACGCGACCAATCGCCACGGCATCCACCAGCGACGGCTTGCCGGACATCGCACCCAGTTCGGCAGCAAAGTCGCCGCGCCCGAACTGGACGATGGGACGCGTATTGCCCATGCCGTCGCGCTGGATGATGGCGACGACGCCGCGCAGGATCAGGAACATGCCGGGCGTGCGCACGCCCGTTGTCTGCAGGTGCACGCCGGTCTCGTAGGTGTGCGGCGTGCCGAAGCGCATCATGCGCTCGATCTCGGCTTCCGTGATCCGCGGATACATCTGCTCGCGGCGCGAAGTCATTGTGCTGGGGGCATCGCTTGTCATCGAAGGCTCCACTGCCGGGGTCCAGTGCAGATCGTGAAGGTATTGCGGACGGGACAACCTGATAGGTGTTAGCCCATCGAAGTCGTCAACGCAAGGCGCTATCGGACCGGCGCCAATTTGACTAGGCTTAACGGCGCATCGCGCAATGCCCGCGCACATTCCACGGAGCCCCGCCATGACCGTCAAGCACGTGCTGTTCATCCTCACCAACGCCGCAGAGATCGGACCGAAGAAGCGCCGCACCGGTTACTTCTATCCCGAGGTCGCGCATCCGTACGAGGTACTCGACGCCGCTGGCATTGCCATCGAGTACGCATCGCCCAAGGGAGGCAACCCACCCTTTGACGGCTACGACGAGAAAGACCCGTCGCAGGTCGCGTTCAGCAAGAGCGTGGCGATCCGCCGGATGGCGCACAGCCGCAAATTGTCGGAAGTCGATGTGGTCGACTACGACGCCATCTTCTTTCCGGGCGGCCTGGGGCCGATGGTCGATATCGCCAGCGATCCCGACGTGAAGGCTGCCGTGCTGCGCGCATGGAACGGCGGCAAGGTCGTGGCCGCGGTGTGCCACGGCCCCGTCGCGCTGGTGGGGGTCAAGCTCGACGACGGCACGCCGCTCGTCAAGGGCAAGCGGATGACGGGATTCTCGAACGCCGAAGAAAACGGTTATGCCAAGGACGATGTGCCCTTCATGCTCGAAGATGCACTGCGCGAGGAAGGCGCCGAGTTCTCTTCGGTGGCGCCCTGGCAGGAGAAGCTCGTTGTCGATGGCCGCCTGATCACAGGCCAGAACCCCGCTTCCGGCGCGGCGGTGGGCAAAGCCATTGTCGAGGCACTCAACGCGGCGAAGTAGCCAACGCGGCGCGACCGGCAACGAGGTCCGGCAGCGTCGTCACGAGGTGCCGGACTGCCAGGTCAAGTTCGTCTCCGGACGTATCACGGTAAAGCGCCGCGTCCGGGGCAGCTTGCACGCCCGGCCCCGCATCCAGCATCGCCAGCAGGCTGGCCGTCAACGCCTCGTATCGTGCGGCGCGTTGACGGTCTGCTTCGTCGGGCAAACCACTGCGCAACACCTCGACCACCGCCGCCGCACCGCAGACCGACCGAATCGCGACGATGACTTGCTGCAGCCGCTCGAAACGCGCCGAACGCCAGTAGCCTTCCAGCAGCATGCGTTCACGCGCCACTTCCAGCCGCGTGCTGGCCAGGCCGGCGTCACGTTGAAGCTGGTCGAGCGTTGACGTGTCATCACAATCGAGACGCAGTACGGCGGAGGCGAACGCCATATTGGCGGAGAGCGACGCCTTGATCGCGGTCTCCAGCACGTGGCGCTCCTTTTCTGGCCAGAACAGGAAGCTCGCGGCCACGCCAACCATCGCGCCGAGCATTTCATTGGTCAGGCGCGCAGCAATCAGTCCACCCGACGGATGGATGAAATCCGAGAGCAGCATGAACATCGGCGTGAGGAAGATCACGAACAGCCCGTAATTCACCAGTCTCAGTGAAACCGTCACGGCCGCCAGCGGCAGGATGGCCATGACCATCGCAGCAGGGCTCGACAGTGACGCCAGCAACACCGCGGCCATCGAGCCACCCACCAACGTGCCCACCGCGCGCTCCACAATGCGTAGCCATGTGTTCGCGGAGAGCGGCTGTGTCACCACGATTGCGGCAATCGCCGCCCAGTAGGCAAACGTGACGCTGAACATTGTGCCGATCACGTATGCCAGGCCGGATGCCACGGCTACGCGAAGGGCGTGGCGCCACACCATGGCGTCAGGCACGCCCCAACCGCGAGGCGTTGCCGACGTTGCGGTCGGCGCTGGCTCCAATGCCTCCCGGCGTGCCACGCGGCCGATTGCCTTTGCCGCAAACGCCACCGCCCGCGCAGTCGTGTCGTTGCGGCCATCGATGCGCTGCAGCAAGATCTCCACCTGCGCGGCCAACTGCGGCGGAAATGGCATCCCGTCTTCGGCCTGCAGGGTCACATCGCTCAACAGCCGATGGAGATCGTCAAGCAGGGACGCGACATCGGGATCGGGTATCCGTGTGGTCTGCCGACGAAAATGCCCGATGGCGATCAGCGCGGAGAACACCCTGCCTGCTGCGTCGATCCCAGGCCCCAGGATCGCGCCGGTCCGCAGGTCATGCGCTGCAAGCGCCCTGCCCCGCTCGATCGACAACCGCACGCCGCGCCGATACACCGTATCGAACGCGATCCATCGCTCGGCATCCCGCCCGGTGCCGGGATCGAGGTCTTGCAGGACACCGGCCATGTCCGCGAGCCGCCCGAACAATGATGCCAAGGTCCGGCAGGCGCTCTGCGAAAACGGCACGGGCCACAACACCACACAGAACAGCACTGTCCACAACGAGCCGAGCAGGAAGTATCCGGCCTGCACCAGTGCGCCCAACAACGGTGCAGGGGATGCAATGCCGATGACCACGGCCAGCGAAGCGATCAAGCCGGCCTGTGCCGGCATCGGTCCCAGCACGGGGCCGTAAGAGCGCGTCAGGCCGCAGAGAAATACCAGAACGAGCAGCGCCGCCACGCTCGCCGCAAATCCGAAATGCGCGCTGTACGCGGCTATTGGCAGAACGGCCGCGCCGAGCGCGATGAATATGCCCATCGCCTTCAGCCGTCCGGCGGTGGAACCCTGCGGATCGCACAGGCAAGTCCAGAACGCCGCCACCGCGCCGAACGCGATCTCGGAACGGTCGAGCAGCACCGCCGCGCAGAGCATCGGTGCCATCGCCACCAACGCCTGAAAGCCCTCCATCCACGCAATGCGCTCGGGCGTTACCGCGAACACGTGCCCTTCGGTCCGCAACGCCCGGCGGTTGACGAGGGATACCAGCTTGCCCATTACGCGCATCGCATGCTCCACCTCTCATGCATCTCCGATTGCGTAGAAGCCTAGTGCATGCCGGGGTCAGGTTACCTGCCAGGATGCGCGAATTCCGTTTGGCGTGATGAGAGCGGTCCACCTGACCGAACGCGCGCAGCAGTCTTCCATTTCCAGGTTGAAGCACCGAGACTTCGCGGCATGATCGACAATGCAACACTGTTGCATTAATATCGCGAATTCTCCTCTCCCCCTTGCCGTGGCGCAGCATGACTTTCCAACGCATTCCCGTGGCGACTGGCATCCTTGGCCGCAGCGCCAGGGTCGCACTGTCCTGTCGCCACGAAACGCCCGCATTGCCTGGTGACCGGAAGTGAAAGACATGGAACCTGTTCTGTCGATCCAGGACGTCGCGTTTCGCTGGCCGGGGCAGTCGGCGCCGAGCGTTGCCATTCCTGCATTGGAGTTGCGTGCCGGCGAGCGCGTGTTCGTCTCGGGTCCGAGTGGCAGCGGCAAGAGCACGCTGCTCAACCTCATTGCCGGGGTGCTTGTGCCTCAGCAGGGGGAAATCGTCGTGCAGCACACCGCGCTGCGCAAGCTGAGTGCCGCGCAGCGCGACCGGCATCGTGCCGAACACATCGGCATCATCTTTCAGCAACTGAATCTGCTTCCCTATCTGTCCGTGAAGGACAACGTATTGCTCGGATGCCGATTCTCCCGACAGCGCCGCGAACGCGCGCTGGCGCAAGGGCCGACCATTGGCGATGCGGCGGAGATGCTGCTCGGCAGGCTGAATCTGGATGCGTCACTGTGGCAACGGCCTGCGGCCCAGCTTTCGGTCGGGCAGCAGCAGCGGGTTGCCGCCGCACGCGCGCTGCTTGGCCGGCCTCGCCTTGTGCTGGCCGATGAGCCCACCTCTGCATTGGACGCCGATCGCCAGTCCGCCTTCATGTCGTTGCTGATGCGCGAATGCGAGGCCGCGGGCGCGAGTCTGGTCTTCGTCAGCCATGACATGCGGCTGGCCTCCCGGTTTGACATGCAGTTCACCATGCCGGCAACCGGGGAAGAACGTCCATGAGCACGATACTCGGGCTCGCAGCGCGCAGCGCCTGGAACCGGCGCCACAACCTGGTGTTGATGGTGATCGCCATCGCGCTATCCACGGCGATGCTGCTTGGCGTTGAACGACTACGCCATCAGATCCGGCAAGGGTTCTCTCAATCGATCTCCGGAACGGATCTGGTTGTCGGCGCAAGGGGGAGTCCTACCCAACTGATGCTGTACACGGTGTTCCGGCTGGGAAGCGCCACGAACAACATGAGCTGGATTAGCGCCCAACGCCTGGCGAGCCATCCGCTTGTTGCGTGGACGATCCCGATATCGCTCGGCGATTCGCATCGCGGATTTCCGGTGCTCGCCACCACGACGGACTACTTCCGCCATTACCAATACGGTGACAGGCAGCCATTGCGAATCGCAGACGGCAGGCCAGGCCTGGATGGCATCTTCGACACCGTTCTGGGTGCGGAGGTCGCGCGTCGGCTCGGCTATCGCCTCGGAGACAAGATCGTTCTTGGCCATGGCAGCGGCCTGGAGGCCATGGGCGACGATCTCAAGCACGCCGACAAGCCATTCGTCGTCACCGGCATTCTTGCGCCGACCGGTACGCCGGTGGACAGGACAGTCCACATCGGCCTGGCTGGCATGGAGGCGATTCACCTCGACTGGCAAGCGGGCGTGCCCATCCCGGGCATGGCCATCCCTGCGGAACTCGTCAAGAAGTTCGACCTGACCCCGAAGACAGTGACTGGCGTACTTGTGGGATTGAAGCTGCGGTCTCGCGCTTTCGCCGTGCAGTCACAGATTGCCGAGGACCAGAAGGAGCCGCTCATGGCGGTGCTGCCTGGCGTGGCGCTCGACGAACTGTGGGATACCGTCGGCATGATCGAGAAAGGGTTGCTGCTGATGTCGTGGATGGTGGTCGCCGTAGGCCTGGCCGGCCTGATGTCGTCGATTCTGGCTGCGTTGGGAGAACGGCGTCGCGAGTTGGCCATCCTTCGCGCCATGGGTGCGCGTCCGCGCGATGTCCTCATGCTTCTCGTCGCGGAAGGGGTATGCCTGATGCTGGTGGGCACGATCGCTGGCTATCTGCTGCTGTCCGGCGTGTCGTTCCTTGCGGCGGGATGGCTGGCATCGACATTCGGCATGGCACTACCGGTCGTGTGGCCGCAAGCCAGCGAGTTGCCCGTATTGGCAGCAATCATCGCCGCGGGCGCCCTCGCCTCGCTTTGGCCTGCATTCCGCGCCTATCGGATCAGTTTGTCCGATGGCATGACGCCACACCTCTGACGAACACCATGCCGATGTGATGAGCGACGCTGGCTATGCCATGCGGGTCATCACGGTCGATCCACACACATTATGATCACCGCGTGCGCCAACCCTTCCATCTGTTGCCCCGCCATCCGGCCAGCAGCAGACTGCCCAGTGCTGCGAAGCCAAGCAGCGGCCATATCAGACGCCACGCTCCCTCCGACGACTCACCATCCCATGTGAATGCGGGCAACCGCCCGTACTCTTCGGATGACACGCCGCGATAGCTCATGACACGCGGAACGAAGAACGCGCGCCAGGCGGTCTCATGCGCATCCACGGCGGCGGCGAAGCGCGCGTAACGCGGCGCATCCGTCCCGGCCAGCCGGTCTGCAACGTATAGCGCCGAGAGCGCCGGCGACAGCCACGCCCATCGCTCGGCCTGAACGTACCGCGCTGCCCGTGTCTCATGGAATGCGGCCATGATCGGACCGAGACGCGCTTCCTGGTCGATATAGCGCGGCAGGAAGGTCACCGGCCATTTGTGCGACGTCGGCACAGTGGGTGTCCATGCGGGATGCGCACGATACCAGTCCTCCACCAGCGTAGGCATCTGCGCTTCCGCATCCTGCTGCACGTTGCGGATCTGGACCACTGTCGCGAGGCGCGATGCGATTGGAATCTGCTGGTCCAGCCTCGCACCCAGCATCGCCGGCACGCCAAACGTCGTGACGGCCCACAAGCCAAGGCCCGCGAAGATAGCCGTGGCTTCCGATCCGGGCAACCGGTTCAGCATTGCACATGCGACAGCCCACCATGCCACAAAGACAACAAGGAACACGAGCCACGCAGTGTAAGCACCAAGGGTTGCGCCACTATCGAGTACGAATGCGAACGAGGACGCCACAGCGCCAACCATCCAGACCGCAGCGGCGCGCACGACGATGGCGGCGGCAATCCATCTTCCCTGCCCCGACCCATGCGCCACCGTCAGCCGCCAGGTGCCCGCTTCACGCGCGCCCTGCGCGATGCCCGCACAGAGCGCGATCATCGCTAGCGGCGTCAGCAATGCGATGGCCGTGGCAAGATCGAAGCCACCATAGCGCTGCAGCAGTGGATTTGCCAATGTGGCGTCGTGACGGCTGCTGGTGTGGCGGCTCTCCACCGTCACCCTGACGGCCGGCGGCAACACATCGAGCGCGCTGCTGCCCAGGGCGAGTCCGCCCGATGGCGCGAGCATCGCGTGCGGCGCCGACGACTTCGCGAAGTGAAATGCGGCACCGGCGGCCTGCTCTGGCGATGCTGGACGATGGTGTGACGCCATCGTGTGCGCCTCGATGACGACCGCGCGATCCGCGTCTCCCAATGCCTGCAACTTGCTACGCCAATCTTCCGCCCGCGCGCCGGACAAGACCGCGTAGAGACAAAGCAATCCGCCGAACAGCAACAGGCCGATCTGCGCGCTGCGCTGTCGATACAGGCGGCGCCATTCTGCAATCAGCCACATCATGGACGCATCCTCCGCATCGACCACACCAAGCCCAGCGTCACCATGACGCCCCATGCGGCAAGCATCGCGATCTCGGGCAAGGCAGACCGCCATGCGAACGCGGCGGACGGCGACGTATATGTGAAGGGCGGAATCGCGCGCCACAGTGCAGCATCCGCGTAGCGCGCATCCGACGAAGGCATGCCGCGCGAATGCGCCACGTCCCATTCGTCGATAGTCCGATTGACCACGCGCCGATAGTGCTCGGCAGCGTCGTCGTAGTGGCGCTGGTGCGAGAGGTCAGTGCCTGCCATCTTCATGGCAAGGTTGCGCACCGCCAGCGCGGGACTGAACAGCGCCGCCATGCGCATCATGTCTTCATGCCGTTGATACCGCTTCCAGAGCGCGTCGAAATGCAAGGTGTGGACGCGATCCGCGTAAGCATCGCGCGCCAGCCTGCGCATCGCCGCCGCACCCACAGGCAAGTCATCGAGCCGACTCACGCCATAGCGCGTCAGCAACGCCTTGTCGTATCGCAGCCCGCGCGTTGCGAGGTCACCATCGCCGGGCAAGCCTTGCTGATAGTCCCGTTCGATGGCCGACCAGAAGGACTGCGCAGTGGGCAGCGGTGCCACGCGCGCCGCTACGCCCGCCGCCACCGCCGGAATGGCAACCGTGGTCACCAGCCAGAAGGCCAGCAGCACCAGCAAAGCCGCGCGCGATGCCGACACACGGATCGACACGGCAACACCGATACCCACGAGCACCATCGCGTAGGCGAGATAGGCCGCGCCCATGGTCAGCGTCCGCGCGAGGTCCGCACGTGTCCCGCTCGATCCGGTCAGCCACAACGCTGCGGCCATCGCCATCGTCACAAGGCTAGCAAGGCACAGCATCGGCATGGCGATCTTGCCCGCTATCCACGCTCGCCGCCGCATGCCATTGGCATACAGCATACGCAGCGTGCCCGACTGCCGCTCGGCGCCGATGATATCGTAGGTCAATGCGATGACGAGCAGCGGCAGCAGCGTTGCCAGCAGGAATCCGGCGCTGACATCCCCGAACCGGATCGACGGCAAGGCATCCTGTGCGGGTTCGAATCTGCCGACATTGCGTCGATGCGGTTCCAGCCACAGCGCCTGCCCGAAATAGTCGGACAGTCCCGGCTCGATGATGGACAGCGTCGAGGTCGGCCGGAACGCGTACAGACCAAAGTGCGCCGCACGATGCGGATGGTTGGCGCCCTGCTCGTCCCATTGCTGGCGCGTGGCCGCTTCCACCTGCGCGATCTCCTGCTGCAACCTCTCCCAGCGTTGCACCGACACCAGCAGGATCAAGCCGATGAGACCAACGCCCAGCAGCCACAGCATCGGCATCCGCCCTTCACGCCACTGCGCCCGCATTTCCTTCACGACGATTGCGCGAATCATGGTTGGCCCTCCACGCTGTCACGCATGCATGCCCGGTAAGCGCGGAACAGGTCTTCGATGCCGATGGTGCCAACATCGAATTCGGCCACCAGCACGCCGCCACGCAGAATGCCGATGCGATCCGCAAGCTGCTTCGCATTGAGCAGGTCGTGCGTGGTCATCAGGACAGCCATGCCGCCGTCAGCAGCGCGACGCACACGCTGCGCCATCTCGTCGGCCGCGCCCGGATCGAGCCCCGACGTGGGCTCGTCCAGCAGCAGCAGTGCCGCTGGCCTTGCCAGTGCGATGGCAAGGCCCACCTTCTGCCGCATGCCTTTCGAATACTGCGCGACGCGCACACCGTGTGCCTCGGGATGCAGGCCGTTCGCGCAGAGCAAGCCCACGGCCTGCTCACGCGAGAGATCGATGCCGCCCACCGCACAGAAATACCGCAGGTTCTCGATTCCGGTGAGATAGGGATACAGCGCCACGATCTCGGGAAGATAGGCGATGCGGCTGGTGTTGACGCGCCTGTCCTGCAGCGGCATGTCATCGAGCGTGACGACACCGCTGGCGGGTGTCACCAATCCGAGCAGCACATCCAGCGTAGTGGTCTTGCCCGCGCCATTGCCGCCCAGCAGCGCGTAGACCTTTCCCTTCGGCACAGCCAGGCTCAGGTGGTGAATGACGGTGCGGCGGCCCCGGCGCACCACCAGATCGGAGATGTCGAGCATGTGACTGCCTTAGAAGAAATAGCGACCGGATACGCCGAATTGCCACTTGGGCTGCGGCGCCACCAGCAATCCCGCCGCGCTGCCGTATGCAGCCTCGGTCGAGAAACGATGCGGTTGCAGCACGCCATATGCCGACAATTGATACTGCTTCCAGTCCAGCACCGCGCGCAGATCAAAGCGCGTGTAGGTGGGCATGTCGCGCAACTGCGTCTGCGGCGTGCCCATGTAGTACGGAATGCCCGAGGTCAGGTAGGCATCGGCATTCAGCGTCAGCATCGCCGCCTGCACCTTCTGCTTGTATTCGGCGCCCACCTTCACCTGATGGCGTGGCACGGACAGCTTTGCACCGGTATTCGGCAGTGGGTTGTTGGCCTGGGCCTCGATGATGTGACCGTAGCTGGCGTACATCGAGAACTGGCGCAGCGGACGCCAGCGCGCCTCGATCTCGTACCCCTTGCGCGTGGTGTCGCCCACGGACTTGAACGAGCCATCGGGCTGGGCGACGATCTCATCCTCGTTGAGCGTGTAGTAGGCCGCGGCAGTCAGGGTCACGCTGTCCACTGGCGTGGTGGTGAATCCCACGTCATAGGACTTCACCTTCGATGGCGACACATCGTAGATCACGCCACCGGGTGCGCCCAGTGGCCCCGTACCGCCGCTGCTGCTGATCTGCTCCGCCGCTGGCGAGCGAAACCCTTGCGCAACGTTGGCAAAGAGATCGAGTCGGGGCAGCACGGACCAGACCGCGCCAAACTTCGGCGTCGTCACGCCCGAGAAATAGTGTGTACTGGCGCCCGGCAGTTTGCGGTTGTCGATGTCGTAGTCGAACCAGTCGCGCCGCACGCCCGCAGTCAGTTTTACCGAGTCGAGCGGCCTGACCTGCCCCTGCACGAACAATCCATAGGTCAGCAGGTTCAGTCCCTGCGCATTGACGTAGTTGGCGGTCGGCACGCCATTCATCCAGATCTGCCGCTGTGCATCGCCATGATCGCGGCGCAGCTCGGCACCGATCATCAATGCAGCCCGGTCTCCGAACACAAAATTGTTGGCGAGGCGGCCGCCGAAGATGTTGCGGTCGTCGGTGCCCACGGTCTGCTGTGTACTGGTATTGGTGATGCCGCGCTGACGGTCGAATGCTTCGCCGTAGACCGTGGCGTACCAGCCGCCTTCCCCGGACGCCGGCGCGCGGTTGAGCGCGAACATCGTGCGCCTGCCGCTGCCGAAGCCGGGCAGGCCCGCCTGCGTGGAGCGCGGGTCGACCTTGCCCGATTGCAGGTCACTGAGCAGCAGGTAGCCCGCAGAACGATAGTCGGCGCGATAGTGGTTGAGCCGCAGGCTGTAGATACCATCGCCCACCTTGGTCGTCAGCTTCCACATGAAGTTGTCGCGGTCCGTGCTGCCGTCGTAGCGATAGCTGTGCGTGCGGTACACGTCGGCCACGAACACCGACTGGATCGGCGGCGATTCCGGCCGGAACGCGTAGCTGCCAGACAGCACGAGCGAAGCGCGCTTGCCGTCGTACCGGTCGAAGCCGAGCGAGATGCTCGATGGCACATCGCCCGAGACCGTTGCTATCGGCACCGCACCGGCACGGTTCTGGTCGCCATAGAGCGCCGACACCGGCCCCTTGATGACATCGATCTGGCCGATCATCTCGGGCGTGAGCCATTCGAGAAAGGCCGGACCGTGCCCCGCTCCCGCCTGACTGGATGGCGTGTTCTGCGGCACACCGTCGACATACACCGCGGTATCGGCACCGTGTGTGCCCTGCGTGGCAAACCCCCGCATGCGAAAACCGTTGCCGGTATCGCCCTGGTCGATGTTGTTCGCAACCACGCCAGGCACGCGGCGGAACATGTTCGAGATGTCACGGCCAATGTTGATGGTGCCCAGTTCTTCCTGGGAAATCGTGGATACCACCGCAGGCAGGCCGGTGCTGTCAGTCGTGACGATGGTGCGCTTGCCCTGCATGTCGATCGACGTATCGGCCACCACGCTTACCGTTGGCAGGACCGTCTCGGGCGGATCGGCAGGCGCGGCCTGACCGGGGCCGCTGAAGGCAAGGGAAATCAACGCGGCAATGCGCGTGAGGCGCGGCATCTTGTTCTTTTGCATGGTAGGTACGGCCGGCAGCCATCCCGCGACAGTGCGCGTGAGGGCGGCGATAAAAAGGGAAAGGGAGGGAAGGAGACAGCGCTCACAACTCGCGAGCGCCAGAAGACTCAGATCGCGGGCGGGGCGCGCGAGCCTATGCGAGGTACGAAGCGGGTACGCCAGACGGGTGTGATGACGCGAAAGACAAGCCGCTCGACATGGCGAACCGTGCCGAGCAGCACGGCCGCCAGAATCAGCAGGCACGCCACCGCATGCAACCGCGCGGAGCACCAGAGGCACCGGCAACTTTCCGTCGGCTCGCTTTGCCCGTCCTCATCGGCGGACTCGTTCAACGCGAACGTGATGTCCCCTGCCACGCTGGCTTGCGTCGCGAATTCGCTGCTGCCGATACTCCATCCGTCGCCCATGCCGGAATGCCTGCCATGCACATGTGCGAGCGCCGCCCACCCCTGCAACAGCAGAAGGAGGATAAGAATCCAGGTGGTCAGACGGGTGGATGTCAAGGAAGCGGGGCGCGCAGGCTCAGTCAGTATTTGCAACACTGTTGCGAATACTAGAATAAATGCAATTGAGTTGCATTGCAATACTTTGAAGGCAACGCGATCCAGTGACTGGAGAACGTTATGTTGGAGTCAGGCTTGCTGACGTTTCGCGCTCTGCCCCCAGCTTTCGGCCTGCCGCTCCAGGTGCATGCGAATGAAGTCCATCAACGTGCGCGTCGCCAGCGTGGGAAAGCGGCTTGGCGCCGTCAGCATATAGACGCTGTCGCCCACGCCCTCCGCCTCGCATTCTGCAAGCACCTCCTGCACCTGTCCCGCCTGTAGCTGCCGCCAGACGGCATAGCGCGGCAACAGCGCCACGCCAAGGCCCGCCATCATGGACTCGAGCAGAAAGGGATAGTCGCCGGACTGAATGCGCGGTGACACGCGCAGCGTCTGCGGCGTGCCTGCCATCCAGACCTTGAGCGTGAAGCGCCGGCCCAGCGATGCCGGTGCAATCATGTCGTAACGCTCCAGGTCGGCCACACTGAGGATTGGGGCGCGACCTTCCAGAAACGACGGCGTTGCACACAGGCACCAGCCGACGCCGCAGATGCGTCGTGCCACATGATCATCCGGCGGCTGCGAGGTAATTTTCAACGCCACATCGACTTCCGCGGAAATCAGATCGCCAATGTTGTCATTGATCGCCACGCGCAGCGATATCTGCGGATAGACGCGGGCGAACTCCAGAAGCAAGGGCGTCAGATAGAGATGACCCAGGCCTGTAGGCAAGCGAATGCGCACGTCGCCGCGCACTACGGTGCCAAGACTGTCGATCGCGGTGCTGGCCGATTGCAGCTCATCGAGCATGCGCAGCGCGTGCGCATAGAGAAGTTGTCCTGCCTCCGTCAACTCGACGTGCCGCGTCGTCCTTCGCATCAATTGCGCGCCGAGGTGTTGCTCGAGCACCTTCAGGCGGCGCGACACGTTGGAACGCGTCATGCCGCTGCGTTCGGCGGCCAGCGTCATCGTGCGCGATTCCACCATCGTCACAAACAGGCGCATCAGGTTGAGGTCGAAGCTATTGTCAATCACGAGTCAACACCACTGGCACAAATCGAAGGATTGTTTCACTGCAGGCGTAACCCTAGCATAGGCATCAAGCCAATTCATGCTGAGTTACCCCCATGCGAGACGCCCCGCACGACACCGATCCAACCCTTGAAACGCTGCCTTTTGCGGGCCTGCGCGTGCTGGATATCAGCCAGGGCATTGCGGGCCCGTACTGCGCACACATCCTTTGGCAGCAAGGCGCGGAAATCGTCAAGGTCGAACCGCCAACTGGCGACTGGGGCCGCAAGGTCGGTGTTGTGCATGGCAGCACCAGTGCGCTGGGCATCGCCTATAACGCGGGCAAGCGCAGTATCTGCATCGATGCCACGACCGGCGCGGGGAAGGACCTGCTGCTGGAACTGGCGCTTCGGGCCGACGTCGTCGTGCAGAATTTCCGCCCGCAAGTGGCGGAGCGGCTGGGCGTGGGCTATGAGGAACTGGCCAGGCGGCGGCCGGAACTGGTCTATGTCTCCATCAGCGGCTACGGACCCGAGGGACCCTATGCCGATTACCCGGCATCGGATTCCGTGATGCAGGCCGACACCGGACTCATGTTCGCGAATCGCGACGCTGACGGCACACCCCGGCGTATTGGCATGCTGCTGGCGGACGCCGCCACCGGCCTCTACGCGGCCCAGGCCTGCGCCGCCGCATTGTGCCGGCGGTTTCGCACGGGGCGCGGCGGCCATGTCGAATTGAATCTTTTCGACGCCTGCTGCGCGCTGCAAGCCAACAATCTCCTCGAATATGCCATCGCGGGTCCATCCGCTGCCGGACCGGTGAGCGCACCCAACGGCATCTATGCCACGCTCGATGGCAGCGTGACGCTGCTTGCCCTGAACGATGCCCAGTTCGCCAAACTCTGCCGAGCACTTGAGCGTGAGGATTGGCTGAGTGACGCACGCTTTGACAACAACGCGTCCCGCATGGCGCATGCGGCGCTGCTGAACCAGCAGGTAGCGCAGATCGTTGCCACCGGCACGACTGCGGCGTGGCAGGAAAAACTGACCCGTCACGATGTACTTCATGCGCCGGTGCGCACCTATGCCGACGTGCTGCAGCACCCCCAGGCTTTGCATCGGCAAACGTTCCAGACCATCGCACAGCCCGGGCTGGGGGCACTGCCCTTTGCCGGCATTCCCGCCACAGGCATGCGTCGCCCCGTGGGTCCGGCGCCTGACAACGGCGAGCATACGGTGCAACTGTTGCAGGAGGCGGGCTTCACCAGACAGGCCATCGACCAATGGTTGCAGCAAGGTGTGGTGCGACAGGCGGCAACCCAACTCGCGGAGGCGCAATGAAAGCGCTCGTATGCAGGCAATTTGGCAGCGTCAAGGACGTAGAACTCGCGAGCGTGGCCGAACCTGAACTGACCGATCCGCACGCGGTCACGATTGCCGTGGAGTTCGCCAGCGTCAGCCATGCCACAGGCCTGATGATTGCCGGCCAGTACCAACGACGCCCGCCGCTTCCATTCGTGCCGGGCACCGAGGTGGTGGGACACGTGGTGGCCTGCGGACATGCCGTCACGCGACTGCACCCCGGCGACCGCGTGGTTGCGATTGCCGACTGGGGCGGCTATGCGGAGCGCCTGACCCTCCCCGAGTACACGGTCTACCCAGTACCGGAATCGCTGCCTTCAACGTCGGCGCTGCCGATTCCCTTGTCTTATGGCACCGCGTATTGCGGATTGGTCTGGCGTTGCGGACTGCGCGCGCAAGACACCGTGCTGGTGCTCGGCGCCGGGGCCGGGGTTGGTCTCGCCGCGCTGGAAATTGGTCGTCAGCTTGGCGCTACCGTGATCGCCTGCGCCAGTACGGAAGCCAAGCGCGCGGAGGCACTGCGCCGAGGCGCCACGCATGCGCTGGCGCCCGAAGATCTCGCGGCATCCGTCAAGGCACTCACCGATGGCCGCGGCGCGGATGTGGTGGTAGACCCGGTCGGCGGAGACCTGTTTGGACAAGCGCTGCGCGCGGCAGCGCCTAACGCTCGCATCCTCAGCATCGGATTTGCCAGTGGCTCCATTCCGCAGGCCCCCGTCAACCTGCTGCTGGTCAAGAACCTGACGCTGCACGGATTCTTCTTTGGCCGTTACATCGGCTGGACCCCGACCAATGAGCGCGCGGAACATGCGTCCGCGTTGCAGCCTGTCATGTCCACGTTGCTGCAATGGGCCGCGGAAGGAAAGCTCGAACCGACCGTGTCCGCAGTCTATCCGCTTACCGGCCTGGGCGATGCCCTCGCCGCGCTGGAATCCCGCAAGGTAGTTGGCAAGGTAGCAATAAAAATCAAGGAGACAGAGACGTGAACACTTCATCAACCAGAACACCTGCGTGGCCACGGCTCCGCACAGCCCTGGCGTTGGCGGGAACTGCCGTCGCCATGCTGTCCGCTGGCGCTTCGGCACAGGAGTTCCCCCAACATCCCCTGCGCCTGGTGTTGCCTTATCCCGCCGGCGGACCGACCGACCTGCTCGCACGCGTGGTGGCCGTGAAGATGAGCGAGAGCCTGGGTCAGAGCGTGGTCGTCGACAACAAACCCGGTGCAAGCGGCATGATCGGTGCGGAAGCCGTCGCGCGCGCAACACCGGATGGCTACACGATGCTGGCCAATGCCTCGCTACACGTGATCAACCCCAGCATCTATTCCAGGATGCGCTATGACGCATTCAAGGACTTCGTTCCCATCACACAACTGGCCGACGTGCCGCTGGTGCTGGTGGTCAACAACAATTCGCCGGTCAGGACCGTGCAGGACCTGATCGCGTATGCCAGGCGCCAGGGCAATTCGCTGAATTTTGGTTCGGCGGGCAATGCCTCGGCACAGCAACTGGCCGGCGAATCCTTCAAGCTGGCGGCCAAGGTCTCGATGCAGCATGTGCCATACAAGGGCAGCGCACCGGCGTTGACCGACCTGATGGGTGGGCAGATCCAGTTGATGTTTGATTCGATGCCTTCGGCAATGCCCTTCATCAAGTCCGGAAAGCTGCGTGCCGTGGCGGTGACAACCGCACGCCGCGCCAGCGCCTTGCCCGACGTCCCCACCGTTGCGGAGTCCGGTCTGCCGGGCTTTGAAATCAGCACCTGGTATGGCCTCTGGGCACCGCGCGGCACTCCGCCCGCGGTGGTCGAAAAGCTGGCCGCTCATGCGGCCGCGGCGCTCAAGCGTCCGGACGTGCGCCAGCAATATGCCGACATGGGCGCCGAACCCATCGGCTCTTCGCCAGCAGACTTTGCGCGGTACAACGTCTCCGAAGGAAAAAAATGGGCCGAAATCGTGCGTCAGTCAGGCGCAAAGGCTGACGAATAAGCCAGCTCGGCGCTGAAGGTCGTTCGGCCGCGTGGCGGAAACATCGAAGGCATTGGCCGATGGAATCCGCCCGCCACCATTCCCCGACGTCAGTCTCGCGATTCCCTCCGAAATCATGGTTGCATCCCTTCGATATTTCGACTACATTCGAACGATGCAAACCGATCACGCTCTCGAAGCACTGGCGGCACTGGCCCACGCCGTCCGCCTCGCCGTCTTCCGCCTGCTCGTACAGGCCGGCCCTGAAGGACTGGCCGCTGGCCGCATTGCCGAACTGATGGAGATGCCAGC
The DNA here is from genome assembly GCF_039710735.1 of Cupriavidus sp. DL-D2. Lineage (NCBI taxonomy): Bacteria > Pseudomonadati > Pseudomonadota > Betaproteobacteria > Burkholderiales > Burkholderiaceae > Cupriavidus > Cupriavidus sp. DL-D2. The sequence continues at coordinate 21,886 of NZ_JBDKXK010000025.1, read as the reverse complement.
GTCATCGCTGTCCTTCCACCTCAAGGAATTGCATCGTGCCGGACTGCTGGCCAGCCGCCAGGAGGGCCGCTCGATCCTCTACATGGCCCGCTTCGAGACCATGAATGACTTGCTGGGCTATCTGACGGAGAACTGCTGCGGCGGCAACCCGTGCTCGCCGGTTTCCGCTTGTTCCGCTGCCTCGGCGTCCTCGAAACAATGAGCACGGCGCAACAATCCGCAGGGGCCGTAGAGCGTCCCAGCGCCATCGGATTCTTCGAGCGCTATCTGACTGTCTGGGTAGCGTTCTGCATCGTCGTTGGCATCCTGCTCGGCCAATGGCTGCCATCGGTCTTTCACGCCATTGGTGCCATGGAAGTGGCGCAGGTGAACCTGCCGGTCGGCGTGCTGATCTGGGTCATGATCATTCCGATGCTGATCAAGATCGATTTCAGCGCCATGGGCCAGGTCTCGAAACACTGGCGCGGCATCGGCGTGACGCTCTTCGTCAACTGGCTGGTCAAGCCGTTCTCGATGGCATTGCTCGGATGGATCTTCGTGCGCCATCTGTTCGCGGGGTGGCTGCCAGCAGATCAACTCGATAGCTACATCGCCGGCTTGATCCTGCTGGCGGCGGCGCCGTGCACGGCGATGGTCTTCGTCTGGTCGCAACTCTGCAAGGGCGATCCCTACTTCACGCTGTCGCAGGTGGCGCTCAACGACGCCATCATGATCGTGGCCTTCGCGCCTGTCGTTGCGCTGCTGCTGGGCCTGTCATCGATCACCGTGCCATGGGATACGCTCATCGCGTCGGTCGCGCTCTACATCGTCGTGCCGGTGCTGGTCGCGCAGCTCATCCGCAAGGCATTGCTGGCGCGCGGCGAAGCTACGTACCAGCGCGTGGTCGGTTCCCTCGGCCCCTACTCGATTGCCGCGTTGCTTGCGACGCTGGTGCTGCTGTTCGGCTTCCAAGGCAACGCCATCGTCGACCAGCCTCTCATCATCCTGCTGCTTGCTGTGCCGATCCTGATCCAGGTCGTGCTGAACTCCGGGCTGGCCTATCTCCTCAATCGCAAACTCGGCGTCGCGCATTGCGTCGCAGGCCCATCGGCGTTGATCGGCGCGAGCAATTCCTTCGAACTGGCCGTCGCCACTGCCATCAGCCTGTTCGGCTTCCAATCCGGCGCGGCGCTCGCCACCGTCGTCGGCGTGCTGATCGAAGTTCCCGTGATGCTGCTCGTGGTTGGCGTGGTCAACCGCTCGCAGCACTGGTACGCATCGCATTGAGACACCCATGACCGTCACCATCTATCACAACCCGGCGTGCGGTACGTCGCGCAATACGCTGGCGATGATCCGCAATGCGGGCATCGAGCCGGTTGTTGTCGAGTATCTGAGCACGCCACCCGGCCGGCACACCTTGCAGGCGATGATCCGCGAAGCGGGCCTCACCGTTCGCGAAGCGATCCGCGAAAAGGGCACGCCCTACGCCGAACTCGGTCTCGCCGACCCGGCATTGACCGATGACCAGTTGCTCGACGCCATGCTGGCCCATCCGATCCTGATCAACCGCCCCTTCGTCGTGACCGAGCTTGGCGCGCGCTTGTGCCGGCCGTCCGAAGTCGTGCTGGACATCCTGCCGGCACCGCAGCAAGGCGCCTTCACCAAGGAAGACGGCGAGGCCGTGATTGACGCGCAAGGCCGGAAGATTCGATGATGGTCGATCTCCCCAACATCGTCCCGGCAGCGCTCGACACGCCCGACCTCCACAAGTTGGAATCCCAGCGTGTCAGCACGCATCCGCCGCGTATCCTGCTGCTCTATGGCTCGCTTCGCAAAACGTCCTACAGCCGCTTGCTCGTGCATGAAGCCGAACGGATTCTTCAGCACTTCGGCGCGGAAACCCGCGTATTCGATCCGTTTGAATTGCCCATGGCCGACAGCGTGCCCGCCGATCACCCCAAGGTGGTCGAGCTGCGCAAGCTCTCCGAATGGTCGGAAGGCCAGGTCTGGTGCAGCCCCGAGCGCCACGGCACGCTGACAGCGGTCTTCAAGAATCAGATCGACTGGCTGCCGCTGGAGATAGGCGGCATTCGTCCGACGCAGGGACGCACGCTGGCTGTGATGCAGGTGTGCGGCGGCTCGCAGTCGTTCAACGCCGTCAACGCGCTGCGCGTGCTGGGACGCTGGATGCGCATGGTGACGATTCCGAACCAGTCGTCGGTGGCCAAGGCATACCAGGAGTTCGATGCCGAGGGGCGCATGAAGCCGTCGCCCTACTATGACCGCGTGGTCGACGTCATGGAAGAACTCTACAAGTTCACGCTGCTGGTGCGGGACCGCAGCGACTATCTGACGGATCGCTATAGCGAACGCAAGGAAACCGCGTCCGCCCAGGCCACAACGCTCGCTGCGGCGGCCATGCGTCACGAGAACGACGCGCAAATTGGCGACACCGATAGCGGTGAAGTGGAATAACACGACCGGGGCTTGACGTACCACCTGCCCGCTGTGCCGGCCATGCCGGCACGGTTTCTGGGTCAGACGGGATAGGCCTCGCTCGGCCTGCCAACGACTGCACGCTTGCGTGAAATCAGCAGGAACAGCACAAGCCCGGCCAGCGTCAGCGCAAAACCCGCCCACACTGCGGACAGCAAGCCGTGTCCCTGCGCGATGACCTGCCCGCCGGCCCAGGCGCCAATGGCGTTCGCCACGTTGAGCGCTGCCAGGTTCATCGCGCCCATCAACGTCGGTGCATCGGGAGCGGCCTGGGTCAGCCGGACCTGGATGGTCGGGATGGCGACCATCATCGTGGCGCCCACCGCAAACAGACCGACCATCAGGACACCGGCGTTCTGCCCGCCTGTGGCCAGCAGCGCAAGGACGATCAACGCGCTACCGAAACCGGCTACCAGCCCCCGCGTGGGGTGACGGTCGGCCAGCCAGCCGCCGATGACATTGCCCGCCGTCATGCCCACGCCGAAGATGCCCAGCGCAACCGGAATCCAGCGCTCGCCAAGCCGCGCGCCATCGGTGACGAGGGGACCGATGAAGGTGTAGACAGCGAAGATGCTCGCCACGCCCAGGGCGGCCACGACCACCATCGCCCAGACGGCAGGGCGATTCAGCGCCCGAAGCTCCTGCAGCACCGGCCCACCATCCAGCGCACTGGAGCGCGGCACCCAGGCCCACAGCGCCAGCAGCGATAACAGGCCCAGTGCCGATACGGCCAGGTACGCATTGCGCCAGCCGAGGGTCTGTCCCATCAGCGTGGCCAGCGGCGACCCCACGATGGTGGCGACCGTCAGCCCCGTCATCACCAACGCAAAGGCCCGCCCACCCTGACCCGGCCCGACGATATAGGAGGCCACCACGGCCCCTGCCCCAAAGTAGGCCCCTTGCGGAATGCCACTCAGGAAGCGCGCCAGCGTGAAGCTGCCCAACCCCATCGCCACTGCCGACAGCACATTGCCAAGCACGAAGACGGCCATCAAGACCAGCAACAGGTGCTTGCGGTTCAGCTTGGCCGCCAGGATCGTCACAGCGGGCCCCCCGAGCACCACGCCCAGCGCATACGCCTCGATGGCGTGCGTGGCGGTGGTCAGGTCAATGTGCAGACTCGCGGCAAACTGCTGGAGCAGGCCCATGCTGGCAAATTCGGACGTACCGATCGAGAAGGTGCCGAGCGCCAGTGCCAGCAGCGTGAAGGTCTTGCGGCGGATCTGGCCAGCATCGGTGCAGTGCGTCTTCGTCGAGGCGCACTGGGTTTCGTAGGCTTGGTTGAGCATGACAGTCTTCCGTGTTTCAGATGCCGTGCGGCAGCGGCGCGTCGGGATGTACCAGTCCGGCCTGACGCAGTTCACGCCAGAAGTCGACGGGCACCTGTGCTTCCAGCGCTGCGCGGTCTTCGGCGATGCGTTCCGGCCGGCTGGCGCCTGGGATCACGGCTGCCACAGCCGGATGGGCCAGCGAGAACTGCAGGCCCGCAGCCTTCATCGTCACGTCGTGACGATCGGCAATCGACTTGATCGCCTGCACCCGCTCCAGGATCGCCGGTGTCGCCGGGGCGTACTCGAAATTGGGGCCGCCAACCAGCGCGCCCGAACTGTAGGGGCCGCCCACCACGATGCCCAGGCCGCGTGCCGCCACTTGCGGCATCACCCGCTGCAAGGCGCGCGAGTGATCCAGCAGCGTGTAGCGGCCGGCAAGCAGGAAGCCGTCCGGTTGCGCGCTTTGCAGGTCGAGCAGCAGTTCGATGGGCTCGACGCGGTTCACGCCCAGTCCCCAGGCGCGGATCACGCCCTCATCGCGCAGGCGGTCCAGCGCCTTGAAGGCGCCCTTGCGTGCAGTCTCGAACACGCCAAGCCACTCGTCGCCGTAGAAGTCCTGCGCCACGTCGTGCACCCACACGATGTCCAGCCGATCGGTCTTCAGACGCTTCAGGCTGTCCTCGATCGAGCGCAGCGTCGCGGCCTCGGAGTAATCGTTGACGATACGGTTGGCGCGGCCGTGCCGGAACACGTCGCCCTTCTCGCCCAGGTCTCGCGCGGTGACGTCCTCGACCTCGTCCAGCACCAGGCGGCCAACCTTGGTGGCCAGCACCAGGCTGTCGCGGTCGCGGCCCGCAAGCACGTCGCCCAGGCGCGCCTCCGCCAGGCCGGCACCGTAGAACGGCGCGGTATCGAAGAAGCGGATGCCGTCCTGCCACGCGGCATCGACGGTTGCCTGCGCCTCGGCTTCGGGAATGGCGCGGAACATGTTGCCCAGCGGTGCGGTGCCAAAGCCCAGGCGGCCAGGGATGAGGTTCTTGAGGGACATGGTGCTCTCCGTTCGGTGTTGGGATGAGCGAATCATCGGCGCCGGACAGTGATTCATCCAATTTAATTTCTATAATCCAGTTTTATTGCCAGCGATATATGTCGCGATGCGCTACGACCTGAACCTGCTACCGATCTTCGTGGCGCTGATGGAGGAGCGCAGCGTGACCCGCGCCGCCGACCGCCTGGGCATGACGCAAGCCGCACTGTCGAATGCGCTATCGCGCCTGCGCACCATGCTGCAGGACCCGCTGTTTATCCGTGAACGCTATGGCATGCGGCCCACTGCGAAGGCCGAGCAGCTCGCACCGGCGCTGACCCAGGCGCTGGCTGCGATGGATACGGTGGTACTCGGACAGCGGGCCTTCGACCCGTCAAGCGCCGACCAGATCATCACGATCGCGCCCAACAGCTACGTGGAATTCGTGCTGGTGCCCGCGCTGGTTGCGCGGCTCACTGCACTCGCGCCAGGCATCCAGATACGTCTGCTGCCCTTCGGCAACGACCTCGCGGAGACTGGGGTGACGTCAGGCACCACCGCGATGGTGCTGGGCCGCCTCAGCGATGCGCCGGACAATCTCGTGGTGCAACACATTGCGGATGACGGCCTGGCCTGCGTGGTGCGTGCCGATCATCCGACAATCGGCAGCCGAATCACAAAGACTCAGTACGAACGACTGAAACACGTCAACGTGCTGCCCCCGGGGCGGCTGCGCGCCGGACTCTTTCAGGCGCTGGACCGTCAGGGGCTCAAGCGGGAGGTGGTGGTGTCGGTCACCCACTTCGCGACCATCTCCGAGATTGTCGCGGTCACCGACTACTGCGCCACGCTTCCCCAGCTGATCTGCCGTCGCCTGGCCCACGACCCGCGCCTGAAGGTAGTGGCCGCGCCCGTGGATCTTGGAACCTTTCCGCTGCACATGGCATGGCACGTGCGCTATCGGCAGGACCCGGCGCACATCTGGCTGCGCACCGTGGTAGCTGACGTGGCGAGTTCGCTTTGATCGTTCGGACGCGCAGCGGCCAACGGTGTCCGCAGCGCCGAGATGTCAGACCGGTAATGTGAAACCCGCGCAAAGTCGCCTTAGTTCCACAAGGCAACCCGGGCACGCATGCACTACGCTTTGCCCATCGATGGACACCGAGTTACCGCATGGACGACGACTTTCACATTCCCCGCTATGCGCGGGGTGGGCCAAGCATTCACGAGGAGGCACTGCGGCTGCGCACGAAACGTCTGGAGGTGCTGGCGGCAAACGTGGCGAATGCCGACACACCGAACTACAAGGCCCGCGACATCAACTTCAGCCAGGCGCTCGAAGGGGCGATGGGCAACGGTCACCGCTTTCCGGGAATGACCACGACATCGGTCGCGCATCTACCGGCAACCCCGCCAGTCATCGAGGAAGACCTGCTTTACCGCGTGCCGCTGCAATCGAGCATGGACGGCAACACGGTGGAGATGGACACCGAGCGCGTGGCGTTTGCCGACAACATGGTGCGCATGCAGTTCTCGATCGACCGGACAGCCAGTAAATATCGGAACATGCTCAAGCTGTACCAGGACATGCGCCCCTGACAGGGAGGCCGAACGCTGCCGGCCTAGGCCGACGCTGTCAAACCGGCGGGTTCGCGCATGCAGCGCAGCAGCGCCATCAACATGCGCAGCCCGGCCCACGGGTTGCGCAGGCAACGATATACCTGTTCGCTGCGTGCCACGCCGGACACGCACCAGGCGCAGAAATGCTCGCAGTTATTGGTCAGAAGCTGGTATCTGTCTTCGCCCAGGCGCGACCGCGCACGGTCGGCCACTTCGTGGCCCGGATAGGCGGCTTCGGACTCGGGGCGAACCGTGACACCCACACCCGCGCCAAACCTGCGCAGGGAAATGTATTCGACCGGCCTGCACTTCGCGACACGATCAAACCCTCCGTAGTGAATGACCATGCCATTGCCTACATAGATGCCGTGGTGCAGATAGCCGTCGCGCGCGCTGGTCAGATGCGCGCCGACTCTGAGTTGGCGTGCCACGCCATTGGCCGCATCCCAGTCCTGAAGCAGATCGATATGTGAGGTGTCCATGGTTGCCGCTCAATCGATAGCCGACCAAACCGCCCGTCGATGTTCCATGTGCAAGGCGCAAAGCTTCACCCCTCCGGGCAAAAGTGCCTGGAAAAAACGTGGAACTGTCGTGGGATCTCTTGCGCTGGCGCACCAGTGAGGGCGCCGAGGCTGGCCAGCAGCTTGTGCCCGTGGCCTTGATTGAATAGTAGGAGTGCGGACCGCGAGAAACCATGCTACCGAGGATTCGCGCGATCCCTACATTGGCGTTGCCGGGCTATACCAGCGTATAGCCCGTGGGGCGACTCCTCTGTACCCTGCGTCGGCACAGGCACCCGTGTCGGGTGACCTGTCGATCTCAGTAAGGCGGATTGACCACCACGTATTGCGAACCCTGCGGTTGATACCAGGTGCCGCCGCATTGCTGGTAGACCATGCCGCCATAATTCACCGGCGCGCAGTTGGGAGGTACCGAACGGACCATCGAGCCGATCACGGCCGATGTCACGGCCACCGTCGCCGTGACAGCCGCAGCCGTTGCCACGGGATGGTAATCGTTGTCCCATCCGCAGCATCCGCCGTGGTTATCGACGTTCACATTGACGTTGCGATTGGAATTGACGTTGACGTTCCGGGTGGCGTTCACGCTGTTGACGCTGTTGCTGCGGACGTTGTTGGCGCGTGCGTCCGTACGGCTGTTGTTGATCCGGGCCCCACCGCCACCGCCGCCCCCTCCCGCCTGCGCAGCCATGTGTCCGCCGCCTCCGGCGCGTCCGCCTCCTCCATGACCGCCTCCGCCCGGGCGGGCTTCCGCCGGTGTCATGCCACCCCATGCCACAAGGACGAGCGCGATCGCGCAAACCATCGAGTGCTTCCCGAATGCGTATGTCATCGCGGGCTCCTTAGCGGGACTTCAGGGGAACGAACTCGGCGGGCCTGGCACCCTTCGGCGGCGTGAATGCGAACGTGGCATTGCCAAACTTCGGATTCAGATTCCACTTGTAGTACGTAATGGATTGCGGTCGTGCGTCATCCGCGCGGTTCGTGATGACCAGCTTGCGCGGCAGCGCGCGCGCGCCCGTGGAGATCCAGATCTGCCAGTCGAACTGGCCCTGCCGGAACGCATAGTGATCGCACAGGTCGCCAGCGATGAAATCCTGTCCCGCATTCATTGCCGATTGGATATTGTCCACCGGCGCCGCAGGCGTTCCCCACAGGAAGAGGTCCGCAGACGGCACCTCTATTCCGTAGCGCTCGCCTAATCGATCCACGAGTACATTGAGGTTGTCGCTGAACTGCGCCTGCGAGTAGTACTTCTGCTCGGGCTGGTACAGCGTCACCGTCTTGCCGTCGTAGATCAGGTCACGCTGCAGGCGCGCGCTGCGCATCGTTGCGCGCAGCTTGTTCGGTCGCACGACATCGAGATCCGCAATGGCGGTGTGCTGCAACTTCTGACCATCCTGCAGCACGCGCTCGCCAGTCAGGCTGATACCGACCTCGAACTGCTTGAGCGCTTGCAGGCTCGCCCCCATGTCCTGCAGTGCCTTGATGACCGCCGGGTCCACCGCGTTGGCGTCGGGCCCGGAGGTCTGGGCCTGCGCCGGCTTCTGGGCCGCTGCCGTAGCGGTTGCGGGCGATTGCTGCGGCGCACCCGTGGTGGACGGTGGAGCGCTGCTGCAGGCCGTCAGCGCGACGGCGAGCAGACCCATTACCAATAAGCGAGCCATGAGAACACTCCAGACGATGTTTTGCAGTGGGTTGCAGGCCGCGCCGATCCCGGCAGCTACCTACCCTCGAACCCGCACCGATGCTCCCGGCCGGAATCCCCCACGAATACTTCCAGCTACGCGGGGCGGGCGGAAGTGAATGATTCCGTCAGGAGTGAATACTTGTTTCGAGAAAACGCAGCCGATGTATCGCAATAGGCACCGCCCACAAGCAAAAGTACTGCGTAGACTGCACGCGCTGTTTTTCCGGGGAAGTGTGGCTGGGCTACGGGACTGCGCCTGCAGGGTCTGGACTCCCGCGTCTCACTCTCCGTCGCGCAGCACAACATGCGTCGACGACTCGATCGTGTTGCCGTTCAATTGCACGAGGCCTCGCGCGATCATCGCGTCGATGCTGTACCACGGTATCAACTCCTCACGACGGCTTGAGGCGTTGTAGACGCGAACGTATCCCGTGAATTGATGGGAGAAAGCCGATGTCTGCAGTCTCACGTCGTGACCGGCGCGCAGACTCTCCATGACCATCTTCTGGCGTTTCGTGAGCTGGTCCGGCCTTTTCACTGGTGGTCGTGCCATCGTTGCCGTCCCGGCATTGTCCAATCAATGAGAGTACCGAGATGCGCTGCGCCCACAATACCTCAGTTGGGGGTTTTAGCAGCCCGGACGCCAGTCTTTCATGAGTCCTGCGCATACTGGCATGGCGACCGTTGCGTAACGCTTCTTTGATTCGGTGAAGACAGCATGAAGACCATGGCTTTCACTGGCTTCATCGCGGTCACACCGGTGATGAGGAGCATGCAGGATCGACTATCGAATCCCTTTGGACACGATGTTTATCCTCGACCTCCTCGCATATCTTTTTATCCTGCTGGCGCTGGCCAGTGTTCCCACCGCGCTGTACTTCCTGATTCTTCCGGGCAAAGGCAGGTTGCCCTGGCTTCGCCGCCTCTATTGGCTTGGTTGTATCTGCCTGTTCTTTCTAGGCGGATATCCCATGTATTTTCTGGCGGCCGAAGGCACTGGAGGCGCGCTGTTTGGTATGGCCATGGGAGTATTTCTGCTTGGTGCGGTGATGACACTGCTTGGTGTTGTCGCCAAGGCCATCTATGCGGGTGTACAGCAAGATAGAAAACGCTCGATGTCCGTTCGTAACCGTTCACGATCCTCCGCGCAAGGCACCCCTAACTCCCCTCCTTGACCAACCGCTCCCGCAAGAACCCCAGGAACGTCCCAACACCCTCCGGCAACACGCGCCCTGCCAGCGTCTGCAATTCGATGACGCGGCTGCTCATGCCCTTCTCGCGGATGGCCGCCGCATGCAGTTCGCCGCGACGCAATCGGTCCCCCACCGTGACGGCGCCCGAGATCGACAGGCCGCCGCCGTGCAATACGAAACTCGTCAGGGTCTCGAAGTGATTCGTGACCAGTACCGGATCGAAGTGGATACCGCGCTCGCTGCAGGCGATGTCGAACAGTTGGCGCACGGTGTTGTCGCCCTCGGGTAGCGCAATCGGATGCGCCTGCATCTGCAACAGCGAAATGCTGCGGAAGCGCGCCAATGGATGATCGGGCCGCATGATGGCGATGACCGGCGCGGGCAACCGGTGCTCCACGCGTATGCCGTGGCCTGCCGCACGGCTGTAGGTGATGCCGATATCCGCATCCCCATGCAGCACGATGTTCGTGACTTCCGATGGCGGTGCCACGCGCACATGGAAATGCAGTCCCGGATAGTTCTCCCGAAACGCTGCAATGGCGCGCGGCAGGAACTCGATGGCAAAGCCTGCGGACGTGGCAATCCGCACGCGTCCGCGACGCAGCCCCTGCAATGCAGCAATTTCCGTGACAACCCGATCCGCGTCGAGCGCGCCGCGTAGCGCAAACGCCGCTAGCAGTTCGCCCGCTGCGCTTGGCACCATGCCGCGCGGGCGGCGGTCGAACAACGGCACGCCGAGCACCTCCTCCAGCACCGCCACCTGACGGCTCACGGCCGACACCGTGACGTTGAGCCGCTTGGCGGCGTCGGTCAGCGACCCGCTCCTGACCACTTCCAGGAAATACCGCAGCGATGTGTCCTGCAGGCGTTGCGACAACAGCATCTGGTCCCCTTTGAAAAAGCGCGCGCAGCGAACCCGGCGGTCCGCTTTGCGTTTTATGCAACGATATCTGCAAAAATCAGCGATTGTCGGAAACCCACTATGGCTCGTATGCTTTTTGCAACAAGACTTGCCCACTGATTGCCCACTCAGGATCGCGCCATGCCGTCCACGCTGAATCCCATCGTCGAACTCGATGCCGTCGCCTTGTCGCGCACCATCCATGCGCGCGAGGTGTCCTGCGTCGAAGTCCTCGACGCCTATCTCGCCCAGATCGATCACCACAATCCGCGCATCAACGCCATCGTCGCGCAAGCCGACCGCCAAGCCCTGCACGCACTGGCATCGGAACGCGATGACGAACTGCGCCGCGGCAACAGTCGCGGGCCGCTCCATGGCATGCCGCAGGCGCCCAAGGACATCATGCCGGCCGCAGGGATGGTGACCACCAAGGGTTCGCCGATCTTCGCGGGCCAGGTCAGCCCGACCGACGCCGTGATCTACGAGCGCATGCGGGCGGGCGGCGCGCTGTTCGTCGGCCGCACCAATTCGCCGGAGTTCGGCCTGGGTGGTCATACCTACAACCCCGTGTATGGCACCACGCGCAATGCGTGGGAGCCTTCGCGCTCGGCGGGCGGAAGCAGCGGCGGCGCGGCGGTGGCCGTGGCGCTGCATATGCTGCCCGTGGCAGACGGGTCCGACATGATGGGATCGTTGCGTACGCCTGCTGCCTTCAACCATGTGTATGGATTGCGCACGTCGTTCGGCACGGTGCCGCATGGTCCCGGCGACGAAGTGTTCTTCCAGCAGTTCAGCGTCGCGGGGCCGATGGCGCGCAACGTGCCGGACCTCGCGCTGCTGCTGTCGGTGCAGGCGGGGTTCGACGCGCGCCTGCCGCTGACCCGGCGCACCGATTCATCCGAGGGCTACACCTTGCCCCTCGTCCGCGAATGGAAAGGCACGCGCATTGGCTGGCTCGGCAATCTGGGCGGACAGTTGCCCATGGACCCGGGACTGCTCGACACCTGCGCGGCATCGCTCGCGCACTTCCGCAGCATCGGCTGCATCGTGGAAGACGCACAGCCGGCATTCGATCTCGAAGCGCTGTGGCACGCGTGGATCGATCTGCGCAGTTTTTCCGTCGCGGGTGCCAACAAGGCGCTCTGGGACGATCCGGCCAAACGCGCGATGCTCAAGCCCGAAGCGGCGTGGGAGATCGAGCGCGGACTTGCGCTGACTGGCAACCGCATCTACGAGGCCATGCGCATCCGCAGCGCGTGGTATCAGGCGCTGCGTGCGTTGTTCGAGCAATACGACTATCTGGTGATGCCCGCGACGCAGGTCTTTCCGTTCGATGCGAATTGGGACTGGCCGCACGCCATCGATGGTCGCGACATGGATACCTATCATCGCTGGATGCAGGCTGTCATCCCCGCCACGATGGCGGGGCTGCCCGCACTCGCCGCGCCGGCTGGCTTTGGCGCAAACGGTTTGCCTGCCGGCATCCAGATCATCGGTCCCGCACAGACCGACTTTGCCGTGCTGCAACTGGGCCACGCCTATGACCAGGCCGGTGGCTTCTCTCAAGTCCGCAGCCCGTTGCTGCGCTGAAGTCTCAAAATCGAACTCACTGCCATGAGGACCTTGCCCCCTATGAAGCCGCTTCTCGCATGCGTTGGACTGACGATGGCACTGTGCGCGCCCCACTCTGGTGCGCAATCGTCGCCCTATCCCGACAAGCCGATCCGGCTCATCGTGCCTTTTGCTGCGGGCGGCGCCACCGATGTGCTGGGGCGATTGCTGGCGGTCGGCCTCGGCCAGAAACTGGGCCAATCGGTAGTGGTGGAGAACAAGCCCGGCGCCAGCACGATCGTGGGCGCGACGCAGGTTGCAAGGTCCGCCCCCGATGGCTACACGCTGCTGCTCGCCGCGAGCACCACGCTCACACTGAATCCTGCCATCCGTTCCAACCTGGCCTATGACCCAATCAAGAGCTTTACGCCGATCGGACTGGTCGCGGACATGAGCCTTGTGCTGGTGGCCAATCCCGATACGCACCTGAACTCCGTCAAGGATCTGGCGACGCAAAGCCAGGCGCAACCGGACAAGTTCTCGTATGGTTCGTTCGGCAGTGGCTCTTCCGTGCATTTCGGCGCGGAGATGCTGAAATCCACGGCGGGCATCCGCATGGTGCACGTGCCCTTCAACGGCAGCGCGCCGAGCCTCACCGCACTGGTAGGCGGACAGGTACAAGTGGCAGTGGATACCGTGGTGGCCAGCCTCCCGCTTATCAAGGCTGGCAAGATCAAGCCGCTCGCGGTGCTGTCCGCGCAACGCCTTCCCGCGCTGCCGCAAGTGCCGACGGTTGCGGAGAGCGGTTATCCCGGCTTCCAGATGGGCACATGGTTCGCGCTGATGGCGCCTGCGGGATTACCCGCACCCGTGCAGCAGAAGCTGGAGAAGGCACTGGCCGAGGTAGCCACCGCGCCCGCCACGCAGGCACGCATGGTGGAACTTGCCCTCACGCCCGCCTATGGCAACGGCGCCGCCGTGCAGGCGCGCGTGGAGCGGGAACTTCCCGGCATGCGGGCCGTGGCAGCACGCGCCGAAATACGGGCGGAGTAATCCCCGCAGTCCCCTCGAAAAATTCCAGCCAGATCTTTGCTTCGATCCTACAGTGGTGGTTGGCCCGGGCGCGGCACGCCGGGCCAGCAGTTCGTCAACGAATGCCCGATGGGCACCAACATGGAGAAGCGAACATGGGATATGTCACAACGAAGGACGGCGTCGAGATTTTCTACAAGGATTGGGGCCCGCGCGACGCGCAAGTGATCTTCTTCCATCACGGCTGGCCGCTCAGTGCCGACGACTGGGACGCCCAGATGCTGTTCTTCCTTGCCAACGGCTATCGCGTGATCGCCCATGACCGCCGTGGACATGGACGCTCCAGCCAGGTCTGGGACGGACACGACATGGACCACTACGCCGACGACGTGGCAGCCGTGGTCAAGCACCTCGACGTAAAGAAAGCCGTACATGTGGGCCACTCCACAGGCGGTGGCGAAGTGATCCACTACGTGGCGCGCCATGGCGAAGAACGCGTGGCCAAGGCCGTGCTCGTCAGCGCCGTGCCGCCGCTGATGGTGAAGACCGAAGCCAATCCGGGGGGCCTGCCCAAGGATGTATTCGACGGCTTCCAGTCCCAGCTTGCCGCGAATCGCGCTCAGTTCTATCTCGACATTCCGACCGGCCCGTTCTACGGCTATAACCGGCCCGGCGTGCAGGCGTCCGAAGGCGTGATCCGCAACTGGTGGCGGCAAGGCATGATGGGCAGCGCCAAGGCGCACTACGACGGCATCGTCGCCTTCTCGCAAACGGACTTCACCGAAGACCTGAAACGCGCCACCGTGCCCGTGCTGGTCATGCACGGTGACGACGACCAGATCGTGCCGTATGCCGATTCCGCACCGCTCTCGGCAAAGCTGCTGAAGAACGGCACCCTCAAAACGTATCCGGGATTCCCGCACGGCATGCCGACCACACACGCCGATACGATCAACAAGGATTTGCTGGCGTTTGTGCGGGGGTAGGTTTGGTTGACAGCGAGTAGTGCTGAGGCCCGCTTCGATGTTGGAGCGGGCTTTTTGTATTGCGCTCAGAGGTAAAGGTTGTCATATCGACCTTACCGCGCCCCGCATCACGCAGCCAGATTTCCCGACGGTGCCGGCGGCACGCCGTTGCCTCGCGCCACCTTGCGATCGATGCACCAGACCACGAGCAGGGTCACACCCATCATCGGGAAGATCACGCCGAGCAATCCGAGTCCGATCACCCACGCGCGCATGGGCGGCAGGACCGAGGGGTAAGACGGCGCGGCAAGCTGGCGGGCTGGCTTTCGGCGCATCCACATGATGCCGCCCGTGACGGCGAGTGCCATGAGACCCATGGAAATCGCCGCGCAAATAATCTGGTTCGCCATCCCGAAATAGCGGCCCATGTGAAGCGCCGTGCCGTAGGACACGGCCTTGGCGACTGCGCCATAGTCGTCGAACCGGATGTCGCGCACGACCTCGGCGCTGTGCTGGTCGATATGCAGGGTGCGTTCTCCTTGCGGATCGCCGGGGAAGCAGGAGACGGTGTAGACAGCGTGCGCCGTCGCCGGTAGTGCAACCTGACACCCTTGCACGGCGCCACGCTGCGTGGCGATATCCACGACTTGTGCGAGGCCGATGCCGCTGTGTCCGGACGAACCTGCGGGCACAGGAAGTTGGCCCGTTGCCCAAGGCAGTTCACCCAGCGGAAGATCGTCCATCTTCTGCGCCTGTGCACCATGACCAGCATGTTCGCCGTGATGTTGATGCGCCGTGCTGGCCGGTGCATGCTGGTGCGAGTTCTGTCCCGCAGCCGGTCGCCCGAGGTTCGCGGCGGTGGTAATCGCCTTGAATTGCTGCCCCCACAAGGCCGTCCACGGCAATCCCGACAGCACGAAGGCAAGCGCGCCAAGCGCGAGCCAACCGCCCAGCAGCAGATGGATTTCCTTCCACCAGCCACGCTTGCCAGTCGCCTTTTTCAGTGTGAACGCGCGCAAACCCGACTGACGCCATCGCGGCCACCACATCGCCAGGCCCGTCGCGATCATCACCAGTGTCCAGCAGCCGGCAAGCTCCATGAGGAACTCTCCCGGCTTGCCCACCAGCAAGGCGCGATGAATCATTCGCACCTGCTTCATCAAACGATCTTCCACGCTCAAACTGCCGAGAAGATCGCCTGAGTACGGATTCATGTACAGGCTTTCGCTCTTGCCCGATGGCAGCCGAAAGATGAACTCGGCACTCGCGTCCGGACGCGTTCCAATGGCATAGCTCGTCGCAATTGCCCCCGCCGGCGCTGCCGCCCGGGCGCGATTGAGCAGCGCGTCGGCGGTCATCGGCTGGCCGGCAGGCTCGACCTTGAGCAAGGTCGGATAGAGCAGCGGCTCGATCTGCGGCTGAAAACAATAGATCGTGCCGGTGATGGCCAGCACGATCAGGAACGGCATGACGAACAGGCCGGCATAGAAATGCCAGCGCCATAGCATGCGATAGGCGGAGGCTGCGCTAGCGCAGGACGGCGGAACGGGTTGACTCATCTATGGGAACGCGGGGCGACTTGTCCGGGAAGGATACGCTGCCAGGCATTCCGTGCCATGCGACGGAATGTCACATCGCCGATGGCGACACGACGGTTCAGGCGCGTGACGGGTGAGACGGGTGAGACGGGCCGACGATGCAGTCGGCCCGAACATTTCACTAGCCTCCAGGCTCGATGGCGCGAAACTGGGCGCACAGCCGGAACACCTCTTCGGATAGCGCCTGCTGTTTCGCCTTGCCGTAGCGGGTGGCGAGTTTCATCAGTTCCTTGATGTCACGCCCGCTCGCCTTCGGATAGGCGGCGGTCAACGCCTCCACCAGTTCATCGCCCAGCGTGGCGCCGCACTGGTTGGCTTGCAGGTGCCACAGGCGCGCCGCATCCTCCTTATCCGGCGTCTCGTACTGGATGGTGGCAATGCAACGCGACAGAATGGCGTCGTCCACATCACCGGTACGGTTGGTGGTCATGAACAGCAGGCCGCTGAAATACTCCAGCGTGCGCAAGAACTCCGCAACGATGGCGTTGTGCTCCAGGTCGTTGTCGCGGCGGCGGATGTAGACATCGGCCTCGTCGAGCAACAGCACCGCATTCCAGCGCATGGCCCGGCGCAATATCTCCATGAGGCTCGCACCGACCGATGCGGCCGTGGTACCCAATTGTCCGGAATGCACACGGTAGAGCGGCCTGCGGACAACTTCCGCGTACACCTCGGCGGTCAATGTCTTGCCAAGACCCGGCGCGCCCTGGCAGAGGATGGTCGTGCCACCCGATTTGCCCGGCACGAAATCCTGTACCAGCACGTCCATATGCGAGGTCAGGATGTCGATCAAGTCCCGGTGATGGTCCGGCAGCACCAGCTTGTCACGCAGTTCGGGCCGGTACTGATACTCGCTCAGGTGCTGCACGTGCACCCAGATATTCCGGTGCCATTCCAGATGGAACAGGTGTACGTAGCCGTGTAACGGCATTCTCTCGAAGCCAGTAGCAACGCCAGCCCTGCGCCAGAACTCGGCGTCGCATGTCACTTCGAAGCGGCGCTCGAGCCGTTCCTCGTCGTTGATGCAGCGAGCCGCCACGCCTTCGCCCAGGCGAGCCAGCGCGACGGTGCCCTTGCCTTCGACGGTGAAGGCGGCCCCTGCCGCGATGTATTGCGCACCGAAGCTGCGCTGATAGCGCACGAAGCGTTGCGCGTGTCGTTCGTATTCCTGCCGGAATTCCGCGCATTCCTTGAAGAAGCCGAAATCCGCGAGGAGTTGCGGAATGGTACGGTCCACGATCTCGTCACGCGTGACGATGATCGAAGTGGTCATGCCTCCCCTGCGACGTGCCGGGTCGGTCAGCTCCGAGTTGGCGGACAGCATGGTGTTCGCCAATAGGTCGATGGCCACGTAGGACATGCCCTGCTCGGGCTCGACATGACGAATGCGATGAACCAGCCACGGCAGCAGTACGCCATCGCGGCTGCGCTGATACAGCCAGCCATCGATGACATCGCGCGACAGGTAGGCGACAAGGCCCGCCACCAGCATCTCCAGGCCGGGAATGGTGCGCGCCTGCGGCGCGTTATAGACGTTGTCCAGCGCCAGCATCTGGAACGTCAGTTCGCGCGCGTTCTGCGCCTTGCTCAGCGTATAGAGCGAATTCAGCGACTGTGCGTCAAACAGGCGCGCCGACACTGACATGCTGCCGTGACAGATGCCGTGCTCCTTGAGCTGCCGGGCCAACGGGGACTCGGCTTCAACCATGGCAAGCAGCGGGTGGATCAGGGACTGCGGAATCTCGATGTTCATGGGTTGCACTCCGTTAGCAGCAAATCCCAGGGCTGGTGCCGAACGCTATGTCAGGAAAAAGCGGATGGCCTCGGCCACGATCGGCGGCTGGATCGCATGCGTGCCGTTGAATTCGACATATTCGACGTCGTAACCGGCAGCCCTTAGCTTGGCGGCATTGGGGCGACCGCTTGTCTGCACGGGCAACTGCTCGTCAACCAGCCCATGCGCAATGAAGACCTTGGGCGAACCCTCCTGCATGAAAACGGACATGAACCCGCCGGAGAAAGCGATGACGTGGCTGGCGATATCGCCATTGGTGATGCCTATCGAAAGCGCGTAGCTCGCGCCATCCGAAAAGCCCGCGAACGCTAGGCGGTCGCGGCGAATCCGGTAGCGAGCCGAGACCGCGACCAGCGCCTGCTGCAGCTTCTCCAGATCGGGGCCATTGCCGCCAATGACGATGTCCCATGTAGGAAAAGTCGAATGCGGCGCCAGCACCAGGAAGCCATGCGCGTCGGCATGCGGCTCGATAAACGGCAACACTTTTTCTGGAAAGCCGCCCGCGCCGTGAAACATCACCAGCAATGGCACGGGGTCCGAGCCCAGGCCCGCCGGAACGTACAGGATGGCATCGCGCTCGTCGGCAATGTGAAGCGCGTGACGGCCCGGGGGCAACGGGTCCTGCGACGGCTCGGCATGCGCAAAAGTCATCCGGCCCAGCAGAGAAGGATCGAACATGGCAGCGGCAGCGTGAAATGGTGGTATGTAATATATCACCGTTCTTGTGCATGTGGCGTATCGCGTCTCTGTTCGCGACAGCGCGTAGCGAGAGACGCTCTCGTCCTTTTCGTCCTTGCCCGCAAGCCGATAGGCACTGTATATTTATACAGTTATCGTTGCCGCCGGGCATGCTGACTGGTGAAGCCAGCCTCGCGCGGTGTCCGTTTTCTCTTCTACCTCGAAAAGCCAATCATGTTCGTGGACCGCTCCGAAATCATCAACGCCGCCAAGGCACTGCGCGCCAGCCAGGAAGAAGCCCGGTACAGCAAACTCGTCGCGCTTGCGAACAAGCAGCTCAAGGCCATGCAGACTGCAATCCAGAAGGGCAAGGAAGAGTTCGAGACCCGACTGGTACTCGACATCAACGAAGAGAATCCGCAAGCCGCGCTGGAACCGCGCGCGCATCGGCTAGCCAACGACCTCAGATCGCAGGGCTACACCGCAACGGTGACTACGTTTGCCGAGGTCAGCACCGACCGCAAGGACTGGACACCGAATATCACGGTCGTCATCGGTCTCGGTCTGGGCGATGTGGTTTCCGAAGTGGACAACGTGACAGATGCCGCCAAGGTGGAAGCGGAAAGCACGGTGACCAACAAGCCGGAGGTCGCGTGGGCTCGCGAAGCGGTCACTGAAGTGGCCTGACAGCCGGCGGGCAATCCGGGAGAAGGCCCCGCATCGATCGGCTACTGCTCCTGAGCTAGACTCTCCCTCCTGACCCGCCGCATTTTTCAAGATCATCAGGAGTGTCGCCATGAATACCCCACAACACACACTGCCCGCCGTCACCGACGGCAGGCTGGCGCCGCCCGATTGCACCGGGCTCACGGATGATGCGCATGTGGAAGACATCATTCCCCTGCCTCCGCCCGAACACCTGATCCGCTTCTTTCCCATTCATGGCACGCCTGTGGAATCGCTGGTCACCCAGACGCGCCAGCGCATTGCGCGCATTCTGCACCGCGAGGATGACCGGCTGCTGGTCATCATGGGACCCTGTTCGATTCACGATCCGCAGGCAGCGCTGGAATATGCGAAGCGATTGATGGCGCAGCGTCGGCACTACGCCGACACGCTGGAAGTCGTGATGCGCGTGTACTTCGAAAAGCCACGCACCACGGTGGGCTGGAAGGGGCTCATCAACGATCCGTACCTGGATGAAAGCTATCGCATCGACGAAGGTCTTCGCATCGCGCGCAATCTTCTGGTCGATATCAATCGCCTCGGATTGCCGGCAGCCGGCGAGTTCCTCGACGTGATTTCGCCGCAGTACATCGGCGACCTGATTTCCTGGGGCGCGATTGGTGCGCGGACGACCGAGAGCCAGATTCACCGTGAATTGGCGTCAGGCATCTCGGCGCCCATCGGCTTCAAGAACGGCACCGACGGCAATATCAAGATCGCCATCGACGCAATTCAGGCTGCGTCGCGTCCCCACCATTTCCTGGGCGTACACAAGAACGGCCAGGTGGCAACCGTGCACACTCGTGGCAATCCAGACTGCCACGTCATTCTTCGCGGCGGCAAGGCACCCAATTACGATGCGGATTCCGTCGCCATCGCGTGCCGGGAACTCGAAGCTGCAGGCCTGCGCAGTTCTCTGATGGTCGATTGCAGTCACGCCAACAGCAGCAAGCAACATCAGCGGCAGATCGACGTCGCGAAAGACGTGGCGCTGCAGGTCGGCAGTGGCAGCCAAGCCGTCTTCGGTGTCATGGTCGAAAGCCATCTGCTCGCTGGCGCGCAGAAATTCACGCCGGGCCAGCATGACCCGCAATCGTTGACATACGGACAGAGCATCACGGACGCATGCATCGGGTGGGACGACTCCGCAGCAGTGCTCGAGGAACTCAGCAAGGCCGTCGAGACACGCCGCGGACTGAATCAGAAATCGTAGCCGCCCATTAAAAGCCAGCGCAGAGTCCATCTGACGAGCAGGAATGTCGCGACGTGCCGTCAGCGTCATTCCTGTAATGGATTCGCCATCTCATAGCAATTCGACGATTTCTATACTCGCGCCTCAATTAACAAGCGAAAAAACGCTTCATTTGAGGAGAGACAATGACATTTCGTCGCGCCCCCGTTCGTCATGCCATCGCTGCGGGTGCGGTTGGCTTGCTGGCCGGCACCGCTCACGCGCAATCCAGCGTCACGCTCTATGGCGTGGCGGACGCGGGTATCGAGTACCTCAGCAACGTGCCGTCCGCTTCGGGCGGCTCCAGCCAGGTGCGCCTGACCTCCGGCAACATGTCGACGTCCCGCTGGGGCATTCGGGGCGTGGAGGACCTCGGCGGCGGACTGAAGGCCATCTTCGAACTGGAAAGCGGTATTGCGTTCGACACCGGCGCGCAGAACAACAGCAGCCGCCTGTTCGATCGAGGCGCGTTCGTGGGACTCGGCAGCAAGTACGGCACGGTGACGCTAGGCCGCCAGACCACGCCCACCTACGACACCGGCCTGCAACTGGACCCGATGGGCTTTGCGCCGCGCTACTCGCTGTACAAGAGCGATGACGTACTGGCCGGCCGCGCCGACAACGCGGTCAAGTATCGCGGCAAGTTCGGCGGCCTGACGGCCACCGCGCTGTACAGCACGGGCCGTACCGGTGCCGGCGAAGTACCGGGCAACTACAAGGTCGACCGCAACATCGGCGCCTCGGTGCTGTATGAAGCCGGCGCGCTGATGGTGGGCGCCGCCTACGACGAATTCCAGGGCACCACCGTCGCCACTGCCGACCGCACCGACCGCCGCGCGCTGATCGGCGCGAACTATGCCTTCGGTGCGGCCCGCGCGTTCGTGGGTTACCGCTGGTACAACGGCAACGTCGGCACGCTGCCGAACAATGGCTCGAACCTCTACTGGGCCGGCCTGCGCTATGCCCTGAGCCCCGCCCTGTCGCTAGCTGGCGCGGCGTACTACACCGACACGCGCAATTCCAGCGCCGATCCGATCATGTTCGTCGCCTCGGCCGACTACGCATTCTCGAAGCGGACCGATGTCTACATGAACGTTGGCTACGCACTGAACCGTGGCAATTCCCAACTGGGCATGAACGGCTTCAACTCGACAACCGGCAGCCCGACCAACGTGGTGCCGGGCAAGGATCAGACGGGCGTGGTGATGGGCGTGCGCCACAAGTTCTGATCATCCGCACGTGTCAGTACACCTGCGGATGTAGAGCATCGACACTCTCTCGGTCAACCCGAGCGAGCTTTTCAAGCCTCGATTTTGCGTCGAGGCTTTTTTTCGATCCATCGAACAATAGCTGCCTACAGTGTAAGTCCGCCATCGATCGTGATGCTCGTGCCCGTCACGTATCCGGCATCGTCACCCACGAGGTAGACGATCAGCCCCGCAATCTCCGACGGCTGGCCAACACGCTTGAGCGGGCTCATCCCTGCGAGCATGTCAATGGCGCCAGCATTCAAATCTGCGGGTGTCAGGCGCCCAGGAAAGCCAGCAGGTCGGCGTTGACCTGGTCGGCGTGCGTCACGCACATGCCGTGCGGCGCGCCCGGGTAGATC
>NZ_JBDKXK010000024.1:0-109408 GCF_039710735.1 Cupriavidus sp. DL-D2 | reverse complement strand
GTCGTACCGTCGGCGCCGGCGTTGTGGCAAAGATCCTCGACTAAGCACAACCTTTTTGGGGCATGCCTGCGGGCATGTCCCTTATAATCTGGGCGCTTCGCCCATCGCTCTTTTAAGGAACAATCATGCAGAACCAGAAGATCCGTATCCGCCTGAAGGCTTTCGACTATCGCCTGATCGACCAGTCGGCCGCCGAAATCGTGGATACCGCCAAGCGTACCGGCGCGATCGTCAAGGGCCCGGTGCCCCTGCCGACTCGTATCCAGCGCTTCGACATCCTGCGTTCGCCGCACGTCAACAAGACCAGCCGCGATCAGTTCGAGATCCGCACCCACCAGCGCCTGATGGACATCGTCGATCCGACGGACAAGACCGTCGACGCGCTGATGAAGCTCGATCTGCCGGCAGGCGTGGACGTCGAGATCAAGGTATAAGTATGTGTCGGGCCAGGCTTCTGGCCTGATTCAGCAAGACGGCGAACGCAAGTTCGCCGTTTTTGTTTTCCAAATCGTCGCATGGTGTGCGAATAGTACGGAAAGCTACAGCATCGGCACGCAAAGTGCCGGATTCGGCGCCGTTTCCGACCCGCAGGCGCAAGACCGTCGAGGAAAAGCGCGCCACCGCTTGCCCTTTCCAAATTGCTGTGGTATGTTGCAAGGCTACCCATTAATCCGGGTAGTGGGGGCCATTTTGGTCACGCGCAATCCTTTTCGCGCAACCCGCACTCACACAGTTTTCGTGTATCAATCAGCCCCGGCCAATCGCAGCTGGGAATGGAGCAAACCATGAGCCTTGGCCTTGTAGGTCGCAAGGTTGGCATGACCCGTATTTTCACGGACGACGGTGATTCGATTCCCGTTACCGTGGTCGAGGTCGGCGACAACCGCGTGACGCAAATCAAGACGGACGAGACCGACGGTTATACCGCGGTTCAAGTCACTTTTGGCAGCCGACGCGCAAGCCGTGTCACCAAGCCGCTGGCGGGTCACCTCGCCAAAGCCGGCGTGGAAGCTGGCGAAATCATCAAAGAATTCCGCATCGATGCAGCCAAGGCTGCCGAGCTGCAAGCTGGCGGCTCGATTTCTGTCGACCTGTTCCAGGTTGGTCAGAAGATCGACGTGCAGGGTGTGACGATTGGTAAGGGCTATGCCGGTACCATCAAGCGCCACCACTTCGCATCCGGTCGTGCCACCCACGGTAACTCGCGTTCGCACAACGTGCCGGGTTCCATCGGTATGGCGCAGGATCCGGGCCGCGTGTTCCCGGGCAAGCGCATGACGGGCCACCTCGGTGACGCTACCCGTACCGTGCAAAACCTCGAGATCGCCAAGATCGACGCAGAGCGCAAGCTGCTGCTGGTCAAGGGCGCCATCCCCGGTTCCAAGGGCGGCAAGGTCATCGTGACCCCGGCCGTCAAGGCCAAAGCTTAAGGAGCGCATGTAATGGAACTCAAGCTCCTCCAGGACAACGGTCAGATCGGTGCTGGCGTTACCGCCTCGCCCGAAGTGTTCGGCCGCGACTACAACGAAGCCCTGGTTCACCAGATCGTCGTTGCCTATCAGGCCAATGCTCGCAGCGGTAACCGCAAGCAGAAGGACCGCGAAGAGGTCAAGCACACGACGAAGAAGCCGTGGCGCCAGAAGGGTACGGGCCGTGCTCGTGCCGGTATGTCGTCCTCGCCTCTGTGGCGTGGCGGTGGCCGTATCTTCCCGAATTCGCCGGAAGAAAACTTCAGCCAGAAGGTCAACAAGAAGATGTTCCGTGCCGGTATGCGCTCGATTTATTCGCAGCTCGCACGTGAAGGTCGTATCAACGTAGTGGACGGTTTCGCTGTCGACGCGCCCAAGACCAAGCTGCTGGCCGACAAGTTCAAGGCCATGGGCCTGGACTCGGTGCTGATCATTACCGACAGCTTCGACGAAAACCTCTACCTGGCTTCGCGCAACCTGCCGAACGTGGCAGTCGTGGAGCCGCGTCATGCTGATCCGCTGTCGCTCGTGCACTACAAGAAAGTGCTGGTGACGAAGGCAGCTGTCGCGCAGATCGAGGAGTTGCTGAAATGACGCAAGTAGCCAAGAACGATCATCGTTTGATGCAGGTGCTGCTCGCGCCGGTGGTTTCCGAAAAGGCAACCCTGGTAGCCGACAAGAACGAACAGGTTGTGTTCGAAGTGGCTCGCGATGCCAACAAGGCAGAAGTGAAGGCCGCCGTCGAACTGCTGTTCAAGGTCGAGGTGCAGTCCGTTCAGATCCTGAACCAGAAGGGCAAGCAAAAGCGCTTTGGCCGCTTCATGGGCCGTCGCAATCACGTCAAGAAGGCATACGTGTCGCTGAAGCCGGGTCAGGAAATCAATTTTGAAGCGGAGGCCAAGTAATCATGGCACTCGTCAAGACCAAGCCGACATCCCCGGGCCGTCGCTCGATGGTGAAGGTCGTTAATCGCGACCTCCACAAGGGTGCCCCGCACGCACCGCTGCTGGAAAAGCAATTCCAGAAGTCGGGTCGCAACAACAACGGTCATATCACCACCCGCCACAAGGGCGGTGGTCATAAGCACCACTACCGCGTGGTCGACTTCAAGCGCAACGACAAGGACGGCATCGCCGCCAAGGTCGAGCGTCTGGAATACGATCCAAACCGTAGCGCGAACATCGCCCTGGTGCTGTTCGTCGACGGTGAGCGTCGCTACATCATCGCCACGAAGGGCATGGTTGCTGGCCAGGCTCTGATGAACGGCTCGGAAGCGCCGATCAAGTCGGGTAACAACCTGCCGATCCGCAACATCCCGGTCGGTACCACGATCAACAACGTGGAAATGCTGCCTGGCAAGGGTGCGCAGATCGCGCGCGCTGCTGGTGGGTCCGCAGTGCTGATGGCTCGTGAAGGCCTGTACGCTCAAGTGCGTCTGCGCTCCGGTGAAGTGCGTCGCGTGCATATCGAATGCCGCGCCACCATCGGTGAAGTGGGCAACGAAGAGCACAGCCTGCGCGTGATCGGCAAGGCCGGTGCAACGCGCTGGCGCGGTATTCGCCCGACCGTTCGCGGTGTGGTGATGAACCCGGTGGACCACCCCCACGGTGGTGGTGAAGGCAAGACTGCTGCTGGTCGTGATCCGGTTTCGCCGTGGGGTACCCCGGCCAAGGGTTACCGCACTCGCAGCAACAAGCGCACGGACAGCATGATCGTCCAGCGCCGCCACAAGCGCTAATCGGTAGGTAGGAGCTAAAGATATGACTCGTTCCGCAAAAAAGGGTCCGTTCTGCGACGACCACCTGCTGAAGAAGGTGGAAACGGCGGTGAGCGGCAAGGACAAGAAGCCCATCAAGACTTGGTCGCGTCGTTCGACCATTCTGCCGGACTTCATCGGCCTGACGATCGCTGTGCACAACGGCCGTCAACACGTGCCGGTGTACGTGACGGAAAACATGGTTGGCCACAAGCTCGGTGAATTTGCGATTACTCGCACGTTCAAGGGCCACGCGGCTGACAAGAAAGCGAAGAGGTAAGGTGCCATCATGGAAGTGAAAGCGATTCATCGCGGTGCCCGCATCTCCGCCCAGAAAACGCGTCTGGTTGCTGACCAGATCCGCGGTCTGCCGATTGAGCGCGCTCTGAACATCCTGGCCTTCAGCCCGAAGAAGGCTGCCGGGATCGTGAAGAAGGTCGTCGAATCGGCCATCGCCAACGCCGAGCATAACGAAGGCGCCGACATCGACGAACTGAAGGTCACTTCGATCTTCGTCGACAAGGCCACTTCGCTCAAGCGCTTCACTGCGCGTGCAAAGGGCCGCGGCAACCGCATCGAGAAACAAACCTGTCACATCACTGTGACGCTCGGCAACTAAGGAGTCACGATGGGACAGAAGATTCATCCGACTGGCTTCCGTCTGGCCGTCAGCCGTAATTGGGCTTCGCGTTGGTACGCCAACAACACGAAGTTCGCCGGCATGCTGAAGGAAGACATCGAAGTTCGAGACTTCCTGAAGAAAAAGCTGAAGAACGCATCGGTTGGCCGCGTGGTCATCGAGCGTCCGGCCCGTAATGCACGCATCACCATTTACAGCTCGCGTCCGGGCGTGGTGATCGGCAAGAAGGGTGAGGACATCGAACTGCTCAAGGCCGAGCTGCAACGTCGCATGGGTGTGCCCGTGCACGTGAACATCGAAGAAATCCGCAAGCCGGAAACCGATGCGCAGCTGATTGCCGATTCGATCACGCAGCAGCTCGAGCGCCGCATCATGTTCCGTCGCGCCATGAAGCGCGCGATGCAGAACGCCATGCGTCTGGGTGCACAAGGCATCAAGATCATGAGCTCGGGCCGTCTGAACGGTATCGAAATCGCACGTACCGAGTGGTACCGCGAAGGCCGTGTGCCCCTGCACACCCTGCGCGCCGACATCGACTACGGTTTCTCGGAAGCCGAAACCACCTACGGCATCATCGGTGTCAAGGTGTGGGTCTACAAGGGTGATCACCTGGGCCGCAATGACGCGCCTGTGGTGGAAGAGCCGCAAGAAGACCGTCGTCGTCGTCCGGGTCGCCCGGAAGGCCGCCGCCGTGAAGGCGAAGGTCGTCCGTCGGGCAACCGCCGCGGTGGTGCCGGTGCTGGTCGTCGTGCTGCGCCAGGCGCAGACGCGAAGAGTGGAGAATAACAATGCTGCAACCGAAGCGTAGGAAGTATCGCAAGGAGCAGAAGGGCCGCAACACGGGTAAAGCTACCCGTGGCAACGCCGTGTCTTTTGGCGAGTTCGGCCTGAAGGCAATGGGCCGTGGCCGTCTGACCGCTCGTCAGATCGAGTCGGCACGTCGTGCGATGACCCGTCACATCAAGCGTGGCGGCCGCATCTGGATCCGGATCTTCCCGGACAAGCCGATTTCGAAGAAGCCTGCCGAAGTCCGTATGGGTAACGGTAAGGGCAATCCGGAATACTACGTGGCTGAAATTCAGCCGGGCAAGATGCTGTACGAAATGGACGGCGTGACGGAAGAGCTGGCACGTGAGGCGTTCCGCCTCGCGGCCGCCAAGCTGCCGATCGCCACGAATTTCGTGGTGCGTCAGGTCGGTACGTAAGGAGATTGGGATGAAAGCATCCGAACTGCGCGGCAAGGACGCCGCAGGCCTGAACCAGGAGCTCTCCGAGCTGCTGAAGGCTCAATTTAGCCTGCGCATGCAAAAGGCCACCCAACAGCTGCAGAACACCAGCCAGCTGAAGAAGGTGCGCAAGGACATCGCGCGCGTGCAAACCGTGCTGAACGAGAAGGCAGACGCGAAATGACTGAAGCTGCGAAGACTGAAACGTCGCTTCGCCGGACCCTCGTGGGCCGTGTCGTGAGCGACAAGATGGACAAGACCGTGACGGTCCTGATCGAAAACCGCGTCAAGCACCCTCTGTACGGCAAGTACGTGCTGCGTTCGAAGAAGTACCACGCACACGACGAAGCCAACCAGTACAAGGAAGGCGACAAGGTCGAGATCCAGGAAACCCGTCCGCTGTCGCGGACCAAGTCCTGGGTTGTTTCCCGGCTGGTAGAAGCTGCACGCGTCATCTAAGTACAACAGTACTGAGTTGACTTGCAAGTCCAGGATTGTGTTGCTATAATCCTGGACTTCCGCTTTATTGCATCCGCCCAAGCAGCATCACCCGGGTGGGTCTGTATAGCGAGCCAGAGCCTGGCATCCTGAAGTCTGGGGTGTCGGCACTACCGACTTCCAAGTTGATCAACCCAAACGGCGCTGGCGCAATGCCTGGCTCCGACGGGACCAAGACTGACCGGCGGCCTTCATTTGAGGGACTGGCGGATTAAGTTGGGAAGATAACACCATGATTCAGACAGAAAGCCGGCTCGAAGTGGCCGATAACACTGGTGCGCGCGAAGTGCTGTGCATCAAGGTACTGGGTGGGTCCAAGCGCCGCTACGCGAGCGTGGGCGACATCATCAAGGTTACCGTGAAAGACGCAGCTCCCCGTGGCCGCGTGAAGAAGGGCGACATCTACAACGCCGTTGTCGTGCGTACCGCCAAGGGCGTGCGCCGCGCGGACGGTTCGCTCGTCAAGTTCGACGGCAATGCTGCTGTCCTGCTGAACAACAAGCTCGAGCCGATCGGCACCCGTATCTTCGGGCCGGTAACTCGTGAACTCCGTACCGAGCGCTTCATGAAGATCGTGTCGCTCGCTCCGGAAGTGCTGTAAGGAGCCGCCATGAACAAGATTCGCAAAGGCGACGAAGTCATCGTGCTGACCGGTAAGGATAAGGGCAAGCGCGGTGTCGTCCAGGCAGTGCAAGGCGACAAGCTCGTGGTTGACGGTGTGAACGTTGCGAAGAAGCACGCTCGCCCGAACCCGATGCTGGGTACCACCGGTGGCGTGGTCGACAAGCTGATGCCGCTGCATATTTCCAACGTTGCGCTCGTGGATGCCAATGGCAAGCCGTCGCGTGTCGGTATCAAGGTCGAAGACGGCAAGCGTGTGCGCGTGCTGAAGACGACCGGTGCCGTCCTGGCCGCTTGATTCTGGGCACAGATAGGAGTTGAGCATGACAGCACGTCTGCAAGAGTTTTACAAAGAACAAGTTGTGCCGGCGCTGATGAAGCAGTTCGGCTACAAGTCGGTCATGGAAGTGCCGCGTTTCACCAAGATCACCCTGAACATGGGTCTGGGTGAGGCCATCAATGACAAGAAGGTCATTGAACTGGCCGTTGGCGACCTGACCAAGATCGCGGGTCAGAAGCCCGTGGTGACGAAGGCCAAGAAGGCCATCGCCGGCTTCAAGATCCGTCAGGGCTACCCCATCGGTGCGATGGTGACCCTGCGCGGTGAGCGCATGTTCGAATTCCTCGATCGTTTCGTGACCGTGGCCCTGCCGCGCGTGCGTGACTTCCGTGGTGTGTCGGGCCGTTCGTTCGACGGTCGTGGCAACTACAACATCGGTGTGAAAGAGCAGATCATTTTCCCCGAAATCGAGTACGACAAGATTGACGCACTGCGTGGTCTGAATATCAGCATCACGACGACGGCTAAGAACGACGAGGAAGCCAAGGCTCTCCTGAATGCGTTCAAGTTCCCGTTCCGTAATTAAGGGGTAACCGTGGCTAAATTGGCTCTGATTGAACGTGAGAAGAAGCGCGCAAAGCTCGTGGCGAAGTACGCCGACAAGCGCGCAAACCTCAAGGCCATTATCGACGACCAAGAGAAGTCGGAAGAAGAGCGTTATCTGGCGCGTCTCGAGCTGCAAAAGCTCCCGCGCAACGCTAACCCGACTCGCCAGCGTAACCGCTGCGCGATCACCGGTCGTCCCCGCGGTACCTTCCGCAAGTTTGGCCTGGCGCGTAACAAGATCCGCGAGATCGCCTTCAAGGGCGAAATTCCGGGTCTGACGAAAGCCAGCTGGTAATTACGCACAGGCTACAGGAGAAACAGTATGAGCATGAGCGATCCTATCGCCGATATGCTGACGCGCATCCGCAACGCTCAAGGCGTGCAGAAAGCGTCGGTGGCCATGCCCTCGTCGAAGCTGAAGGTTGCGATCGCCAAGGTCCTCAAGGACGAAGGCTATATCGACGACTACTCGGTGGCGGAAGATGGCGGCAAGGCGCAATTGACCATTGGTCTGAAGTACTACGCCGGTCGTCCGGTTATCGAACGCATTGAACGCGTCTCGAAGCCCGGCCTGCGCGTGTACAAGGGCCGCAGCGACATCCCCCAAGTGATGAACGGCCTGGGTGTGGCGATCATTTCGACCCCGCAGGGTCTGATGACCGACCGCAAGGCACGTGCCACTGGCGTGGGCGGTGAAGTTCTCTGCTACGTCGCGTAAGGAGCAAACATGTCCCGTGTAGGTAAGGCTCCCATCGCGCTGCCGAAAGGCGCTGAAGTGAACGTGGCGGCTGGCGTGCTCTCCGTGAAGGGCCCGCTGGGTACGCTGTCCCAGCCGATTCACAGCCTGGTGAAGGTCAACGTTGCCGAAGGCAACCTGACGTTCGAACCGGCCGACGAATCGCGTGAAGCTAACGCCCTGCAAGGCACCATGCGCGCCCTGGCGGCAAACATGGTCAAGGGTGTGACCACCGGTTTCGAGCGCAAGCTGAACCTGGTTGGCGTGGGTTACCGCGCTCAACTGCAAGGCTCCGCGCTGAAGCTCCAGCTTGGTTTCTCGCACGATGTGATTCACGAAATGCCGGAAGGCGTAAAGGCTGAAACGCCGACGCAGACCGAGATCGTGATCAAGGGTGCTGACAAGCAGAAAGTCGGTCAGGTTGCCGCGGAAGTTCGCGCATACCGTCCGCCTGAGCCCTACAAGGGCAAGGGTGTTCGTTATGCCAACGAGCGCGTCATCCTGAAGGAAACCAAGAAGAAGTAAGGGGTCCAATGATGAACAAGAAAGACGCTCGTTTGCGCCGTGCACGTCAGACCCGCGCCAAGATCGCGGAACTGAAGATCAATCGTCTGACCGTGTTCCGTACGAATTCGCATATTTACGCTCAGGTGTACTCGCCGTGCGGCACGCAAGTGCTGGCTTCGGCTTCGACCGCCGAGGCAGAAGTGCGCAAGGAACTGACTGGCAGCGGTGCTACCGTTGCCGCCGCCACCCTGGTGGGCAAGCGCGTTGCCGAGAAGGCAAAGGCCGCTGGCGTGGAAACCGTTGCGTTCGATCGCGGCGGCTTCCGCTTCCACGGTCGCGTGAAGGCCCTGGCTGATGCCGCGCGTGAAGCCGGCCTCAAGTTCTAAGCGCTCAGAGAGAGATACGTCATGGCAAAGATGCAAGCAAAAGTCCAACAGGACGAACGCGACGACGGCCTCCGCGAGAAGATGATTTCGGTCAACCGTGTCACCAAGGTGGTGAAGGGTGGTCGTATCCTCGGTTTCGCTGCGCTGACCGTGGTTGGTGACGGCGATGGCCGCATCGGCATGGGCAAGGGCAAGGCCAAGGAAGTTCCGGTAGCCGTGCAGAAGGCAATGGACGAAGCCCGTCGCAAGATGGTCAAGGTCTCGCTGAAGAACGGCACGCTGCAGCACGAAGTCGTTGGCAAGCACGGCGCCGCAAAGGTGCTGATGATGCCCGCCAAGGAAGGTACCGGTGTTATCGCTGGTGGTCCGATGCGCGCGATCTTCGAAGTAATGGGTGTGACGAACGTTGTGACCAAGTCGCACGGTTCGACGAACCCTTACAACATGGTTCGCGCCACCCTCGATGGTCTGCAAAAGATGAGCACGCCGGGCGAAATCGCCGCCAAGCGTGGCAAGTCGGTTGAAGACATCCTCGGCTAAGGTGAACGAAATGTCGCAGAAAACCGTAAAAGTGCAACTCGTGCGCAGCCTCATCGGCACGCGCGAGGATCATCGCGCCACCGTACGTGGCCTGGGCCTGCGTCGCCTGAACTCCGTTTCGGAGCTGCAGGACACGCCCGCCGTGCGCGGCATGATCAACAAGGTCTCGTACCTGGTGAAGGTTCTGGCCTGATCAGGACTCGGAGAGCAACATGCAACTTAACAACCTGAAACCGGCCGACGGTTCGAAGCACGCCAAGCGTCGCGTCGGCCGCGGTATCGGCTCCGGCCTGGGCAAGACGGCTGGTCGCGGTCACAAGGGTCAGAAGTCGCGTTCGGGCGGCTTCCACAAGGTCGGCTTCGAAGGCGGTCAAATGCCGCTGTATCGTCGTCTGCCGAAGCGTGGTTTTACCTCGCTGACCAAGGCCTTCAACGCCGAAGTGACCCTGCGTGACATCGAACGCCTGGAAGCTGCTGAAGTGGACCTGCTGGTCCTGAAGCAAGCTGGCCTGGTGGGCGAACTGGTCAAGAACGCAAAGGTCATCAAGGCCGGCGAGCTGACGCGCAAGGTAACGATCAAGGGTCTGGGTGCCACCGCTGGTGCCAAGGCTGCGATCGAAGCCGCGGGCGGCCAAGTCGAAGCGTAATTTACGCATAGCATTCGCAGCATAGGCGAAGTCACAGTCGGAGCATCGTTTGGCCACGGCGAAACCCAATGCAAGCTCGCAGGCCAGGAACACAGCTAAGTACGGCGATCTCAAGCGTCGGCTGATGTTCCTGGTGCTGGCTCTGATCGTCTACCGCATCGGTGCACATATTCCGGTGCCGGGGATTGATCCGGACCAGCTTGCGAAGCTTTTCCAGAGTCAGTCGGGTGGCATCCTCGGGATGTTCAACCTGTTTTCGGGCGGTGCGCTGTCGCGCTTTACCGTCTTCGCGCTCGGCATCATGCCGTACATCTCGGCGTCGATCATCATGCAATTGCTGACGATCGTGTTGCCGCAGCTGGAAGCGCTGAAGAAGGAAGGGCAGGCGGGGCAACGCAAGATCACGCAGTACACGCGTTACGGTACGGTGATCCTCGCTACGTTCCAGGCGCTGTCCATCGCGGTAGCGCTGGAGTCTCAGCCGGGTCTGGTCATCGATTCGGGGCTGATGTTCCGGGCGACGGCCGTGATCACGTTGGTGACCGGTACGATGTTCCTGATGTGGCTGGGTGAGCAGATCACCGAGCGAGGTCTGGGCAACGGTATCTCGATCATCATCTTCGGCGGTATCGCGGCGGGGCTTCCCAATGCGATCGGCGGGCTGTTCGAACTGGTTCGTACGGGGTCGATGAGCATCATCGCGGCAATTTTCATCGTCGCGATCGTGATCGGTGTGACATTCGCTGTGGTCTTCGTGGAGCGCGGCCAGCGAAAGATTCTGGTGAACTATGCCAAGCGTCAGGTCGGCAACAAGGTGTACGGCGGTCAGTCGTCGCACCTGCCGCTGAAGCTGAACATGGCAGGGGTGATTCCGCCGATCTTTGCATCGTCGATCATTCTGTTCCCGGCGACGATTGCAGGCTGGTTCACGTCGGACTCGACGGGGTCGGTGGGGCGGGTCATCAAAGACCTCGCCGCAACGCTGTCTCCCGGCCAGCCGGTGTATATCCTGCTGTATGCGACTGCGATTGTTTTCTTCTGCTTCTTCTACACGGCTCTTGTGTACAACAGTCGGGAAGTGGCAGATAACCTGAAGAAAAGTGGAGCCTTCATTCCGGGCATCCGTCCGGGCGAGCAAACGACGCGCTATATCGACAAGATCCTGGTGCGCCTGACGCTGGCTGGTGCGATTTACATCACACTGGTCTGCCTGTTGCCGGAATTCCTGGTGCTGCGCTGGAACGTTCCGTTCTACTTTGGCGGAACCTCGCTGCTGATCATCGTGGTCGTCACGATGGACTTCATGACGCAGGTACAGTCCTATGTCATGTCGCAGCAGTACGAGTCGCTGCTGAAGAAGGCGAATTTCAAGGGTAACCTGACCTTGCGCTGATAAAGCCGAGGTTGGTGGATTGCACCAGGTATGGCAAAAGACGACGTCATCCAGATGCAAGGGGAGGTCCTGGAAAATCTCCCCAACGCGACGTTCCGCGTCAAGCTTGAGAATGGCCATGTAGTACTCGGCCATATCTCCGGCAAGATGCGAATGAACTACATCCGGATTCTTCCGGGTGACAAGGTGACGGTTGAGCTGACTCCATATGATCTGTCACGCGCACGGATCGTCTTCCGGACGAAGTGAAGCGAACAGGAATTGAAGGAAGAGGAAAATCATGAAAGTGCTGGCTTCTGTGAAGCGCATTTGCCGCAACTGCAAAATCATCAAGCGCAACGGTGTCGTGCGCGTGATCTGCTCGTCGGATCCCCGCCACAAGCAACGCCAAGGCTAATCGGAAAGAGGATTGACGAATGGCACGTATCGCAGGGGTTAACATCCCGAACCATAAGCACACCGAAATCGGTCTGACGGCCATTTATGGTGTCGGCCGCTCGCGCGCCCGCAAGATTTGCGAGGCTACCGGTGTACCGTTTGACAAGAAGGTCAAGGATCTGACCGACGCCGACCTGGAAAAGCTTCGTGACGAAGTGGGCAAGGTCACGGTCGAGGGTGACCTGCGTCGTGAAACCACGATGAACATCAAGCGTCTGATGGACCTTGGTTGCTATCGTGGCATGCGTCACCGCAAGGGTCTGCCGATGCGCGGTCAGCGTACCCGCACCAATGCACGCACTCGCAAGGGTCCGCGCAAGGCCGGCGTGGCACTGAAGAAGTAAAGCCGAAGGCATAGGAAGAATCGAATGGCAAAAGGTCCGAATAACGCCGCTCAGCGCGCGCGTAAGAAGGTCAAGAAGAACGTTGCCGACGGCATCGCACACGTCCACGCTTCGTTCAACAACACCATCATCACGATCACCGATCGCCAGGGCAATGCCCTGTCGTGGGCAACTGCCGGTGGCCAAGGCTTCAAGGGTTCGCGTAAATCGACCCCGTTCGCAGCCCAGGTCGCAGCAGAAAATGCCGGTCGCGTGGCGCAAGACCAGGGTATCAAGAACCTGGAAGTGCGCATCAAGGGCCCGGGTCCGGGTCGCGAATCGGCTGTCCGCGCGCTGAACGCGCTCGGCATCAAGATCGCTATCATCGAAGACGTGACGCCAGTGCCGCACAACGGCTGCCGTCCGCCGAAACGCCGTCGTATCTAAGCGTCGAGGCTAACCGGAGGTGAGGTTGGGGGTTTTCCCCCTAACTCCGGTACTGTGGTAGTATCGCGCGTTGACCTGCTGCAAGTTCATTGCGGCAGGTTTTCGTTTTGCGCTCGCACAACGAAAGCGTAGCTTTCCTGCGGGCGATATCGTCATGCTTTTGCGTTGCCTCCGCTTGCCTTGGTGCTGGCGGATGAAGAACCATAAGCCCACCGTCTGTCACACAAGTGACGGACTCGCGGCGCGTCCTGATGGCGTCGCGATCGATCAAAGGAAGATAAAGTGGCACGTTATACCGGCCCGAAGGCCAAACTTTCCCGCCGCGAAGGCACTGACCTGTTCCTGAAGAGCGCACGCCGCTCGCTGGCTGACAAGTGCAAGCTGGACAGCAAGCCGGGTCAGCATGGCCGCACGTCGGGCGCCCGTACGTCGGACTATGGCAACCAACTGCGCGAAAAGCAGAAGGTCAAGCGCATCTATGGTGTGCTCGAGCGTCAGTTCCGCCGCTACTTTGCCGAAGCCGATCGCCGCAAGGGCAACACGGGTGAGAACCTGCTGCAACTGCTGGAATCGCGTCTGGACAACGTCGTGTATCGCATGGGCTTCGGCTCGACCCGCGCTGAAGCGCGTCAGCTGGTGTCGCACAAGGCGATTCTGGTGAACGGTCAGACCCTGAATGTCCCGTCGGCCCAGATCAAGTCGGGCGATGTCGTGACGATCCGCGAACAATCGAAGAAGCAAGTCCGCATCGCCGAGTCGCTGTCGCTGGCCGAGCAATCGGGCTTCCCGACCTGGGTGAATGTCGATTCGAAGAAGTTCGAAGGCACGTTCAAGCAAGTCCCGGATCGCGCCGATATCTCTGGCGATATCAACGAAAGCCTGATCGTCGAACTGTATTCGCGTTAATCGCGGACCGGTACTCGCACGGTTTAGCGCTTGCCTTTCGTACAAGGCTTCGCTTTCAGCCCGACGCGCTCTGTGGCGCGTCGGGCTTATTGCCCATCATGCGATGGGCTTTTTCAGGTTCCAAACGTCAGCCTTATCGGTGTAACGAGCCGAGGGTATTGAAAAGGACAACCTAATGCAAACAGCACTCCTCAAACCTAAAATCATCGCCGTCGAACCGCTGGGCGACCACCACGCCAAAGTCGTG
This sequence comes from Cupriavidus sp. DL-D2, assembly GCF_039710735.1. Taxonomy (NCBI): domain Bacteria; kingdom Pseudomonadati; phylum Pseudomonadota; class Betaproteobacteria; order Burkholderiales; family Burkholderiaceae; genus Cupriavidus; species Cupriavidus sp. DL-D2. The sequence continues at coordinate 95,742 of NZ_JBDKXK010000024.1, read as the reverse complement.
ATGGAGCCGTTTGAGCGCGGTTATGGGCATACGCTTGGTAACGCCCTGCGTCGCGTCCTGCTGTCGTCGATGGTCGGCTATGCCCCGACTGAGGTCACGATCGCTGGGGTGGTCCACGAGTACTCCACTATTGATGGCGTGCAGGAAGACGTCGTCAATCTGCTCCTCAATCTGAAGGGCGTGGTATTCAAGCTCCACAACCGCGACGAAGTCACGGTCTCGCTGCGCAAGGACGGTGAAGGCATTGTTACGGCTGCCGACATCGAGCTGCCGCACGACGTCGAAATCATCAACCCGGGTCATGTCATTGCTCACTTGTCCGCAGGCGGGAAGCTGGACATGCAGATCAAGGTCGAGCAAGGCCGCGGCTATGTGCCGGGCAACGTGCGCAAGTTTGGTGACGAATCCGGCAAGGTTATTGGCCGCATCGTCCTGGACGCATCGTTCTCGCCGGTTCGCCGTGTTTCGTACGCCGTGGAATCGGCGCGTGTGGAACAGCGTACCGACCTGGACAAGCTCGTGATGAACATCGAAACCGACGGCGTCATCTCGCCGGAGGAAGCGATTCGTCAATCGGCACGTATCCTGGTCGACCAGCTGTCGGTGTTTGCCGCACTGGAAGGCACGGAATCGGCTGCCGAGGCTGCTTCGAGCCGCGCACCGCAGATCGATCCGATCCTGCTGCGCCCGGTGGACGATCTCGAACTGACGGTGCGCTCGGCCAACTGCCTGAAGGCCGAAAACATCTACTACATCGGCGACCTGATCCAACGTACCGAGAACGAACTGCTCAAGACCCCGAACCTGGGTCGCAAGTCGCTCAACGAGATCAAGGAAGTCCTGGCTTCGCGTGGTCTGACACTCGGCATGAAGCTCGAGAACTGGCCGCCCGCAGGTCTGGAGAAGTAATTGACGGTGCGGAACGGCCGCGAGGCGGTTCCGCATGTCATTCGCGTCCCGTGCAATGTCGTACGGGGCTGGGAAGCACTACCGGCCCGCGCCGTAGCTGCGTTGTGCATGCGGCGGCGATAGAAGAGCTGGTCAAACACTGTAATCGAAAGGAATCATCATGCGTCACCGTCATGGTTTGCGGAAACTGAACCGCACCTCGTCGCACCGTCTCGCGATGCTGCGCAACATGTCCAACTCGCTGTTCCAGCACGAGCTGATCAAGACCACGCTTCCGAAGGCCAAGGAACTGCGCAAGGTTGTCGAGCCGCTCATCACGCTGGCCAAGAAGGACACCGTTGCAAACCGCCGTCTGGCATTTGCCCGTCTGCGCGACCGCGACATGGTCACGAAGCTGTTCAACGAACTGGGCCCGCGTTACAACGCTCGCCCGGGCGGCTACACCCGTATCCTGAAGTTCGGCTTCCGTCAGGGCGACAATGCGCCGATGGCACTGGTCGAGCTGGTGGATCGTCCGGAAATCACGGAAGCTCCGGCTGACGAAGCCGCAGAGTAAGTGAACGCCGCAGCCCGTCGCTGACGGGTTATCGGACACCGCACTACAATCGAGCCAGGCAATTGCCTGGCTCGATTGTTTTGTGCGCACCACACGACCCACTCGTCATGAAAGATTCAGAATCTGCTCATGTTGCATCGGCTGCGGCCCCTTCAGAATCGGTCTGGATGGCGATGACCAACCTGCCCGATGAAGCCTCTGCGGCGCGGGTAGCGCGCGCCGTGCTCGAGGCTCGCGTGGCGGCGTGCGTGAACCGGCTGGCGCCCTGCCAGTCCCAATACTGGTGGCAGGGCAAGCTGGAACAGGCGCAGGAGTATCCGCTGCTGATCAAGACGACGGCAGGCCAATACGAGGCGCTTGAAGCCGTCATCAGCGCCGTGCATCCATACGACGTGCCAGAGGTCGTCGCGTGGCCGCTGGCGGCTGGCTTGCCAGCCTATCTGGGCTGGGTCCGGGGCGAGGCCGCCGGCAATGCGGCAGTGCCTCCTACAAACTGAACGGAATGATTCATGGGAATGTCGGGTAACTGGGTCGATGCAGACATGCCGAAGGCTGCGACGTCATTCTTCGCATGGCGAAGCCTGCGTCATATCACCGCACCATCGGCTGCGTTGCTGATCGCGATATTGGCGATGCTGGTCTGCCTGTTCGCATGGAGCCCGGCACACGCAGCGAGCGAGGATGATTTCCTGCCACCCGATCAGGCATTCCGTTTTTCAGCGAAGCCGCTCGATACGAAGACCGTCGAGATCCGTTTCGACGTCGCCGATGGCTACTACCTGTATCGGGAGCGCTTCGCGTTTGCCGCAAAGCCACAGGATGTCAGGCTCGGCATACCGGAATTGCCGCAGGGAAAGGTCCATTTCGACGAGACGTTCGGCAAGGACATGGAAACCTACCGCGGCACCGTGGTGATCAAGGTGCCTGTGCAGCAGATTCCCGCCGACGGGCAATGGAGCCTGGTCGTGACGTCGCAAGGCTGTGCCGACAAGGGCTTGTGCTATCCGCCGATGGAAAGCGTCTACAAGGTTGGCGGCTCGGTACTTGGCAAGCTGTTTGGTGATCGCAGTGCGGCGCCTCAGTCCAACCCCGGCGAGTCCAGCGCAGACGCCGCAGTTGGCTCTGCCGTCCCGCCGGATGTACCCGGATCAGCGGCGGCACCGGTGAGGCGCAACCTGACGGCTGACGACGGTGACCGTATTGCCGGAGCACTGGCTACACGCAACCTTGCCTTGATCGCCGGCCTGTTCTTCGGCCTTGGCCTATTGCTGACCTTTACGCCCTGTGTGTTGCCGATGGTGCCAATCCTGTCGTCGATCGTCGTCGGGGAACATGTGACGCGTGGCCGGGCCTTCGTCGTGTCGCTGGCGTATGTGCTCGGCATGGCCGTCGTCTATACGGCGGTGGGCGTGGCGGCAGGGCTGGCGGGTGAAGGACTGTCAGCCGCGCTGCAGACACCCTGGATACTGGGCGCATTTGCCTTGCTGATGGTCGCGCTGTCGCTGTCGATGTTTGGCCTCTACGAATTGCAGTTGCCGCAACGCTGGCAGAGTGGGCTTACAGCCAGTTCGAACCGGCGCCAGAGCGGACAGATCGCCGGCGCAGCGGCAATGGGCGCTATCTCCGCGTTGATAGTCGGACCTTGCGTCACCGCGCCGCTGGCCGGTGCGCTGGCCTACATCGCACAAACGGGGGACGCGTTGACTGGCGGTGCCGCACTGCTGGCCATCGCCCTTGGTATGGGTGTGCCGTTGATCCTCGTAGGCGTGGGTGCGGGCAATCTGCTGCCACGCGCAGGGAGGTGGATGGAGGCGACCAAGCGCTTCTTCGGATTCATGCTGCTGGGTCTGGCGATCTGGATGGTGACGCCGGTACTTCCGTCGTGGATCGTAATGCTCGCGTGGGCCGCGTTGTTGATCGTGGCGTCTGTATATCTCGGTGCGTTCGATGCGCTGGCGCCGGACGCGCGCGGCTTACTGCGGCTGGGCAAAGGGCTTGGTCTCGTTGCTGCACTGGCCGGTGCGATCCAGGTTGTGGGTGTAGCGTCAGGTGGGCGCGATCCGCTGCAGCCGCTCTCGCATATCGGCGCAGTGACGGGAGCGGTGGGTAGTCGACAGTCCAAAGATGAAGTGCGCTTCGAGCGCGTGCGCAGCGTAGCGGAGCTCGATGCCCGCGTGGCACAGGCTGCAATTGCGGGTCGACCAGTGTTGCTAGATTTCTATGCGGACTGGTGCGTCAGTTGCAAGGAAATGGAGAAACTGACGTTCCCCGATCCCAAGGTGCGAGCCCGACTGGCGAACGTCGTGTTGTTGCAGGCCGATGTGACTGCAAACAACGCCGATGACAAGGCGCTGCTGAAGCGCTTTGGTCTGTTTGGGCCACCCGGCATCATCCTGTTCGGTGCGGATGGCCGGGAGCGACCCGTTCGGGTGATTGGCTACCAGTCGGCGAATCGCTTCCTCGATAGTCTTGAGCGCGCCCTCGGCAAAGCGCCGCAGACCTGAGCCTGAGCTCGGGCTATCGCTCCAGCCAGCGGTTGAGTGCCCAGATCCCGCCAATTGTGGCAACCACGCCGCCCATCAGTCCGATGGTCCACCAGAAGCCATTGGTTTCCTGCAGCCATGGCATTCGCGCGAAGTTCATTCCGAAAATGCCGGTAATCAGCGTCAGCGGCATGAACAGGGCCGTGATGACGGTGAGTGCGCGCATCGTCCGGTTGGTGCGGTGCGCCACGGCGGAGAAGTGAATCTGCACGGCCGATTCGATGGAGTCTTCAAGCCGACGTGCGTGGGCGAGTACACGCAGAATGTGCTCCATCAGATCGGTCAGACGGACGAGCAGCACTTCATCGCGACTGGCCGTTGTGGCGTTCTCGCCATCCTCGGTGCTGTAGCGATTGTCCAGCAGGCTGTCGCGAAACTCCTGTAGCGCATCGCGTTGCTCCTCGCTCAGGTGCTCAAGCCGGCGTAGCTGGATGCGGGCGTCGAGCAACCCTTCCCAACTGGAGAAGCTCCGGCGCGTGCTGAGCAGCGCGCGCTGCCAGCGATCGAGTTGGCGGGTCAGTGGCGCCCGCAGATCCAGGTAACGATCGACCATGGCATTGAGCAGCCGCAGCATCAAGTCTTCAGGCCGCGTAGGCGGGCGCACGCCATGCACCAGCGCACTGATACCGTTGGCACGCGGTGCGGCGATGCGTGGCGCACCGCAGGTATCGAGCAGCCGTTGCCGGACCTGATCGACCGTACGCGACGGCGACGGCCGTACGGTCACCAGCACGGTGTCGAATACGAAGAAAGTGATTGGCTGGGTGTCGATCCTCGCCAGCGCGGGCAGGAAGCCGGGTGCGTACTTGCGAGCTGCCTTCTGAGGCGCCGGCATTGGCGTTACCGGTGTTCCTGACGGCTCGACCGCGGTGGGCGTGGCGCCCGAAGATGCCTGCGCGGCGGCATCGCCTGCATGCTCCGCTTCCTCTTCCGCAAACTGCCGACTGGTTTCAAACGTCAGCTTGCGGAAGATGACCATGTCGTACGCATTGGTCGTATCGAAGAATGACGGATGCGCCGGATTGGTGGCGTCGGAGAGGTGCAGGTCGAGGATCGGTGCACCTGTCAGCGCCACAAGGTTGTCACGCCACGCCGCAGGCGCAGCAGTGACTTCTTCCGTGGCGAAATCCGCCCAGACAAAGCGCGCGGCCGCATTGTCAGCCAGGAAGTCACGCGCCGCGTCCAGGGTGGCCAGCGGATGCACCTGGCTGGCCGAGAACCCAAGTAGTTGCATGCAGGCGATATCGGGGCCGGAGCCTCAGGCCGTCAACAGACGCGCCGCATCGCGGGCGAAATAGGTGAGGATGCCATCGGCACCGGCTCGGCGGAATGCGAGCAGCGACTCCATCATGACCTTGTCGTGATCGAGCCAGCCGTTCTGCGCAGCGGCTTTCAGCATCGCGTATTCGCCGCTGACCTGATAGACATAGGTCGGATAGCTGAACTCGTCCTTCACACGGCGGACGATATCGAGATACGGCATGCCCGGCTTCACCATCACCATGTCCGCACCTTCCATGATGTCCTGGGCCACTTCGCGCAGGGCTTCATCGGTGTTGGCCGGGTCCATCTGGTAAGTCATCTTGTTGCCCTTGCCCAGATTGGCGGCCGAGCCTACCGCATCGCGGAACGGGCCGTAGAACGCGGAGGCATACTTGGCCGAATACGCCATGATGCGCGTATGGATGTGGCCCGCCTCCTCGAGCGCGGTACGGACTGCGCCGATGCGGCCGTCCATCATGTCGGACGGTGCCACGATGTCCACGCCGGCTTCGGCCTGGACCAGTGCCTGTTTCACGAGAAGCTCGACGGTGATGTCGTTGATCACGTAGCCGTTCTCGTCGAGCACGCCGTCCTGGCCGTGGCTCGTGTACGGGTCGAGCGCCACATCGGTCAGCACGCCCAGTTCGGGGAAACGATCCTTTAGCGCGCGCACGGCGCGGGGCACCAGGCCGTCGGCGTTGGTGGCCTCGATGCCGTCCGGCGTCTTCACGGACGGATCGATGACGGGGAACAGGGCGATCACGGGGATGCCGAGCTTGACGCAATCTTCGGCCACGGGCAGCAGCAGGTCCACCGAGACGCGCTCGACACCGGGCATCGACGCCACCGCTTCGCGCTTGTTCTGGCCTTCCAGGATGAACACCGGATAGATCAGATTGTCAGGCGACAGGCGGTTTTCTCGCATCATCCGGCGCGAAAAATCGTCGCGGCGCATGCGGCGCGGGCGGTACTCGGGGAAAGTGGACATGGCTGAATCTAGGGGAGTGAGTCGGGGGACAAATGCGCGACGCAAGTCACCAGAACCTCTCGCGGCCGGTGACCCGGAAACAGCGTCGAAAGAAAAAAGAACTTTTGTGCCTGCCCGCTATCATACTCGCGGACACCTTGTGTTGCTTCGCGCAGCGCGGTGTCCCCCGCTACTCCTCCCTGAGCGGGTACCCGCCCTGAACCGGTGGGAAAGTTTGTCCCCGTTGCTTGCAACGGGGCTTTTTTTTGTCCGGCCAATGCGGGGATGGCTGCGGGAATATGCGCGAGGGAATCAGGGTTGCGGCGTGACCGTGCCCTGCTCGGGCGGCTGGGCTTCCGGTAGCGCCAGCCATCCGGCTACTACGCGCTGGGCTTCCTCGATACCGCGCCTTTTAAGGCTGGAGAACAACTGCGCAGTCAGAGGCGGCGGGTTGTCCATCTGCTGGGAATAGTTCGCCAGGATGCGCCGCGTTTCCCGAAGCGCATTGGTGTTGTCGTTTTGCGTCAACTTGTCGGCCTTGGTCAACAGCACGTGGATCGGCTTGCCCGTGGGCAGGAACCACTCGACCATCTGGCAATCGAGGTCCGTGAAAGGGCGTCGCGCGTCCATCATCAAGATCAGGCCCATCAGTTGCTGTCGCGTCTGGACATAGTCCGACAGCAGTCCCTGCCAGTGGAACTTGGCACTCCCCGACACCTGCGCATAGCCATAGCCGGGCAGGTCCACGAGGAAGGCAAGCGGATCGGTGGCCTTGACCGGTGCCACCGTGAAATAGTTGATGTGCTGCGTGCGGCCAGGCGTGCGCGACGAGAAAGCCAGGCGCTTCTGGTTGCACAGCGTGTTGATGGCCGTCGATTTGCCGGCATTGGAGCGGCCGGCAAACGCCACCTCGGGCACTGCCGTGGCGGGCAGGTCGCGCAGATGGTTGACGGTATCGAAGAAGCGGGCCTGATGAAGAAGGGACATGCGCGAATGCGGTAAGGAGGGCGAAAAGCCGGACTTGGCAAGCTGCCAGTGCAGACGTCGCCACAGAGAATGACCTAAGTCAATCCGGAAAGCGATTTATTGTACAATAACCCGGTTTACGGTCTCCTGAGCAGGTGGCGTGTGGCATTCTTGCCGGATGTCATCGGCAATGCTTTAAATCGATCGCTTGAGCTTGAAGTTGTTCGCGATCAATTCAAAGGCTTGCGCATACGCGGTACCAGGCTCTCTGTTTTTTCTGCTCACATAGGCGCTTCCTCACCGCCAGGCAGGACAAAGGCAGGGGTCAGGAAAGGGACGACCGGCGGCATGCATTACGGTGTTCATAACAAATCTGACAAGGTGTACTAATGAACCGCATTGCGAAACTTTTGGGTGTCATGGCGCTGGCTGTTCCGCTTGGCGCAATGACTGGGCTGGCAACTGCCGCAGAGCAGGCCGCCACCACGAAAGCTGATCCCGCCAAGGGCGAAACGCTTTACACACAGGGCGTCCCTGATCGCAATGTTCCCGCCTGCTTCTCCTGCCACGGCGCCGCTGGCAACAGCAGCGCCGCAGTCAATCCCAAGCTGGCTGGCCAGCAGGCCGACTATACACACAAGCAGCTTGTCGATTTCAAGGCCAAATCGCGCGACAACCCGATCATGTCGCTCTACGCTGGCGCGCTGTCGGATCAGGACATGCGTGATATTGGCGCCTACCTGGCCAAGCAGCCACTGAAGCCTGCCACGGCCAAGAACAAGGATACGATCGAACAGGGCCAGAAAATCTACCGTGCGGGTATTGCCGCGAAGGGTATCCCGGCTTGTGCCGGCTGCCACGGACCGACCGGCGCCGGGATTCCGGCGCAGTATCCCCGTATCGGAGGCCAGTATTCCGAGTACACCGAAGCACAACTGGTGGCATTCCGCCAGGGCACCCGCAAGAACAATTCGGTCATGACCACGATTGCCGCCAGGATGTCGGATGCCGAGATCAAGGCGGTGGCGGATTACGTCGCCGGCGTCCGTTAAGTCGTATCGCGCGCGATCCGGTATATCCCGTAGTGGGATGAACCGGAGACGCGGGCAACAATCGAAGAGGGTGGCCTGCTTGCCGAAGCATGTCCACCCTTTTTCATTTTTTGCGCCGCACCGTGGCGTCACACCGGCGCGAGAGACTCGCGCCACATGGATTTCAGGCGTTTCCGCACATGTCGAACCCTTCCACTTCAGGGCTGCACCTGAAGACCTCCCACCGCGTCCTGCGCGATACCGTCGAGTTGCTGTCCTCGATGCGGTTCGCCATCACGCTGCTGACGGTGATTGCCATCGCCAGCGTGATCGGCACGGTGCTCAAGCAGAACGAGCCGTATCCGAATTACGTCAACCAGTTCGGACCGTTCTGGGCTGATCTCTTCCACACGCTGTCGTTGCAGAAGGTGTACGGCTCGTGGTGGTTCCTGTTGATCCTGGCCTTCCTGGTGATTTCCACATCGCTGTGCATCTCCCGCAACGCCCCGAAGATGCTGGTCGAGATGCGTTCGTGGAAAGACCATGTGCGCGAGCGCAGTCTCCGTGCGTTCCATCATCGCGGGGAATATGACGCGCCACGCGGTCGTGCGGAAGCGGTCGGCCGCGTGGCCGCACTGCTACGCAATCGGGGTTATCGCATCAAGCCGGTGGAGCATGAGGGTGCCACGCTGCTGGCGGCGAAGGCCGGGGCTGCGAACAAGCTTGGCTACATTCTTGCCCATACAGCCATCGTCGTGATCTGTATCGGCGGTTTGCTCGATGGCGATATGCTGATTCGCGCGCAGATGTGGTTTGGCGGCAAGTCGCCGATCAGTGGCAACGCCCTCATCAGCGAAATCGGGGCCCAGCATCGTTTGTCGACGAGCAACCCGGGATTCCGTGGCAATGCGTTCGTGCCCGAGGGCGCTACCGTGTCGACGGCCATTCTCAACGTCGCGGACGGCGCGCTGGTGCAGGACCTGCCGTTCACGATCATGCTCAAGAAGTTCACGGTCGACTACTACTCGACCGGCATGCCCAAGCTGTTTGCGTCCGATGTCATTGTGACCGACCGTGCAACAGGCAAGCAGACTGAGGCGACGATCAAGGTCAACGAGCCGCTGACGATCGATGGCATTGCGATTTACCAGTCGAGCTTCGAGGATGGCGGCTCGCAATTGAAATTCGTGGGCTATCCGATGGCCGGTAGCAGCCATGCCACCTTCGCGCTCGGTGGCACGGTGGGCGGTAACGTGCAGCTTGCGGGTACGGGTCCCGACGTCGACGGCCTGACCGTCGAGTTCAGCGATTTCCGGCAAATCAATGTCGAGACGGTGACCGATGGCTCGGGCAAGGCCGATGTGCGCGGCGTCGCGCGCAAGCCGCTCGGCACGCTGGATCAGCACCTGGGCTCTGCGGTAAATCTCGACAAGGAAAAGAACCTGCGCAACGTCGGCCCCTCGGTCCAGTACAAGCTGCGTGATCGCAACGGTCAGGCGCGCGAGTTCAACAATTACATGCTGCCGGTGCAACTCGAAGGACAGACGGTATTCCTGGCTGGCATGCGCGAATCCCCTAGCGAGTCGTTCCGTTACCTGCGGATTCCCGCGGATGACCAGCGCAGCCTGAATGACTGGATGCGGTTGCGTGCGGCACTGCAGGACAAGGCGATGCGTGAACAGGCCGCACGCCGGTTTGCGGAAGCCTCGATGCCCGGGGCCGGCAAGGAAGCGCTGCGTGGCCAGCTTGCCGAAAGCGCCTTGCGTGCGATGGATCTGTTTGCCGGTGCCACGCGTCCTTCGCCGGACTCTCCGCCGGGCGGCTTCACGGCCATTGCGGCGTTCCTGGAGAAGTCCGTGCCGCAGGGCGAGCAGCAGAAGGCCGCCGATGTATTGCTGAAGATTCTGAATGGTTCGATGTGGGAATTGTGGCAACTGTCGCGTGAGCAGGCCAAGCAGCCGACGATCCCGAATGATGCGCAAAGTGCGGCATTCCTGCAGCAGTCCATTAACGCGTTGTCAGACAGCTTTTTCTATCTGGCACCGGTATTTTTGCAGCTTGATGACTTCAAGGAGGTCAAGGCAAGCGTGTTCCAGATGACCCGTGCGCCGGGCAAAAACATCGTGTATCTTGGCTGCCTGCTGTTGACGCTGGGCGTGTTCGCGATGTTCTACATTCGCGAGCGCCGGGTCTGGGTCTGGGTGCGCGACAGGCGCGAAGACGAGAGCGACGCGACAGGCAGTCACGTCATGATGGCGATGTCCACGCAGCGACGCACGCTCGACTTCGAGAAGGAGTTCACGGCACTGCGCGACGATATCGGACGCGCGGTAGGTGCCGGCGCCACGGTAGCGATGCCGTCCGCAGCACATCGATCCGAAGCATCAGCGCACGATGATCAACGCGGCGCGTCGCTATAGTAGAAAGTCAGCAGAGTCAGCAGATATAACAGGCGCGCAAGCGTCGCATAGCAGGAATGCCATGTCCTCCAATCTGAACCACGCCAATCCCGGGCTGCCCGCGCGACAGAACGTCGCAGCCCACGATATCCCTCCGGCCGATGCATCGTTCGATGCCGAATATCTGGAGCCGTCGTTCCTTCGCCGGCTGACCTGGGTTGACTGGGCCTTTGCGCTGCTGCTGGTCGTGGGTGCCGGCTTCGCGCTGGCGCAGTACGGACACTGGATGAACGTCTACGACAAGGCCGTGCTGATTGCGTCGGTGCCGACGTTCGCGCTGCTTGGCTGGCACTGGAAGGCGGTGCGGCCGTTGATGGTAGGCATCGCCGTACTGTCGCTGCTGGCGATCCAGATGTACCAGGGCAACCTGGCGCGTGCCGAAGAGGCATTTTTCCTGAAGTATCTGCTGTCGAGCCAGTCGGCCATCCTGTGGATGAGCGCGCTGGTGTTTCTCTCGACGGCGTTCTACTGGGTGTCGTTGATCACGCGATCCGAAACGGGCGCGAGCATCGGCAGCAAGCTCTGCTGGGCCGCCGTGGTCCTCGGTTTTACCGGTTTGATGGTGCGCTGGTACGAGTCGTATCTGATCGGCGCAGACATCGGTCACATTCCCATCTCGAACCTCTACGAGGTCTTCGTCCTCTTCACGCTGATCACGTCGCTGTTCTACCTTTACTACGAGCGTCGCTACGCCACGCGCGCGCTGGGCGCCTTCGTCATGCTGGTAGTGTCGGCAGCGGTGGCGTTCCTGCTTTGGTACACGGTGTCGCGCAATGCGCAGGAGATCCAGCCGCTGGTACCTGCGCTGCAAAGCTGGTGGATGAAGATCCACGTGCCGGCGAACTTCATTGGCTACGGCACGTTTGCACTGGCTGCAATGGTGGCGGTGGCCTACCTGCTCAAGCAGCGCGGCATCATGGCGGAGCGCCTGCCATCGCTCGAACTGCTCGACGACGTGATGTACAAGGCGATCGCCGTGGGCTTCGCGTTCTTCACGATTGCGACGATCCTGGGCGCACTGTGGGCGGCCGAAGCGTGGGGTGGCTACTGGAGTTGGGACCCCAAGGAAACCTGGGCGCTGATCGTGTGGCTGAACTATGCGGCATGGCTGCACATGCGCCTGATGAAGGGGCTGCGCGGCACCATGGCGGCGTGGTGGGCGTTGGTGGGCCTGTTGGTCACGACCTTTGCGTTCCTGGGCGTCAACATGTTCCTTTCGGGGTTGCATAGCTACGGCGAACTCTGAGACGCGCCGACGCTGGACCCGAGCTTGTCGATCGAAGAGCCCGTCCAATACGACGGGCTCTTTTTCGTTGGTTTTGTCGAGTAGCGCCCGCATCACAGGCGACATTTATTTGAACTCGACGGCGACAAACGCATCACATTCGGTGTTTACTGAGGGTGAACGGCACCGGTTGTCGGCGCCGACCGAGAAGGGAGACTTGAAGATGACTATTCGTCACAACGCCATGTCTGCATTGCGACCGGCTGCCTTGGCACTGGGTACGGCAGCGCTGCTGCTGGGCGGTTGCGCGAGCATGGGAATGGGAGGTGGAAACATGCCGCCGACCGTCAAGGTCACCAACGGCGTACTGACCGATCCGCAGGGCCTGACGCTTTACACGTTTGACCGCGACACGGCGAGCAGTGGCAAGAGCGTCTGCAACGGCGCGTGTGCCACCAACTGGCCGCCGCTGTTGGCAGAGCCCGGCCGTACGGCATCGGGCGATTATTCGATCATCACGCGCGACGACGGCGCACGCCAGTATGCGTACAAGGGCAAGCCGCTCTATCGCTTTGCCAAGGACGCCAAGGCTGGCGATCGTGCAGGCGACAACCTGAACAACGTCTGGCACGTCGCAAAGCCCTGAGCGGGCACGGCGACCCGCCAGAAGGCCGCGCCGGCTCCCGGGTAGAAGGGGCGGGCGCGGCCTTTTGTCGCAATGTCGGGGGCGGCATCGCACGTTTGAGACCGTTTTCGTGTCCAATGCAGCATTGTCCAGAATAAATGCTGCCCATCATGCTGATTCCTTCCCCCAAATGGCTGCGCGGTGATGACATTGCCGCATCCGAGATCACGCCTCGGGAGACATATCTTTCGCGTCGGCAGTTGCTGGCGCTCGGCGGCGCTGGGATGGCGGGTACGTGGCTCTCGCGTTCAGCGCTTGCGCAAGGCGCGCCCGGCAAACTGGCGCGGCTGCCCGCCACGCCGAACAACGCCTATGTCGTGACCGAGAAGCGCACGCCCTACGAGGACGTCACCACCTACAACAACTTCTACGAGTTCGGCACGGACAAGTCCGATCCCGCCCGCAATGCCGGCACGTTGCGCCCGCGTCCGTGGCAGGTGGCAGTGGAAGGCTTGGTCAAGCATCCCAAGACCTACGACATCGACGAGCTACTGAAACTCGCGCCGATGGAGGAACGTGTCTACCGGCTGCGTTGCGTGGAAGGTTGGTCGATGGTGATCCCGTGGATCGGATATCCGCTGGCGGAACTGATCAAGCGCGTGGAGCCGCAGCCCGGCGCGAAATTCGTGCAGTTCATCACGCTGGCCGACAAGAAGCAGATGCCGGGCTTGGGTAGCAGTGTCCTCGATTGGCCGTACAGCGAAGGACTGCGCATGGACGAGGCGATGCATCCGCTGGCGCTGCTGACCTTCGGGCTGTATGGCGAGGTGCTGCCCAATCAGAACGGCGCACCCGTGCGGATGGTGCTGCCGTGGAAATACGGATTCAAGAGCGCAAAGTCGATCGTGAAGATTCGTTTCGTCGACAAGCAGCCGCCGACGAGTTGGAACCTTGCCGCCGCCAATGAGTATGGCTTTTATTCCAACGTGAACCCGGATGTCGATCATCCGCGCTGGAGCCAGGCCACGGAGCGTCGCATTGGTGAGGACAAAGGCGGTGGTGGTTTCTCCGCGCTGTTCGCGCCCAAGCGCAAGACGCTGCCGTTCAACGGCTATGGCGCGCAAGTGGCATCGCTCTATCAGGGCATGGATCTGAGGAAGAACTTCTGATGGATGGGCGCGGTCCGTCGGCTACCCCGACGCGTGCGGGCGAGGCGCGCGGGCTGGCGATGCCCACGCCAGCGCAACTGCGTGCCGTGAAGGTCGTGGTGTGGTTGCTGGCATTGCTGCCGTTCGCGCGATTGATGTACCTGGGCGCGACCTCGCAGTTCGGCGCCAATCCATTGGAATTCGTGACGCGGTCCACTGGGACGTGGACGCTGGTGATGCTCTGCGTGACGCTGGCTGTCACTCCGCTACGCAGGCTGACCGGTTGGAACTGGTTGCTTCGGCTGCGTCGCATGCTGGGCCTGTTCACGTTCTTCTACGCGCTGCAGCACTTCCTGCTGTGGCTGGCCGTGGATCGAGGATTCGAACTGGCGGCCATTCTCAAGGACATCGGCAAACGCCCGTTTATCACGGTCGGGTTTGCGGCGTTCGTGCTGATGGTGCCGCTGGCTGCCACCTCGGCCAATGTTATGGTGCGATGGCTCGGCGGCAAGCGGTGGCAGAGCCTGCATCGGGCAATCTATGCCATCGCCGTGCTGGCGATCCTGCACTTCTGGTGGCACAAGGCCGGCAAGAACGATTTTGGTGAAGTGTCGATCTATGCTGCCGTGGTGTTTGTGCTGCTGGCAGCGCGGGTGTGGTGGCGGGGCAAGCGGGCATAGCGGCTTCTGCACGTCGTCCCGGAGTGCCATGAAAAAACGGCGACGTGCGGTAGTCGCAGCATCGCCGTTTTTGGCGTGCCGATGCAGGGCGCATCGGGATGTCTGAGGCGTCTTCAGTCTTTCAGGAGGCACTCATTGGCGAACAGGTCCGCCGGCAGTTCGCGCTCGCGCACGAGGTGCACGGTGTTGCCATCGACCATGACTTCGGCGGCGCGGCCACGCGTGTTGTAGTTCGAGCTCATGACGAAGCCATAAGCGCCAGCCGACATCACCGCCAGCAGATCGCCCGGCTGCACAGCCAGCGCGCGATCACGGCCCAGCCAGTCACCTGATTCGCACACGGGGCCGACCACATCGTAGGTGCTGGCGGCGTCGTCGCGCGGCGCCACGGGTTCGATGCGATGGAACGCCTCGTACATTGCAGGGCGGGCCAGATCGTTCATGGCGGCATCGACAATGCAGAAATTCTTTGCCGCGCCCGGCTTCAGGAACTCCACTTGGGTGAGCAGCACGCCAGCATTGCCAACTAGCGAACGGCCCGGTTCGAACAGCACTTCGCGGTGACCGTGACCTCGCGCCGCCACGCGGTCGATCAGCGTCGTGGCGAAGCCGGTGATGTCCGGCGGCGTCTCGTCGTCGTACGTGATGCCGAGACCACCGCCTACGTCGATGTGTTCGAGCTTGATCCCTTCGGCTTCGAGCGCTTCCACTACGTCCAGCACCTTGTCCAGTGCTTCAAGGTACGGGGCGACTTCCGTGATCTGCGATCCGATGTGGCAATCGATACCTGCCACGTCGATGTGCGGAAGTGCGGCGGCGCTGCGGTAAGTCGGCAGCACGTCTTCAAATGCGACACCGAACTTGTTGCCTTTCAGCCCCGTGGAGATGTAGGGGTGGGTCTTGGCATCGACGTCGGGGTTGATGCGCAGCGACACGCGCGCGCGCTTGCCCAGGCGTCCCGCCACGGCGTTGAGCCGGTCGAGTTCGGGAATCGATTCGACATTGAAGCCACGCACGTCATGTTGGAGTGCCAGCGCCATGTCGGCCTCGCTCTTGGCGACGCCGGAGAAGACCACCTTGCGTGGGTCGCCGCCAGCGGCGATCACGCGCAGTAGTTCACCGCCCGAGACGATGTCGAAGCCCGCGCCCAGCTTTGCGAAGACCTGCAGCACGGCCAGATTCGAGTTGGCCTTGACCGCGTACTGCACGTGCGCATTGCGGCCCTTGCAGGCAGCGGCGTAGGCATTGTAGGCGGTGGTCAGCGCGGCGCGCGAATAGATGTAAGTCGGCGTACCGAACTCGGCGGCGATACGGGCCAGCGGCACCTGTTCGGCGGCGAGGGTGCCGTCCGGACGGCGGGAGAAGAATTCAGTCATGTTCGTGGCGTGCAGCACTCAGCGTGCGGAGGGGGCGGAAGCGCCGGTGGCCGGCTGGACGGGTACTGGCGAGGTGGCCGGTTCGCCCATGGGTTGGGCCGGCGTCACGGCACCCGGCTTGCCCAGGCCCGGATCGGGCACGGTCGGCGGGGTGGGTTCGCCCGGCACCCGGGGCATGTACAACGGGCCGCGGATGCCGCAGCCGGCGAGGGTCATCGCGAGAACGGCGGCAAACGCCGATACAATCGCACCACGACGCAGCATCGGGGAGTCCTTCATTTGTCTGGATGGGCTTTCGGATGGCTGGGGGAGGCGTGCTGCTTCCCTGATTTCCATCAATTGATGCCGGCCCAAAGCCTGTCGGAAACGGGCCGCCGGCGGTCTTGGAGTGTAGCATGCCCCCCCTCAATGAAACGGAGTTCCTGGCGCTGGCCGGGGCCGCGCTGGACAAGCTGGAAGCCGACATCGAGTCCGCCGCGGACGCGGTCGACGCCGATGTCGAAATCAACCGCACCGGCAATGTCATGGAGCTCGAATTCGAGGATGGCTCCAAGATCATCGTCAACAGCCAGGCGCCGATGCAGGAATTGTGGGTGGCGGCCAAGGCAGGAGGCTTCCACTTTCGCCATGACGGCGCCAAATGGATCGATTCGCGCAGCGGGGCGGAGCTGTACGCGGCGCTGTCGGGTTACATGAGCCAGCAGGCCGGTGCGACGCTGACGCTGAAGTAAGCGCTGGGGCGCTTCGGCGCCATGATAAAAAAACCGGCCGCCAGGGCCGGTTTTTTTCGTTTTGAAGCTGGAGGCCGCACATCATGCGCCGCCGAACATCTCCAGGATCTTCTTCTTTTCCTGCTCGGTGTCCTGGATCGGACGCGAGCTTTCCTCGGGCTTGCCCGGCCACGGATCGCCCAGGCCCACGGAGGCCACGCCAGCGCCGCCCGCGTTCTCCTCAAGCGTCCAGTCGCCAGCCACGTTGACCACGCCTTCCGGCGCCTGGCGATCCGGGCTTTCCGGTACGCCCTTCAGCGCCTTGCTCATGTACCCCACCCAGATCGGCAGGGCCAGCCCGCCGCCGGTTTCGCGCACGCCCAGGCTCTTGGGCTGGTCATAGCCCATCCAGGCGATGGCCACGAGCTTCGGTGTATAGCCTGCGAACCAGGCATCGACCGCGTCGTTGGTGGTACCGGTCTTGCCGGCCAGATCGTTGCGGCCCAGCCGCTGCTTGGCCGGATTGGCCGTGCCACTGCGCACCACCTCCCGCAGCATACTGTCGGCGATAAAGGCGGTCCGCGCATCCAGCACACGCACCGCATCGGCACCGGCCGTCTGCGGATGGGTTTCCGAGATGACCTTGCCGCGCGAATCTTCCACACGCTGGATCAGGTACGGATTCACGCGGTAACCGCCATTGGCGAAGACCGAGTAGGCGCCGGCCATCTGCAACGGCGTCACGCTTCCCGCGCCCAGTGCCATTGGCAGGTAGGCCGGATGCTTGTCGGCTTCGAAGCCGAAGCGTGTGATGTAGTCCTGGGCGTACTGCGTGCCAATGGCGCGCAGGATACGGACGGAAACGAGGTTCTTCGATTTGGCCAGCGCGCGGCGCATCGTCATCGGACCTTCAAACTTGCCGTCGTAGTTCTTCGGTTCCCATACCTGGCCGCCAGTGTCCGGGCCAATCGTCAGCGGCGCGTCATTGATCACCGTCGCCGGCGAGAAACCCTTTTCCAATGCGGCCGTGTAGATGAACGGCTTGAAGCTCGAGCCGGGCTGGCGCCACGCTTGCGTGACGTGGTTGAACTTGTTCCGGTTGTAGTCGAAGCCGCCCACCATGGAGCGAATCGCACCGTCCTCCGGATTCAGCGAGACGAATGCCGCGGCTACCTCGGGCAGCTGCGTCACGGACCACGAGTTGGACTTCTCGTCCTGCGTCACGCGGATGATTGCGCCCGGGCGGATCTTGACCTTGGGCTGGGCATTGGCCGACAACGACGGCGCGATAAAGCGCAGCGCGTTACCTTCGATCGTTGCCACCTCGCCGGACAGCAGCGTGGCCTTGACCTGCTTGGCCGTCACGCTGGTCACCACGGCGGAGCGCAGGTCGTCACTGCCCGGATGCTCGACGAGTGCATCGTCGATGGCCTGCTCGCGCTCGGCGGAGTCCGACGGCAGGTCGATGAATGCCTCCGGACCGCGGTAGCCGTGCTTGCGCTCGTACGTCATGATGCCGCTGCGCACAGCCTCGTATGCGGCGTCCTGGTCGGTCTTGTTCAACGTGGTGTGGACCGTCAGGCCGCGCGTGTAGGTTTCCTCACGATACTGCGCGTACATCAGTTGCCGCACGATTTCAGCCACGTACTCGGCGTGGGTCGAGAACTCGTTGCCCTCGCTGCGTACCTTCAACTCCTCGCGTACCGCCTGATCGTACTGTTCGGGCGTGATGTAGCCGAGGTCGCGCATGCGCTGGAGAATGTATTCCTGGCGCACCTTGGCGCGGCGCGGATTGACCACCGGGTTGTACGCCGACGGTGCTTTGGGCAGCCCGGCCAGCATCGCGGCTTCGGCCGGCGTCACGTCCTTGATCGACTTGCCGAAATACACGCGTGCGGCGCTGGAGAACCCGTAGGCGCGCTGGCCCAGGTAGATCTGGTTCATGTACACCTCGAGGATCTGATCCTTGGTCAGATTGGCCTCGATCTTGTACGCGAGGAGCATCTCGTAGATCTTGCGCGTGTAGGTCTTCTCGCTGGACAGGAAGAAGTTGCGTGCCACCTGCATCGTGATCGTCGATGCGCCTTGCGACAGGCCGCCGCGCAGGTTGGCCAGGCCAGCCCGCAGCACGCCTACGAAGTCCACGCCGCCGTGTTCGTAGAAGCGGTCGTCCTCGATCGCGAGCACGGCCTTCTTCATCACGTCGGGAATTTCGCCGATCGGCACGAAGTTGCGGCGCTCCTCGCCGAACTCGCCAATGAGGATGTTGTCGGCCGTGTAGATCCGCAACGGGATCTTGGGACGGTAGTCGGTGATGGTGTCCAGCGACGGCAGGTTCGGGGCTGCCACAACCAGCGCATAGCCTACCAGCAGCGCCACCGCAACCATGCCGGCAACAAGCAGTCCGAGCACCCAGAACATGATGCGCGTCCAGAGCGGACGGCGGACGGGGAGGGACGGCTTCTGTTGTGCTGTGGCCATAAGGGGTTTACCTGACAAGAGTGCCCGGATTATATCGTCGGCGCCTGGCCACACAGCGCGCCCGGTGGCGCGGAAGGCGCTATCGCGCTGTTACAAGATGTAATGACGTTGAGGTCTGCCTGTCACGCGGTGCAGATCGCTGACGCAGCGCGGGTCAGCGGGAGGTCTCGCAGCGTTGGTGAAAACGACCCGTCTGACGTGACGTCGGAAGGGGCGCGTTGCCGGGAAACGACGCCCTGCGACGGCGATGTTTCGGAGCGTCGGATTTTGGCAACGGATTCGCGACGACCTTCTGAAAATGGATGCGTGGTCAAACCGGCACATTGCCAGCGCCCATGGTTTGAGTGAGAATCCACGAACATAAAAGAGCAAACGTTTCATCCAAGAAACTGGCTCGCACCATTAGAGCAAACAAGCCGTGGGCGAGTTCAAATGTCAGGGGGTCAACCTTGCGACGGGGCATCTTGTCGGGTCTTCTACGCCGTACTACGGTCGGCGTAGATATTGGGTCGTCTAGCGTCAAGGTCGTCGAACTGTCCGTCGGGGCAGGGAAGAACGACTTCAGGCTGGAGAAATGCGCCAGCGAACTGCTGGATCGCAATGCCGTTGCCGATGGCAACGTGGTCAACATCGAGGCCGTGGGGATCGCGCTGAAGCGTGCCCTTGGCAAGGCCGGCATCCGCACCAAGGACGTAGTCCTGGGTGTGCCGTCCATGCTGACGGAATCCCAGACGGTCAGTCTTCCGGACAACCTGTCCGAGGACGAACTCTATTCGCAGGTCGAATCGGAGGCGCACCGCCTCTATCCGCCTTCCCAAGCGGTGAATTTCGACTTCGCGGTGATTGGTCCCAGCGAAACCGAAGGTGGTATTGGCGTACGCGTCACGGCCGCCAACAGCGATCGTGTGCAGGAGCGCGTGACGGCTGCCGAAATGGCCGGCCTCAAGCCGCAGGTCATGGACGTGGAGGAGTACGCCGTACAGCGTTCGGTCGTGCAGATGCTTGGCGTTCCGGTGGGTGTGACGGAAACCGACGCCAAGGATCTGCCGGTCGTGGCGGTCGTGCATCTTGGCGGCAGCCGTTCCAAGGCCATCTTCTACCAGGGCTGGAAGGAACTGTACGAGCAGCCTCTGAACAGCTACGGCGACCAGCTCACGCAGAGCGCCGCTCGCATGTTCACACTGGACGCGCTCAAGGCCGAGATCAAGAAGCGCAAGAACACGCTTCCCGAAGCGTGGCGTGCGCAACTGCTCAAGCCGTCGCTCGATGCACTCGCCATGGAAGTGCAGGGTGCCATCGGCAACTTCATCGCCAGTTCCAGCCTGGGACGTGTCGACGAGATCCTGCTGTCCGGCGGCCACGCTTCGCTGCTGGGTGTCCAGGCGGCGATCCAGCAGCAGACGCAGATCACGACCACGCTGGCCAATCCCTTCGCCAACATGATGACCGCAGGCAAGGTCAACGAACGCTATCTCCAGCGTGACCTGCCTGCGTACATCGTCAGTGCGGGACTGGCGCTGCGCGGACTGCAATAACCCACCTTGGGGGACACGCATGTCCACGACGACGAATACCATTCCGTCGGTCAACCTGCTGCCTTATCACGAGGCGCGCAAGGCAGCCCGACGCAAGAAGGTCTACACGATGCTGGGCGGTGCGGCGGGCGCAGGTGCGCTCGTGGTGCTGGCTGGCGGCTTCTACATTGACGCGCAGATCGAGGATGTCAGCCGTCTGAATCAGACGCTTTCGACCGAGAACGCCCGCATGGACGGGCAGATCAAGGAAGTCAACTCGCTCAAGAAGGATATCGAGGCACTGCTCGACCGGCAGCGCGCCATCGAAAGCTTGCAGGCCCAGCGCAACCTGCCGGTGCAGTTGCTCGAGGAACTGGTTCGCCAGGTACCCGAAGGCGTGTACCTGACAAGCCTCAAGCAGACGGGCGACAACTTTGTCATGGCCGGCATCGCGCAATCCAACGAGCGTGTCTCCGAACTGCTTCGCAACATCGACCAGGTGCAATGGCTCGATCGAGCCGAGTTGGTCGAGTCGAAGGCCACCGTGATGACGAACAACCTGAAGGAGCAACGCAGGCTGTTCGACTTCTCGATGCGCTTCTCGTATCGCGTGGAAGAACCCGCCGTCAAGAAGGGCGCCGGCGGCGCATCGGCGGCCGCGGCCAAGCCCGCGAAAGGCAAGGTCTGACCATGGCGCTGAATTCCGATATCTCCCTGCAGGATCTGACCGCGCAGTTCCGCGGCCTGAACCTGAACGAGCCCGAAACGTGGCCTACCGCCCCGCGCCTACTGTTCTCGGTTCTGGCCGCGGTGATCGTGCTGGTACTCGGCTGGCAGTTCTATTGGAGCGACAAGACCGCCGATCTTGATCGCCGTCATGCCGAGCACGAGACTCTCAAGACACAGTTCCGAAGCAAGGTGGCGCAGGTGGCCAACCTTGAAGCATTGCGCAAGCAGAAGGTGGAAGTGGAAAAGCGCGTAGCGCTTGCCGAACGCCAGTTGCCCAACAGTACCGAGATGGACGCGCTGCTCGCGGACGTGAACCACGCTGGTGTGGCGCGCGGCCTGCAGTTCGAACTGTTCAAGCCACAGGCGGCCATCATCAAGCCGTACTTTGCCGAGATTCCGGTCAACCTCAAGGTCACCGGCCGCTACCACGACGTTGCGTTGTTCAATGCGGACGTGGCGGCCCTGTCGCGGATCGTGTCGATGCGTAACCTGAACATGTCGGTGGCCAAGGACGGCACGCTTTCGATGGAAGGTGTGGCGATGGCCTATCGTGCGCTGGACCCGGACGAGCAGGCTGCACAACGCAAGGCGGCTGCCGATGCCGCGGCGAAGAAGAAGGGAGGTGCCAAGTGAGTCGCCTTCTCGAACGACGCCCCCCGGTTGCGCTGCATACCTTGGCGGCCGCGGCACTGGCGGTGCTCGCGCTGACCGGATGCGGTCCCAGCGAGGACGACGGCCTGAGGCTGTGGATGGACCAGACGCGTGCCGCGAAGGCGCCAGCGCCCGAGCCGCTGCCCGACGTCAAGCCTTACACGCCGCGCGAGTATGCCGGCCGCAGTTCGCCGGAGCCATTTGCGCAGACCAAGATCGGCGAGCTGAACAAGTCGATGACCGAGTCGCCGGAGGCCGGACGGCGACGCGAGCCGCTTGAAGACTATCCGCTGGAGAACTTCAAGATGCTCGGCATGCTGAAGAAAAACGGCGAGACCTACGGTGTCGTACGCGTAGATAACAAGATCCACCACGTCAAGGTGGGTCAATATCTCGGCCAAAGCTATGGCCGGGTCGTCCGCATCAACGATCAGGAGATCGTGTTGCGCGAATTGGTTCGGGAAGGGGTCTCAGATTGGAAAGAGAAAATGACCAGCCTGAAGCTGGAGGCATCCGCATGATCACCGCACGTTGGGTCAGGACGCTTTCGGGCGCGTCCGCTATGGCGCTGATGCTGGCCGCTCCGGCCGCATTTGCACAGAACAACCAGCTCAAACAGGTGGACGCCAACGTGGTTGGCGAGCAGACCGTGTTCACGGTCGACCTCAAGAGCCCGCTGGCGCAGAAGCCGGTGGATTTCACGACGCAGAATCCGTCGAAGATCGCGATCGATTTCTTCGATACCGGGTTTGTAGGGGGCCGGGCACAGTATGAGTACGCCGGCAAGCTGCTCAAGAGCGCCAACGTGATGCAGATCGGGGACCGCACCCGCGTGGTGCTGAACCTGAGTCGCAACGCGACGTATCGCACGGAAATTCGGGGCACGCAGTACGTGGTGTTGATGGACAACGTCACGCAGTCGGCTACCGCCGCCGCACCGACGTTCGCGCCATCGCCGACCGTGACCGCCGCCGTGGCGGCGAACCGTCCGTCGGTACGCAATATCGATTTCCGTCGCGCTGGCGAGAGTGCAGGCCGCGTGGTGGTGGACTTGTCCTCGCGCGATACCGGCATCAACATCCAGCAGCAGGGCCAGAACCTGGTCGTGGATTTCATGGGCACCTCGCTGCCGGCCGATCTGCGCCGCCGCTTCGATGTGACGGATTTCGGCACGCCGGTGCAAGGTCTGCGTGCCAACGATGCCAACGGCAGCGCTCGCCTCATCATCGAGCCGCGCGGCAACTGGGAATACAGCTCTTACCAGACCGACACCCAGTTCGTGGTGGAGGTGCGGCCGGTCAAGAACGATCCGAACAAGCTGATCGCCGGTCAGGGATATCGCGGCGAGAGGTTGTCGCTGAACTTCCAGAACATCGATATCCGGTCGCTGCTGCAGGTCTTTGCGGACTTCACGAACCTGAACATCATCACGAGCGACACGGTTCAGGGCAACCTGACGCTGCGCCTCAAGGATGTGCCGTGGGACCAGGCGCTCCAGATCGTGATGGACTCGAAGGGGCTGGCGTCGCGCCGCAACGGCAACGTGCTGTGGGTGGCGCCGAAGGCCGAGCTGGCCACGAAGGAAAAGCTCGAGCTTGAGTCGATGCAGCAGATCAACGAACTCGAGCCGATCCGCAGCCAGGTGTTCCAACTCAACTACCAGCGTGCCGACGATGTGCGCCGCATGCTGCTGGGGTTGCCGGTTGCGGGCAGTGGCGGCGGTGCTGCACCGGCGGGTGGTGCAGCGGGTGCCGCGAGCGTGACGCGCATGCTGTCGAAGCGCGGCTCGCTGACGGCGGATCCTCGTACGAACCAGCTGTTCGTGTCGGACATCGGCAGCAAGCTGGAAGAAGTGCAAGGCTTCCTGCAGAAGATCGACATTCCTGTACGCCAGGTCATCATCGAGGCGCGCATCGTCGAGGCGAGCGATACGTTCAGCCGCAATCTCGGTGTGAAGCTGGGTTTTGCCCTGCCGCGCTCGGGCAGCGCAATCGGCAATTCCTATCAGAACGTGGCCTCGCCATTCACGGCCGACAGCAAGTGGACCAACGCGCCGGCGCTGAGTTTGCCGGCAGCGGCGATCAATGGCGTGGACCCGGCATC
Source organism: Cupriavidus sp. DL-D2 (assembly GCF_039710735.1). Lineage (NCBI taxonomy): Bacteria > Pseudomonadati > Pseudomonadota > Betaproteobacteria > Burkholderiales > Burkholderiaceae > Cupriavidus > Cupriavidus sp. DL-D2. The sequence continues at coordinate 71,806 of NZ_JBDKXK010000024.1, read as the reverse complement.
GGTGGCGTTCAGCATCTTCAACGCCGGCGCAGGCCGCTTCCTGGATCTGGAAATCTCGGCGCTGGAAGCTGACGGCAAGGGCAAGATCATCTCCAGCCCGCGTGTCGTGACGGCAAACAACATCAAGGCGCTGATCGAGCAGGGTACCGAACTGCCGTACCAGTCGGCTACGTCGAGCGGCGCCACGTCGATCCAGTTCCGCAAGGCCAACCTGAAGCTGGAAGTCACGCCGCAGATCACGCCCGAAGGCAATGTGCTGCTGGACGTCGATGTGAACAAGGACAGTGTCGGTATCCAGACCGTCAACGGCTTTGCCATCGACACCAAGCACGTGCAGACCCAGGTGCTGGTCGACAACGGCGGCACGGTGGTGATTGGCGGTATCTACAGCCAGGACGAAAGCAACAACGTCAACAAGGTGCCCTTCCTGGGCGATATCCCGGTGATCGGCAACCTGTTCAAGAACAACGCCAAGGTCAACAACCGGACCGAGCTCCTGGTGTTCCTGACGCCGCGCATCCTGAACGATAACGTCTCCCTGAAATAGCCCGGTCCGGGTGCAGCACCAAGCCCGGATGCAGTAAACTGGCAGGCCGCGTCGCAACCCGACGCGGCCTTTTTCCTTTTGGCGGCGTCGTGGGCGGTATCGATGGCTGGCCGGGACGGGAGCCATGCAATGATGCACAATGGCGTTTGCATCACGTCGCGTCCCCTCCCAGGCGACCGCGCGTGCCCCGAGCCTTATCGTGCAAGACAGTCTCCTGTGACAGCCAATCGCCCGAACCTATTCTTTGTTGGCCTGATGGGCGCCGGCAAGACCACCGTGGGCCGCGCCGTAGCCCGACGCCTGAACTATCCGTTCTTCGATTCGGACCATGAACTCGAAGCGCGGTGTGGCGTGCGCATCCCGGTAATTTTCGATCACGAAGGTGAAGCCGGATTCCGGGACCGCGAGGAACACGCCATTGCAGAACTGACGTCGCGCAGCGGCATTGTGCTGGCAACCGGCGGCGGCGCCGTGCTGCGCGAGGCCAACCGGGCGGCCCTGAAGGCCAATGGCACGGTCGTCTACCTGCGCGCCAGCCCGCATGACCTGTGGCTGCGCACCCGGCATGACCGCAACCGTCCACTGCTGCAAACCGCCGATCCCAAGGGGCGCCTGGAAGCGCTCTACGCCGAGCGCGATCCGCTCTATCGGGAAGTGGCGGACTTCATTATCGAAACCGGCAAGCCGACCGTGGCACAGCTTGCTAATATGGTTCTCATGCAACTTGAAATGGCCGGCTTCACGCTTCCGCCCGTCGATACTGCCGCCGATTCGATTTCGGAAACGGACGAGCCAGACGGGCGCCCGGCCCAGGACACCCATTCATGATCACGCTGGAAGTCGATCTCGGGACGCGTAGCTACCCGATCCATATCGGCGGCGGCCTGCTGGACCGCGCCGAACTGCTGCAACCGCATGTGCGGGGGCAGCACGCTGTCATCGTCACCAACGAAACCGTGGGGCCACTGTACGCGGCGCACGTCGAGGCCGTGCTGGCGAAGCTCGGCAAGACCGTACGGACGGTGGTACTGCCCGACGGCGAGCGCTTCAAGCAGTGGGAAACGCTGAACCTTATCTTCGATGCGCTATTGCAGGCTGGCGCCGATCGCAAGACGACACTGATCGCACTGGGCGGCGGCGTGGTGGGCGACATGACGGGGTTTGCAGCCGCCTGCTATATGCGTGGCGTGCCGTTCGTGCAGATGCCGACTACGCTGCTGTCGCAGGTGGACTCGTCCGTGGGCGGCAAGACTGGTATCAACCACCCGCTCGGCAAGAACATGATCGGCGCGTTCCACCAGCCGAATGCTGTGATCGCCGATATCGACACGCTGCGAACGCTGCCGCCGCGGGAACTCGCAGCGGGGCTGGCCGAGGTCATCAAGCATGGTGCCATCGCCGATGCGGACTACTTCGGCTGGATCGAATCGAATATCGCCGGACTCAATGACTGCGACGTCGTGCTGATGGCCGAAGCCGTGCGCCGCTCGTGCGAGATCAAGGCAAGTGTGGTGGCGCAGGACGAGCGCGAAGGCGGCCTGCGCGCCATCCTCAATTTTGGGCACACGTTCGGCCATGCCATCGAAGCCGGCATGGGCTACGGCGAATGGCTGCACGGGGAGGCCGTGGGCTGCGGCATGGTGATGGCAGCGGACCTGTCGCATCGGCTGGGCTTCATCGACGTGCAGACCCGCGCGCGCATCCGCACGCTGACGCAAGCGGCCATGCTGCCCGTGGTGGCGCCGGACCTGGGCGTGGATCGCTATGTCGAACTGATGAAGGTGGACAAGAAAGCCGAAGCCGGCAGCATCAAGTTCATCCTGTTGCGCAAGCTGGGCGAAGCATTCATTACCACGGTGCCGGACCCCGATCTGCGCGATACGTTGCGCCACGCCGTCCTGAAACCGCCTACCGAGGCACCGGTCGCGTGAGCGACAGGTTATGCCTTGCAACCCCGAACCAGCCACGGATTAACGGATTGCCCGCATGACCACCGCTCCCCTGAAAGTCACACCCGCCGACCTCGACGCCCACCTCGCCCCGTATGCCGCGCTCTCTGCGCGGTCGCGCGGGCGCGTGCATGCGGAGCCGGCCTCGTCGTCGCGCAGCGAATTCCAGCGCGACCGCGATCGCGTCATCCACAGCACGGCCTTTCGCCGGCTCGAATACAAGACGCAGGTTTTCGTGAATCACGAGGGCGACCTGTTCCGCACGCGGCTCACGCACAGCCTGGAGGTGGCACAGATCGCGCGATCCATCGCCCGCAACCTGCGGCTGAACGAGGATCTGGTCGAGGCCATTTCGCTGGCGCACGATCTTGGGCACACGCCATTTGGGCACGCCGGACAGGATGCGCTCAATGGTTGCATGAAGAACCACGGAGGCTTCGAGCACAATCTGCAGAGCCTGTTGGTGGTGGACGAGCTGGAGGAGCGCTACGGGGGCTTCAACGGGCTGAACCTGACGTTCGAAACGCGCGAGGGCATCCTGAAGCATTGTTCGCGCGTGAACGCCGCTGCGCTGGGTGAGCTGGGGCGCCGCTTTCTGGAGGGGGCGCAGCCCTCGCTGGAGGCGCAACTGGCCAACCTGGCCGACGAGATCGCCTACAACAACCACGATATCGACGATGGCCTGCGGTCGGGTTTGCTGACCCTGGAGCAACTCGACGAGATCCCGATGTGGGGACGCCATCGCGCGGAGGTGATGGCGGCGTTCCCGGGTATCAACGGCAGGCGTGTGATCAATGAGACGGTGCGCCGTATGATCAACACGCTGATCGTCGATCTGATCGAGACCACGGGGCGCAATATCGTGGCGGCCAACCCGAAGACGATCGATGACGTACGCGCCGCCGGCCCGCTGGTGTCGTTCAGTCCGAAGGTGCATGAAGAGGCCCAGGCACTCAAGCGTTTCCTGTTCCGCCATTTGTATCGCCACTACCTGGTGATGCGGATGTCGGCCAAAGCCCAGCGCATTATTACCGACCTGTTCGGCGCATTCATTCAGGATCCGCGCCTCCTGCCGCCGCAATACCAGGCGGCGGGCCACGGCACCGATCAGCCACGGTTGATCGCGCACTATATCGCCGGCATGACGGACCGCTATGCCATCCGCGAGCATCGCCGCATCTTCGCAGTCAGCGAAAGCAACTGACTCGCCGGGGATGCATTGAAATAAACGGGGACAGATCAGGCTATCATTGGGGCCACCCAAGATCAGATAGCCGGATTGCCCCATGGCTCGCCTTCCCCGATTCTCTCCCCCTGACATGCCTGTGCTGGTGTTGCAGCGCGGGAACAACCGCCAGCCGGTGTTCCTCGGCACAGACGACTACCTGCATTACCTCGATTGCCTGCGCATGGCAGCCCGCGAACACGAGTTGTCGATCCACGCCTATGCATTGCGGCCCAACCATATCCACCTGGTCGCCACGCCCAAGGGGGCTGATTCGCTGAGCTTGACGATGCAAGCGGTGGGCCGGCGCTACGCTCGGCATTTCAATCGGGTGGCAGAGCGTACTGGCACCCTCTGGGAAGGACGGTTTCGCTCGGCGGTCATCGAACCCGGCCTCTGGATGATGCCCGCCATGCTCTATGTCGAGGGGAATGCGGTTCGTTCTGCCGATGTCTTGACGCCTGACGCCGACCGCTGGAGCAGCTATCGCCATCATGCCGGCATCGAAGCCAGTCCGCTTGTAAGCGATCACTCCGTGTATTGGGATCTCGGTAACACGCCATTCGAGCGTCAATCCAACTACCGGGCGCTGATGGCTGACGGCCTGTCCGGCAAGGCGCTCGCCACTCTGCAAAAACATGCCCATAGCGGCTGGCCGCTGGGTAGCGATGCGTTCCTGGCGCAGTTGGAGCGGCAGTCCACCCGGCGCGTGCAACCCCTTCCCAAAGGCCGGCCGCGCAAGGTGGGGGGCGAGGACGCGTTGACGGCGCCGTCGGAGCACGCACCAAGTTGAGGCATTTGTGCGCGAAATTTAATGTGTCCCCATTAATTGACCCTACAAAAATGGTGCGATTTTTAATGTGTTCTGACCCCATTTAAAAAATCTGCACGGTTAAGTCGATTCTCTTATAGTTGCCCCACCCACACAGTCATTGTGCGGCGCGTCACGCTCGTGTACGCCGCTGCGGTGCCTGCTTGCCACGCCCGATAAAGAGGCCCTGCAGCAGCCACCCCTACGGTCTGCACGCGCGCTGATTGCGCAGCCTTCACCGGAATTCAGCCCGTGGACCATACGCAACACCCCACCGCTTCTGATGCACTCGCCGCCCGCCCGCAGGCCCAGGGCCTGTATGACCCGACCAACGAGCACGACGCCTGCGGCGTCGGCATGGTCGCGCACATCAAAGGCAAGAAGTCCCACGAAATCGTTTCGCAGGGCTTGAAGATCCTGGAGAACCTGGATCACCGGGGCGCCGTGGGCGCTGACCCGCTGATGGGCGACGGGGCCGGCATCCTGATCCAGATTCCGGACCAGTTCTACCGCGAGGAAATGGCCAAGCAGGGCGTGACCCTGCCGCCGAACGGCGAGTACGGCGTGGGCATGATCTTTCTTCCGAAGGAACACGCGTCGCGTCTGGCCTGCGAGCAGGAACTCGAACGCACGGTGCGCCTGGAAGGCCAGGTCGTGCTGGGCTGGCGCGATGTGCCGGTGGACGCCAACATGCCGATGTCGCCGACGGTGCGCGAGACCGAGCCGGTCATCCGCCAGATCTTCATCGGTCGCGGCCGCGACATCATGACCACCGACGCGCTGGAACGTAAGCTCTACGTCATCCGCAAGACGGCCAGCCACGCCATCCAGGCGCTGAAGCTCAAGCACGGCAAGGAATACTTCGTGCCGTCGATGTCGGCCCGTACCGTGGTGTACAAGGGTCTGTTGCTGGCCAACCAGGTGGGCGAGTACTACCTGGACCTGCAGGATTCGCGCGCCGTGTCGGCACTGGCCCTGGTTCACCAGCGCTTCTCGACGAACACCTTCCCGGCCTGGGAACTGGCCCACCCGTACCGCATGGTTGCCCACAACGGCGAAATCAACACGGTCAAGGGCAACGTGAACTGGGTGAACGCGCGGACTGGCGCGATCTCGTCGCCCGTGCTCGGCGATGACCTGCCCAAGCTCTGGCCGCTGATCTATCCGGGCCAGTCGGACACGGCATCGTTCGACAACTGCCTCGAACTGCTGACGATGGCCGGCTACCCGCTCGTCCACGCCATGATGATGATGATCCCGGAAGCCTGGGAACAGCACACCATGATGGACGACAACCGTCGTGCCTTCTACGAATACCACGCCGCGATGATGGAGCCGTGGGACGGCCCCGCCGCCATCTGCTTTACCGATGGCCGCCAGATCGGCGCCACGCTGGACCGTAACGGCCTGCGTCCGGCCCGCTTCTATGTGACCGAGGACGATTTCGTCGTGCTGGCTTCGGAAGCTGGCGTGCTGCCGTTCCCGGAATCGCGCATCGTCCAGAAGTGGCGCCTGCAGCCGGGCAAGATGTTCCTGATCGACATGGAGCAGGGCCGCATCATCGACGACAAGGAACTCAAGGACAACCTGGCCAACGCCAAGCCGTACAAGAGCTGGATCGACGCCGTCCGCATCAAGCTGGACGAGATCGACGCCAAGCCGGAAGACGTGGCGGCCGAGAAGAAGCCGGTGTCGCCGCTGCTGGATCGCCAGCAGGCATTTGGCTACACGCAGGAAGACGTCAAGTTCCTGATGGCGCCGATGGCGCTGGCCGGCGAGGAAGCCACGGGCTCGATGGGCAATGACTCGCCGCTGGCCGTGCTGTCGTCGAAGAACAAGACGCTGTACCACTACTTCCGCCAGCTGTTCGCACAGGTGACCAACCCGCCGATCGACCCGATCCGCGAGAACATGGTGATGTCGCTGGTGTCGTTCATCGGTCCGAAGCCGAACCTGCTGGAACTGAACAACATCAACCCGCCGATGCGCCTCGAAGTGTCCCAGCCCGTGCTGGACTTCAAGGACATCGCCAAGATCCGCAACATCGAGCACTACACCGGTGGCAAGTTCCGTTCTTACGAACTGAACATCTGCTACCCGGTGGCGTGGGGCAAGGAAGGCATTGAAGCCCGCCTGGCATCGCTGTGCGCGGAAGCCGTGGACGCCGTGCGCTCGGGCTTCAACATCCTGATCGTGACGGACCGTCGCGTGGACGGTGGCGAGGTGGCGATTCCCGCGCTGCTGGCCACGTCGGCTATCCACCATCACCTGGTGGAGAAGGGCCTGCGTACGTCCGCCGGTCTGGTCGTGGAAACGGGTTCGGCCCGTGAAGTCCACCACTTCGCACTGCTGGCCGGCTACGGCGCGGAAGCCGTGCACCCGTACCTGGCGATGGAAACGCTGGCCGACATGGCCGCGGGCCTGTCGGGCGACCTGTCGCCGGAAAAGGCAGTCAAGAACTTCGTCAAGGCGATCGGCAAGGGCCTGTTCAAGGTGATGTCGAAGATGGGCATCTCCACGTACATGTCGTACACGGGCGCCCAGATCTTCGAAGCCATCGGTCTGTCGCGCGAACTGGTGCAGAAGTATTTCCACGGCACGCCGTCGAATGTCGAAGGTATCGGCATCTTCGAGGTGGCCGAGGAAGCGCTGCGCCTGCATCGCGATGCATTCGGCAACAACCCGGTGCTGGAGAGCATGCTCGACACGGGCGGCGAATACGCCTACCGCGTGCGCGGCGAAGAACACATGTGGACGCCGGACTCTATCGCCAAGCTGCAGCACTCGGTGCGTGCGGACGATGGCAAGGGCCAGTACCAGACGTACAAGGAATACGCGAACATCATCAACGACCAGAGCCGTCGCCACATGACGCTGCGCGGCCTGTTCGAGTTCAAGGTTGACCCGGCCCGCGCGATTCCGCTGGAAGAAGTGGAGTCCGCCAAGGAAATCGTGAAGCGCTTCGCCACGGGTGCGATGTCGCTCGGTTCGATCTCGACCGAAGCGCACGCAACGCTGGCCGTGGCGATGAACCGCATCGGCGGCAAGTCCAACACGGGCGAAGGCGGCGAGGACGAGAAGCGCTATCGCAACGAATTGCGCGGCATTCCCATCAAGCAGGGCGACACGTTCAAGAGCCTGCTGGGCGATCACGTCATCGAGAAGGACCTGGAACTGAAGGCTGGCGACTCGCTGCGCTCGAAGATCAAGCAGGTGGCGTCGGGCCGCTTCGGCGTCACGGCCGAGTACCTGGCTTCCGCCGACCAGATCCAGATCAAGATGGCGCAGGGCGCCAAGCCGGGCGAAGGCGGCCAGTTGCCGGGCCACAAGGTGTCCGACTACATCGGCAAGCTGCGTTACTCGGTGCCGGGCGTTGGCCTGATCTCGCCGCCGCCGCACCACGACATCTACTCGATCGAGGATCTGGCACAGCTGATCCACGACCTGAAGAACGTGAACCCGATGTCGGACATCTCGGTCAAGCTCGTGTCCGAAGTGGGCGTGGGCACCGTGGCGGCCGGCGTGGCGAAGGCCAAGGCTGACCACGTGGTGATCGCCGGCCATGACGGTGGCACGGGCGCATCGCCGTGGTCGTCGATCAAGTACGCCGGATCGCCGTGGGAACTGGGTCTGGCCGAAACGCAGCAGACGCTGATGCTGAACGGCCTGCGCAACCGCATTCGCGTGCAGGCTGACGGCCAGATGAAGACGGGCCGCGACGTGGTGATCGGCGCGCTGCTGGGCGCCGACGAGTTCGGCTTTGCCACGGCACCGCTGGTGGCCGAGGGCTGCATCATGATGCGCAAGTGCCACCTGAACACCTGCCCGGTGGGCGTGGCCACGCAAGACCCGGCGCTGCGCAAGAAATTCCAGGGCAAGCCCGAGCACGTGGTGAACTTCTTCTTCTTCGTTGCAGAGGAAGCCCGCGAGATCATGGCGCAACTGGGTATCCGCACGTTCGACGAACTGATCGGCCGCGCTGACCTGCTCGACACGCGCGGTGGCATCGAACACTGGAAGGCACGCGGCCTGGACTTCAGCCGCATCTTCTACCAGGCACCGTTCCCGGCGGATGTGCCGCGTTACCACACCGACGTGCAGGACCACGGCCTGTCGGTGGAAGCCGGCAAGGCGCTGGACCACACGCTGATCGCCAAGGCGCGTCCTGCCATCGACAAGGGTGAGCGCGTCTCGTTCATTCAGCCGGTCAAGAACGTGAACCGCACGGTGGGCGCGATGCTGTCCGGCGTGATTGCCAAGCAGTACGGTCACGAGGGCCTGCCCGACGATACCGTCCACATCCAGTTCCAGGGCACGGCCGGCCAGTCGTTCGGCGCGTTCCTGGCGCACGGTGTGACGATCGACCTCGTCGGCGATGCCAATGATTACGTGGGCAAGGGCCTGTCCGGCGGCCGCGTGATCGTGCGTGCCCCGCACGAGTTCCGTGGCGACCCGACGCGCAACATCATCGTCGGCAACACGGTGCTGTACGGCGCGCTGGCTGGAGAAGCATTCTTCAACGGCGTGGGCGGCGAGCGTTTCGCGGTGCGTAACTCGGGCGCCACGGCAGTTGTGGAAGGCACGGGCGACCACGGTTGCGAGTACATGACCGGCGGCACGGTGGTGGTGCTGGGTGGTACGGGCCGTAACTTCGCGGCTGGCATGTCGGGTGGCCTGGCCTACGTCTATGACGAGGACGGCCTGTTCGACAAGCGCTGCAACACGGCGATGGTGGCACTCGATCCGGTGCTCGCCTCGGCGGACCAGCAGAAGGAGCAGCCGGAATCGCAGTGGCACAAGTTCGATGGCAAGCGCCAGCTGGACGAAGTGATCCTGCGCAACCTGATCGAGCAGCATTTCCGCTACACCGGTTCGGAGCGCGCCAAGGCGCTGCTGGCCGACTGGGCAACGGCACGCCGCAAGTTCGTCAAGGTCTTCCCGACCGAGTACAAGCGCGCGCTGGGCGAGATGTACGCCAAGGAGCAGGCCGCACGCGACAACGATCGCGAAGCGGTAGCCGCCTGATCGGGCAGCCCCACGAGAGGGCGCCTGCGGCCACGGGCCGCGGCGCCGACAAGATACTGACCCCACGCGAGGCTGGCCCGGCCGCCTCGCGCCAAGCAAGACCAAGGATGCAACATGGGTAAGGCGACTGGCTTTCTCGAATTTCCGCGCCAGAACGAAGGCTACGAACCGGTAGTCAAGCGGGTGAAGCACTACAAGGAGTTCGTGTTCGCGCTGTCGGACAACGAAGCGAAGCTCCAGGGTGCGCGCTGCATGGACTGCGGAATTCCGTTCTGCAACAACGGCTGCCCCGTCAACAACATCATTCCCGACTTCAATGACCTGGTGTATCGCCAGGACTGGAAGTCGGCGATCGAGGTGCTGCACCAGACCAACAACTTCCCCGAGTTCACGGGCCGCATCTGCCCGGCACCGTGCGAGGCAGCCTGCACGCTCGGCATCAACGAACTGCCGGTGGGCATCAAGTCGATCGAGCACGCGATCATCGACAAGGCCTGGGAAGAAGGCTGGGTCGCACCGCAGGTAGCCAAGCACAAGACCGGCAAGACCGTGGCCGTGGTGGGTTCGGGCCCGGCGGGCATGGCCGCTGCGCAGCAACTGGCGCGCGCCGGTCACGACGTGACCGTGTTCGAGAAGAACGACCGCGTGGGTGGCCTGCTGCGGTATGGCATCCCCGACTTCAAGATGGAAAAGACGCTGATCGACCGCCGCATCGAGCAGATGCAGTCGGAAGGCGTGACGTTCCGCACGGGCGTGATGGTGACCGATGGTGACAAGCTGCCGGCCGGCATCAAGAACTACGCTCGCGAAACGGTGACTGCGCAGGCGCTGATGGACCAGTTCGACGCCGTGGTGCTGGCGGGCGGCTCCGAAGTGCCGCGCGATCTGCCGGTGCCGAACCGCGATCTGGATGGCGTGCACTACGCGCTGGAATTCCTGATTCCGCAAAACAAGGAAGTGGCCGGCGACGGCGCCAACGAGATCCGTGCCGAAGGCAAGCACGTGATCGTGATCGGTGGCGGCGATACGGGCTCTGACTGCGTGGGTACGTCGAACCGCCATGGCGCGGTGTCGGTGACGCAGTTCGAACTGCTGCCGCAGCCGCCGGAAGAAGAGAACAAGCCGCTGGTGTGGCCGTACTGGCCGATCAAGATGCGCACGTCGTCGTCGCACGACGAAGGCTGCTCGCGCGACTGGTCGGTGGCCACCAAGGAATTCATCGGCGAGAACGGCAAGGTCACGGCGCTGAAGGCGTGCCGCGTGGAATGGAAGGACGGACGCATGCAGGAAGTGCCGGGCAGCGAGTTCGTGCTCAAGGCCGATCTGGTGCTGCTGGCAATGGGCTTCACGAACCCGGTAGGTTCGGTGCTCGAAGCGTTTGGCGTGGATACCGACGCTCGCAAGAACGCCAAGGCATCGACCGAAGGCGAGCGCGCGTATCACACCAACGTGCCGAAGGTCTTCGCCGCCGGCGACGTCCGTCGCGGCCAGTCGCTCGTGGTCTGGGCCATCCGCGAAGGCCGTCAGGCCGCGCGTTCGGTGGATGCGTTCCTGATGGGATATTCGGAACTGCCGCGGTAAGCATCAACCGGTGCCTCCGGTTTTCGCCCCTCTCCCACCGTGTGGGAGAGGGGAGCCAGACGGCGGGTGATGAATTTACAGCCCACACTCCATCAACACCGCCCCCTCCCCATACGTCGCCAGCTTCGCGCCAAGCGAATGCCTCGCCACCGGCGCGTACCCAAGCTTGCGCCAGAATCCATCGGCATCCTGTACGGCGACCAGCCGTGAAGACCGCAGGCCCGCATTCCACGCCACCTCGCGCGCCGCCTCGTAGAGCTGCGCCGCCAGACCCGCCCCACGCCCGATCGGCGCTACGGCCATGTCATGCACGAACCACGTCAGCGATTCGCTATCGCGCCAGTCCCGCGCGAGTGCGCCATTCCATGGCGGCAACGATGTCTCGGGCCAGGCGTGCGTGAACAGATAGGCGGCCAATGTCCCATCGGGCAATCCGGAGATCCAGCAAGTGGAGGGCGAGAGGTCCAGTCGGCTCGCCAGCGCCGCGGCAGTTTCCACGAGCGCGGCGCCATAGCATTGCGCCTGGATATCGAGCACGGCGGGCAAGTCGGCGGCGCGCATCGGCCGCAGCGTGAATTCTGACTTCGGATGCATCGGCGGATTATACGAGCGCTCACATTGGGGTCCGCCCTGAGAGCGTTTACGTGTCTGTGCCGCGCCCGCTCTTCTTCTTAGAATTTCCACAGAACATAACAAAAGAAACTGCCTCGAGAATCCCTTTCAGCCGAACTGGTGCCGCTGCGGTGGGCTGCGGCCCGGAGGAAATTGATGACCGAAGTACGCGTTTGTATGCGGCTTTGGCGAGGTCAAGCGAAGTTGCCAATACTCGCTGCCAAGTGGTTGGGGTGTGCAGTTGTCTGCCTGAGCGGCATGACGACGGTCCTCGCTCAGCCTCCTGCTTTCGCCCAGCTTGCGAGCATTCCGCACAGCTCCCGCGCGGAATTGCAGAATCGCCAGATATCTTTCCCGGCGCGGTCGCTGCGCATGATCGTGCCATTCCCGGCCGGCAGTGTGGCCGATGCCGTCGCGCGCCTGCTCGCCGAGCGGCTGGAGGTACGGCTGGCGGTGCCTGTCGAAGTGGATAACCGTCCGGGTGCATCGGGCACCATGGCCGGCGACCTCGTGGCCAAGGCCAGTTCCGATGGGCACACGCTATTGTTCCATCAGGCCAACATGCTGATCCAGCCAGGGCTGGAGCCCGTGCCTTACGACGTGATGCGCGACTTCACGCCCGTGGCCCGGGTGGCTGCCACGCCGCTGTTTCTCGTCATCGACGGACGGCTGCCGATGACGACGTCGCAGCAGTGGGTTACCGCTGTGCGCTCGAATCCGGCGTCGTACAGCTACGGCTATGGTCAGCCCGGGAGTCCATCCCATCTCTATGCCGAGTACGCGGTGCGCAGCGTCTCGAACGGTGTGCCGCTGGTCACCGCCAAGGGCGAGAATGCCGTCGTCCAGGAAATGCTGGCGGGCCGCATCAGCGCCTGTTTCTGTTCGTGGACGGCCGTGCAGAGTCATGTGCGATCAGGCGCACTCAAGATACTTGGCGTGGCTGGGCCGCTGCGGTCGCCGCTGGCGCCGCAAGTGCCCACGCTGCAAGAGTCGGGCCTCGATGGCTATGGCGCCCTGGCGTGGTACGGCGTCATGGCCCCTGCCAAGACGCCACGAGCCATTGTCGCCCGCCTGGCCGGCGAGTTGGACAACGTGACAAACGAGCGGGACGTGCAGACCCAGTTGCTGGCTGCCGGGCTCACGCCGGTGCGGGATTCGCCCGAGGCTTTCGCCACGGCCATCCGGTCGGAATCGGTACAGTGGCAGGTCATCATGAGGCAAGGCGGGACACGCGCTGAACCCTGAATGCGGCCCGGCTGGTACGCCTCCCGAGGGCAGGTGGCGCGTAGTCCGCATCTGCAGATGCCACCTCGTTTCCCACCGGATGCCGATTGTTGTCGTGCTGGCAATGGTGAGATCACCACACGGGACAGTGACCGGTAGGTAGTAGCCCTTATAATGGCGACCTGCCTAAAACCGGTGACATTGTGAGCGCTACCGTGCCGAACCCTGCTGGCCAGCTTGCTACCGGCCCGAACATCGTCGAACTCACGGACGTCGATTTCGCGTATGCCGATGGCGCCACGCCCATACTTTCCGGGCTTTCGATGCGTTTTCCGCGTGGAAAGGTCGTAGCGGTCATGGGCGGATCGGGCTGCGGCAAGACCACCGTGATGCGGCTGATCGGCGGCATGGTGCGCCCCCAACGAGGCCGTGTGACGTTCAATGGCGCCGATATCGACACCATGGATCAGCCCGGTCTCTATGCCGTGCGGCGTCAGATGGGCATGCTCTTTCAGTTCGGGGCCCTGTTCACTGACCTCTCCGTCTTCGATAATGTGGCGTTTCCACTACGCGAGCACACTGATCTGCCCGCGTCGATGATTCGTGATCTGGTGCTGATGAAGCTGAATGCCGTAGGGCTGCGCGGTGCGCGGGACCTGATGCCGGCACAGATCTCGGGCGGTATGGCACGGCGGGTGGCGCTGGCCCGGGCGATTGCCCTGGATCCGGCGCTGCTGATGTACGACGAGCCGTTCGCCGGACTCGACCCGATCTCGCTGGGCCTGACGGCCAACCTGATCCGCAACCTGAATGACGCGCTGGGCGCCACCACGATCATCGTCTCGCACGATGTGCAGGAGACGTTCCAGATCGCGGACTACGTGTATTTCATTGCCAACGGCGGTATCGCGGCCGAAGGCGTGCCAGAGGAGCTGCGCCGGTCGGAAGATCCGTTCGTGCGCCAGTTTGTCCGTGCCGAGGCGGACGGCCCGGTGCCATTCCACTATGCCGGCCCCTCGTTGGCCGAAGATTTTCTCGCCGGAGGCTCGCGTTGACCGGCTTCTTCATCTCCATCGGCGCCGCGCTGCGCCAGTTCGTGGGTGGCCTGGGCCGAGCGACGCGCATGTTCGTGGCATTGCTGGCGCTATCGCCTGCGCTCTTCCGCCGTTTCCGGCTGGTGACCGATCAGGTGTTCTTCGTGGGCAACCTGTCCCTGCTGATCATCGCGGTGTCGGGGCTGTTCGTCGGATTCGTGCTGGGCTTGCAGGGCTACTACACGCTGAACCGGTACGGCTCGGAACAGGCGCTGGGGCTGCTCGTGGCGCTCTCGCTGGTGCGCGAGCTGGGTCCGGTGGTGTCGGCGCTGCTGTTTGCGGGCCGCGCCGGTACGTCGCTGACGGCCGAGATCGGCCTGATGAAAGCGGGCGAGCAACTTACGGCCATGGAAATGATGGCCGTGAATCCGCTGCAACGCGTGATAGCGCCGCGCTTCTGGGGTGGCGTGATTGCCATGCCGGTCCTGGCGGCCATTTTCAGCGCCGTGGGCATCCTGGGCGGCTATGTCGTGGGTGTGCAGTTGATCGGCGTGGATGCCGGCGCGTTCTGGTCGCAGATGCAGGGCGGTGTCGATGTGCGCGCCGACGTGCTCAATGGCGTGATCAAGAGCTTCATCTTTGGTGTCGCGGTGACGTTCATTGCGTTGTACCAGGGGTTTGAGGCCAACCCGACGCCTGAAGGGGTATCGCGCGCCACGACGCGCACCGTGGTGATGGCGTCGCTGGCCGTGCTGGGGCTGGATTTCCTGCTGACCGCGCTGATGTTCAGCTAAAGCATTCCAAAAGAGACTCGCATGAAGAAAAATTCGCTCGATTACTGGGTGGGGCTGTTTGTGGTGGTGGGCTTTGCTGCACTGCTGTTCCTGGCGCTCAAGGCCGGCAACCTGAGCAGCTTTTCGTTCCAGGACACCTATACGGTAACCGCCAACTTCGACAATATCGGCGGCCTGAAGCCGCGCGCACCGGTCAAGAGCGCGGGTGTGGTGGTGGGCCGTGTGTCGTCGATCACGTTCGACGACAAGGAATACCTGGCCAAGGTGACGATGCACCTGGACAAGCGCTTCGAATTCCCGAGAGATACCTCGGCCAAGATTCTGACCTCGGGCCTGCTGGGCGAGCAGTACATCGGGCTCGAAGCGGGCGGCGACGACAAGATGCTGGCGCAGGGCAGCAAGATCACGATGACCCAGTCCGCCGTGGTGCTCGAGAACCTGATCGGTCAGTTCCTCTATAACAAGGCCGCGGATGCGGGCGGCGGCAGCTCGCCGGCCCCCGCCTCGACGCCGGCCACCCCTTCTTCTTCGACGGATACGTCCGGCTCGGGCGCGGCAGCCTTGCCTGCGGCGCCGGGGCTTGGCGGCAGCAAATGAGTTCCTATCAACGCCTGATCGCGGCCTCCGTTGCCGCCTTTGCCCTGGCGGGTTGCGCCACGGGTCCCCAAGCCAACCCGGCCGATCCGCTGGAACCCTTCAATCGCGGCGTCAGCACGTTCAACGACAACCTCGACCGCTACGCGCTGAAGCCGGTGGCCGAGGGTTACCAGAACGTCGTGCCTTCGCCGGTGCGCACGGCAGTAGGCAATTTCTTCTCCAACATCAGCGATGTCTACTCGGCCGGCAACAACCTGCTGCAGGGCAAGCCGACGCGTGCGATGGAAGACACGATGCGCGTGGCCATCAACAGCGTGCTGGGTATCGGTGGCCTGATCGACATCGCCACGCCGGCTGGCCTGCCCAAGTACAAGGAAGATTTTGGCCAAACACTGGGGGTCTGGGGTGTGCCGACGGGCCCATACCTGGTGCTGCCGCTGTTCGGGCCGAGCAGCGTGCGCGACGCGTCGGGCATGGTGGTGGACCGTTTCATGGATCCCACCTTCTATATCTCGCCGTGGACCGCCAGCCTTGCAGTATCGGGGGTTCGCGTGGTCGACGGCCGGGCACAGTTGCTGGGTGCGTCCAACCTGATCGAGGCCGCGGCGCTGGACAAGTACTCGTTCCTGCGCGATTCGTACCTGCAGCGCCGCCAGTACCTGATCTATGACGGCAATCCGCCGAAGTCCAAGGACGACGAGGATGACGGAGACGACAAGCCGGCACCGAAGGACGATGGCGCGGCACCCACCACGACGAGCGCTGGCTGATCCGGCGCCAGCCCAGTCTAGTCAAGGACGTGCGGCGCTGTGAGCGCGCTGTCAGCCCTGAAACAAAGTGTTTGAAAGTGGTGTCTCAGGCATGATTCGGGCAGCGCCCCGACGGCGCCTATGTTTCAATGAGCCCGTCCCGGCGCCGTGTCTGGTGTACCGGGAGGGCGTGGCCCTGCCGATATTGCAGTGTCACCACAATGAAAAGAGGAAAATTCACATGCTCAAGCGAGTTCTGCTTCCATTCCTGACTGTCCTGGCATTCTCGGGCGCCGCACAGGCCCAGGCCATCGACACTGCCACGCCGGACGGTCTGGTCAAGACCGTCGTGAACGACGTGATGGCGACCGTGCAGGCCGACAAGGACATGCAGGCTGGCAACATCGGCAAGATCACGCAACTTGTGGAACAGAAGATCCTGCCGCATGCCGATTTCACGCGCACCACGCAGATCGCCATGGGCCGTAACTGGTCGAAAGCGTCGCCCGAGCAGCAAAAAGTGATCGCCGACGAGTTCAAGACGTTGCTGATCCGTACCTACGCAGGCGCCATCGCGCAGATCCGCGACCAGAAGGTGCAGTTCCGTCCGTACCGTGGCACCGCAGAGGACACCGACGCGACGATCCGTACGCAGGTCATCAACAAGGGCGAGCCGATCCAGATGGATTACCGCCTTGAGAAGACCGCTGCAGGCTGGAAAGTCTATGACATCAACGTGCTGGGCGCGTGGCTGACCGAAGCCTACAAGGGCAGCTTCAACACGATTGCTACCCAGCAGGGTATCGACGGCATCATCAAGACGCTGCAGGACCGCAACCGCCAGTTGGCCAACGCCAAGGGCTGACTGTCCATGTGACGCTGGAAACCGTTGCGCCGCAACATGGCGCGCGGATCTGGTCTACAATGGCCGCTCGCTCCCGCCTGTTGCACTTTTTTGTTTGCAGGCGGGAGTTTCGATTCCTCTCCCGAAGCCTCCCTGATCCCATGCCAGCCTTTGGCTCCTCGCTGACCAACCGCAACGCCGCCGACGTGCTGCGTGACGGGCTGTCGCATGTGCGGCAGGGCGACGTGACGGTGGATTGCAGTGCGCTGACCCACGTCGATTCGTCGGCCGTGGCCGTGCTGCTGGCGTGGCAGCGTGCTGCCGAGCAACGTGGCCAGACACTGGCGCTCCAGGGTGTGCCACCGCAGTTGCAGTCGCTGGCCAGCCTTTACGGCGTCGACACCCTGCTGGGTCTGTCCGCCGGCGCCACCCTCCCGCAGCACCACCACCACCGACATTGAACCGGCATCCGTTGCCGTGCGCGGACTCAAGCGCGCGGTCATGCGATGCCACGGCGTCGGGCCTGGCCCGCCGTCGCGCAGGTCAGAGCGGGAGAACCCCCGCATCCCCTATAATTCCGGGTTGTTCGTCCCCAAGTCGCCCCCAACTGCCCTGAGACCGTTCCCTCAGGTGCTTCGCGGCTAACCTCAGGGTCGCTTCCCAACTCCAAGAGAGGCCCGGCCGTGCAAGCGGCCCCGTCCCAACATCTGGCCATGAAAGCCATCGAAATTACCGATGTCCGCAAGCGCTACCGCAACTTGCAGGCGCTCAAGGGCGTCAGTTTCAGCGTCGAGCGTGGCGAGTTTTTCGGCCTGCTCGGTCCCAACGGCGCCGGCAAGACCACGCTGATCTCGATCCTCGCGGGCCTGAATCGCGCCGATTCGGGGGCGGTCAGCGTGCTGGGTCACGATGTGGTGGACGATTACCGCATGGCGCGGCGCATGCTGGGCGTGGTACCGCAGGAACTGGTGTTCGACCCGTTCTTCACCGTGCGCGAGACGCTGCGGCTGCAGTCGGGCTATTTCGGGTTGTCGCGTAACGACGACTGGATCGACGAGATCATGGCCAACCTGGATCTCACCAACAAGGCCGACAGCAACATGCGCCAGCTCTCGGGCGGCATGAAGCGCCGCGTGCTGGTGGCGCAGGCGCTGGTGCATCGCCCGCCCGTGATCGTGCTCGACGAGCCGACGGCCGGCGTGGACGTGGAACTGCGCCAGACCCTGTGGAAGTTCATCTCGCGCCTGAACCGCGAAGGCCACACGATCATCCTGACCACGCACTATCTGGAAGAAGCCGAGGCGCTGTGCGATCGCATCGCGATGCTCAAGTTCGGCGAGGTGGTGGCGCTGGACCGTACCAGCAGCCTGCTGAACCAGTTCGCCGGGTTGCAACTCGTCCTGACACTTTCGAAGGGTACGCTGCCGGCGGAACTCGAAGCACTGCGCACGCAGGGCAACCCGGGCGAGCGGGCGCATCGCCTGCGCCTGTCGGGCTATGAGGCCGTGGAGCCGATCCTGGGCGCGCTGCGCGCCGCCGGATGCGAAATCGAAGACATGGAAATCAGCAAGGCCGACCTGGAGGATGTATTCGTGCAGATCATGCGCCGTGAGGGCGAGATGCCCGGCAGCCTGCCGAATTCCGCCATGGAGGCCGCGGCATGAAGAACCCCGTCGACGTGGATGTGACCCAGCAGCAACGGCTGGATGCGATGGCCGTGGGCGGGCTGGTGGGCTTCCGCACGCTGCTCTACAAGGAAGTGCTGCGTTTCTGGAAGGTCGCCTTCCAGACCGTGGCCGCGCCGGTGCTGACCGCCGTGCTGTACCTGCTGATCTTCGGCCATGTGCTCGAAGGCCGCGTGCGCGTCTATGACCAGATCAGCTACACCGCATTCCTGGTGCCTGGCCTGGTGATGATGAGCGTGCTGCAAAATGCGTTCGCGAACAGTTCTTCGTCGCTGATCCAGTCCAAGATCACCGGCAATCTCGTATTTATCATGCTGCCGCCGCTGTCGCACTGGGAGATGTTCGGCGCCTATGTGGTGGCGTCGATCATCCGCGGACTCAGCGTGGGCCTGGGCGTGCTGCTGGTGACGGCATGGTTTGCCAACCTGCACTTCGCCCATCCGTTCTGGATCCTGCTTTTCGGTCTGGGCGGTGCGGGCATCCTGGGCACGCTGGGGCTGATCGCCGGCATCTGGGCGGAGAAATTCGATCAACTGGCCGCGTTCCAGAACTTCCTGATCATGCCGGCAACGTTCCTGTCCGGCGTGTTCTATTCGATTCATTCCCTGCCGCCGTTCTGGCAGGCGGTGTCGCACGCCAATCCGTTCTTCTACATGATCGACGGATTCCGCTACGGCTTCTTCGGCGTGTCCGACGTGCCGCCGATGTACAGCCTGGCCGTGGTGGCGGTGGCATTCGTCGTGCTGGCCGCGCTGGCGCTGCACCTGCTGCGCAAGGGTTACAAGCTGCGGCATTGATCGACGTCGATCCGCCGCCATTCACTGATTACATTTGAGACAGACATGCTGCCTACACCGGAACAAGTCAGGGATTACATTGCCCAAGGGTTGCCCTGCGAACATCTGCAAGTGGAAGGCGATGGCCAGCACTTCTTCGCCACCATCGTGAGCGCGGAGTTCGATGGCAAGCGCCTGATCCAGCGTCACCAGCGGGTCTACGCGGCCCTGGGCGACCGTATGCGCGCGGAGATCCATGCGCTGTCGATGAAGACGCTGACGCCTGCCGAGTGGCAGGCCGGGGCCGACAAGTAAGCGGCGCCACACAACAGATCAACTGCCGCCTGGACGTGTGTCGGGGCGGTGAACCAGACAGAACATGGACAAATTCCAGATCCAGGGCAATGGCCCCCTCAAGGGCGAGATCCGCGTATCGGGCGCCAAGAACGCCGCGCTGCCGATCCTCTGCGCGAGCCTGCTGACCGCCGACACGGTGACTATCGACAACGTGCCTGACCTGCAGGACACGCGCACCATGCTCAAGCTGCTGCGCCAGATGGGCATGCAGGCGGAAATGGTGGATGGCGTGGCCACGCTGACCGGGGCCGATATCAACGCGCCGGAAGCTTCGTACGAACTGGTGAAGACCATGCGCGCGTCGATCCTCGTGCTGGGTCCGCTGGTGGCGCGCTTCGGCGAGGCACGTGTCTCGCTGCCGGGTGGTTGCGGCATCGGCGCACGCCCCGTGGACCAGCACATCAAGGGCCTGCAGGCGATGGGCGCAGAGATCACCATCGAGCATGGCTTCATCCATGCCCGCGCCAGCCGCCTGAAGGGCGCGCGCGTGGTGACGGATATGATCACAGTGACCGGCACCGAGAACCTGCTGATGGCCGCCACGCTGGCTGATGGCGAGACCGTGCTGGAGAACGCCGCACGCGAGCCCGAGGTGACCGACCTCGCCGAACTGCTGGTGAAGATGGGCGCGAAGATCGAGGGCATCGGCACCGATCGGCTGGTGATCCACGGTGTGGACCGCCTGCACGGCGCGCGTCACAGCGTAGTGGCCGATCGCATCGAGGCCGGCACGTTCCTGTGCGCGGCCGCTGCCACGCTGGGTGACCTGACGCTGCGCGATATCCCGCCGCAGATCCTCGACGCCGTGCTGATCAAGCTGCGCGAAGCCGGCGCCCAGATCGAGACGGGCGACAACTGGATTCGTCTGGCGATGCCAAAGCGCGCGCAGGCCGTGAGTTTCCGTACGTCCGAGTACCCGGCGTTTCCGACCGATATGCAGGCGCAGTTCATGGCATTGAATGCCGTGGCCGAAGGCACCGCGCGCATCACCGAAACGATCTTCGAGAACCGCTTCATGCACGTTCAGGAACTGAATCGCCTGGGCGCGAGCATTACGGCGGAAGGCAACACGGCGGTCGTGACGGGCGTGCCGCGCCTGTCCGGCGCCACCGTGATGGCCACCGACCTGCGCGCGTCGGCCAGTCTCGTGATCGCCGGCCTGGTGGCCGATGGCGAAACGACGATCGAGCGGATCTATCACCTGGATCGTGGCTACGACCGCATGGAAGACAAGCTGTCGGCCGTGGGCGCGAAGATCCGCCGCATCGCCTGAGCCACGTACACCATCGACTATCGAACATCGACGAAGATCGTATCGAGTCGCCCCCTGAACGCGTTTGAAGAATCTACGATGAGCCCCGCTTTCAATGCCTCGCCCAACCAGCTGACGCTGGCGCTCTCCAAGGGCCGCATCTTCAAGGAAACGCTGCCGCTCCTGGCCGCTGCCGGCATCGAGGTCACCGAGGACCCGGAAACCTCGCGCAAGCTGATCCTGCCCACGACCGATCCCGCCGTGCGCGTGATCATCGTGCGCGCTTCGGACGTGCCCACGTACGTGCAGTACGGCGCCGCGGACTTTGGCGTGGCGGGCAAGGACGTGCTGATGGAACATGGCATGACCGGCCTGTATGCACCGATCGATCTGAACATCGCTCGCTGCCGCATGTCGGTGGCGGTGCCGGCCGGTTTCGACTACGCCAATGCCGTGCGTCAGGGTGCGCGGCTGGCAGTGGCCACCAAGTATGTGCAGACCGCGCGTGAGCACTTCGCCAAGAAGGGCGTCCACGTGGATCTGATCAAGCTCTATGGGTCGATGGAACTGGGTCCGCTGGTAGGACTGTCCGACGCCATCGTCGATCTGGTCAGCACAGGTGGCACGCTGCGCGCGAACAACCTCGTCGAGGTGGAGGAGATCGTGCAGATCTCGTCGCGGCTGGTGGTCAACCAGGCGGCATTGAAGCTCAAGCGGGAACGGCTGACGCCGATTCTGGACGCATTTGAACGGGCCTCGGCGGCAATCGCCTGAGGTGGAGTTGATCGGGGACCCGCAAGGAACGAAGTCATGAACGAATCCGAAATGGACAACCTGTCGATCCGCAGGCTCGATTCGACCGAGCCCGGTTTCGCTGAAGCGTTGCGGCAGGTGCTGGCCTTCGAAGCCTCGGAAGATGAGGCGATCGACCGCGCCGCGGCCGACATCCTGGCCGACGTGCGCCGTCGCGGCGATGAAGCCGTGCTGGAATACACACGCCGCTTCGACCGCGTGGAAGCCGCATCGATGGGCGCGCTGGAAATCCAGCAGTCGGCACTCGAAGCCGCGCTCGAAGAGCTGGAACCCAAGCGCCGCGCCGCGCTGGAAGCCGCCGCTGCCCGCGTGCGCGCCTATCACGAGAAGCAGAAGATCGAGTGTGGCAGCCATAGCTGGGAGTACACCGAATCGGACGGCACGATGCTGGGCCAGAAGGTGACCCCGCTGGACCGCGTGGGCCTGTATGTGCCCGGTGGCAAGGCCGCGTATCCGTCGTCGGTGCTGATGAACGCGATTCCGGCACGTGTGGCCGGTGTCAAGGAAGTGATCATGGTCGTGCCCACGCCCGGTGGCGTGCGCAACGAACTGGTGCTGGCGGCCGCGCAGATCGCCGGCGTGGACCGCGTGTTCACGATCGGTGGCGCACAGGCCGTGGGCGCGCTGGCCTACGGTACGGCCACGCTGCCGCAGGTGGACAAGATCGTCGGCCCGGGCAATGCCTATGTGGCGGCGGCCAAGCGCCGCGTGTTCGGCACGGTCGGTATCGACATGATCGCCGGGCCGTCCGAGATCCTGGTGATCTGCGACGGCACGACTGATCCGGACTGGGTGGCGATGGATTTGTTCTCGCAGGCCGAGCACGATGAACTGGCGCAATCGATCCTGTTGTGCCCGGACGCCGACTATCTGCGTCGCGTGGAAGACAGCATCCGTCGCCAGTTGCCGACGATGCCGCGCCGCGAGGTGATCGCCGCGTCGATCTCCGGCCGTGGCGCACTGATCAAGGTGCGCGACATGGAAGAGGCGTGCGACATCGCAAACGCCATTGCACCGGAGCACCTGGAGATTTCGGCCGAGAACCCGCGCCAGTGGAGCGAGAAGATCCGCCATGCTGGCGCGATCTTCCTGGGCCGCTACACGAGCGAGTCGCTGGGCGACTACTGCGCCGGTCCCAACCACGTGCTGCCGACCTCGCGCACGGCGCGCTTCTCGTCGCCGCTGGGCGTGTATGACTTCCAGAAGCGTTCAAGCCTGATCGAGGTCAGCGAGGGCGGGGCGCAGATGCTGGGCCAGATCGCCGCCGAACTCGCCTATGGCGAAGGGCTGCAGGCCCACGCGCGCAGCGCCGAGTATCGCTTCAAACGTTAAGTCAATTTCAGAGCCGCCTCCATAAGGATCGATATGTCAGCCGTAGACCCATCCCTGATCGAACGCATCATCCGTGACGACGTACGCGCCATGGGCGCCTATCATGTCGCCGATTCGCACGGACTGGTGAAGCTCGACGCGATGGAGAATCCCTACCGGCTGCCGCCCGCGCTGCGCGACCAGCTGGCCGCGCGGCTGGCCGAGGTGGCCCTGAACCGCTACCCGGTGCCCAGCAGCGAGGCACTGCGTGCCAAGCTGAAGACAGTGATGAACGTGCCGGCTGGCATGGACGTCATCCTCGGCAATGGTTCGGACGAACTGATCAGCATCCTGTCGCTGGCGGCTGCAAAGCCTGGTGCGAAGGTGCTGGCGCCGTTGCCGGGTTTCGTCATGTATGCGATGTCGGCGCAGTTTGCAGGACTGGAGTTTGTCGGCGTGCCGCTGCGTGCCGATTTCTCGCTGGACCGTAGCGCGATGCTGGCAGCGATGGCCGAGCACAAGCCCGCCATCATCTATCTGGCTTATCCGAACAATCCGACGGGCAACCTGTTCGATGCCGCCGACATGGAAGCCATCGTCCGCGCCGCACAAGGCGAGGTGTGCCAGAGCCTGGTGGTCGTCGACGAGGCCTACCAGCCGTTCGCGCAGGAAAGCTGGATGCCGAGACTGAAGGATTTCGGCAACCTGCTGGTCATGCGCACGGTATCCAAGCTCGGGCTGGCTGGTATCCGCCTGGGCTACATGGCTGGTTCGCCCGATTGGCTGGCGCAACTCGACAAGGTGCGCCCGCCGTACAACGTCAACGTGCTGACCGAGGCCACCGCGCTATTCGCGCTCGAACATGTGGATGTGCTCGATGATCAGGCCGCGCAACTGCGCGCAGAACGCGCGAAGCTGGCCGATGCGATGGCGGCGCTGCCGGGTGTGACGGTGTTCCCGAGCGCAGCCAACTTTCTGCTGGTCCGTGTGCCGAACGCTACACAGGTATTCGACCGGGTGCTCGCACGGAGGGTATTGATCAAGAACGTGAGTAAAATGCACGCATTGCTGGCCAACTGTCTGCGCGTGACGGTCAGCACCCCCGAAGAAAACGCGCAGTTTCTTGAAGCATTCCAGGCTTCATTGCAGGATTAACCCCACCATGCGTGTTGTAGAGGTCACTCGCGATACCTCGGAAACGCAGATTCGCGTTTCGCTGAACCTTGATGGCACGGGCCGCCAGAAGCTGGCGTCCGGTGTGCCGTTCCTCGACCACATGCTGGACCAGATCGCCCGCCATGGCATGTTCGATCTCGAGGTCGAAGCCAAGGGCGATACCCATATCGACGATCACCATACGGTGGAAGACGTGGGCATCACGCTGGGCCAGGCCGTGGCGCGCGCCATTGGCGACAAGAAGGGCATCACCCGCTACGGCCACAGCTACGTGCCGCTGGACGAGTGCCTGTCGCGCGTGGTGATCGACTTCTCGGGCCGTCCGGGCCTGGAGTTTCACGTGCCGTTCACGCGCGCCCGCGTGGGTACGTTCGACGTGGACCTGCTCATCGAATTTTTCCGCGGCTTCGTGAACCATGCCGGCGTGACGCTCCATATCGACAACCTGCGCGGCATCAATGCCCACCATCAGTGCGAGACCGTGTTCAAGGCTTTTGGCCGGGCACTGCGCATGGCGGTGGAGCTTGACCCGCGCGCGGTTGGCCAGATTCCATCGACCAAGGGAACGCTCTGAACGATACTGGGTACTGACCTGCGCCCCTTGCAGGCGAGCCGGCTGGTTGCGGCGACGCTGACACGCCACCACCGCTACTCACCCGCATCCGATGGATACGCTGAAGTCTTTCATCTCGCTGCTAGCGCTGATCAACCCGATCGGGGCCATCCCGTTCTTCATCAGTCTGACCAGTCAGCAGACCGAGGCGGAAAAGCTGAAGACGATCAAGACGGCGTCGATTGCCGTGGCGATCGTGGTGGGGTTGTCGGCGTTGCTGGGCCAGCAGATCATCGCGTTCTTCAATATCTCGGTGGCATCGCTGCAGGTTGGCGGCGGACTCATCATGATCATGATGGCGATGAACATGCTGAACGCGCAGGCCGGTCGGACCAAGGCCACACCCGAGGAAGAGGACGAGGCCGAAGCCAAGACGAGTATCGCGGTGGTGCCGCTGGCGTTGCCGCTGCTGACGGGGCCGGGATCGATCAGTACCGTGATCGTGTATGCAGGCAAGACGGATCACTGGTACGAATTGCTGATCCTGGTGGCGATTGGCGTGGTGCTAGGGTGCGTGGTGTATGGAACGTTCCGGGCCGCTGATCCGATCGCACGGGTGATCGGGCGGACCGGGATCAATATCGGTACGCGCCTGATGGGTCTGATCCTGTCGGCGCTGGCCGTTGAATTCATTGTGGACGGGCTCAAGACATTGTTGCCTGTTTTGAAATCATGACTACCATAGCAATTGTGGATTACGGCATGGGCAACCTGCGCTCGGTGGCGCAGGCGCTTCGCGCCGCGGCGCCGGAAGCGGATGTCCAGGTCGTGGATCGCCCGGAAGCGATTCGCGCGGCGGACCGCGTGGTGTTGCCGGGGCAGGGTGCGATGCCGGACTGCATGGGTGCGCTCGGCGAATCGGGCCTGCAGGAAGCAGTGATCGAAGCCGCAGCCTCGAAGCCGATGCTCGGTGTGTGTGTTGGCGAACAGATGCTGTTCGACCGTAGCCACGAAGCTCGCATCGGCCAGGACGATACGCCTGCGCTGGGACTGATGCCAGGCGAGGTGATCCGCTTCGAGCTGGATGGCATGACGCAGGCAGACGGCTCGCGCTTCAAGGTGCCGCAGATGGGCTGGAACCGTGTTCGCCAGACGCGGGCCCACCCGCTGTGGAACGGTATTCCGGACGAGAGCTGGTTCTATTTCGTCCACAGCTATTATGTGCGGGCGCAAGACGCGGCCCATGTGGCTGGCGAGACGGATTACGGCGTTGTGTTTACCAGCGCAGTGGCACGCGATAATATTTTCGCCACGCAGTTCCACCCGGAGAAGAGTGCCGCGATGGGTTTGCAGCTGTACCGGAACTTCGTGCACTGGAATCCGTGAAGCCTCGAAAGCGGCCTCACGAGCAGAAGCACGTTAGCAGCACCTTTTTGCCAGACACACCAAGAATTGTCCCAAGCGATATCGATACCGATCGTTCAGAGCCGACGACCCAGACTGCATTCCTTGCAAAACTGACATGACCTGAACGCCAGCGTCCGCGCCGGCATCGCTACCTTTCCCTTTTTACACAACCACCACGCTCGTTACGCTATGTTGCTCATTCCGGCCATCGACCTGAAGGACGGTCAGTGTGTACGCCTCAAACAAGGCGACATGGACCAGGCCACCGTCTTTTCCGAAGATCCCGCCGCCATGGCACGTCATTGGGTCAATCAGGGCGCGCGGCGCCTGCATCTGGTTGATCTGAACGGCGCGTTTGTCGGCAAGCCGCGCAACGAGGCGGCCATCAAGTCGATCATCGCCGAGGTGGGCGACGAGATCCCCGTGCAGCTTGGCGGCGGCATCCGCGACCTGAACACGATCGAGCGCTGGCTCGACGATGGCCTCTCGTACGTGATCATCGGCACGGCTGCCGTCAAGAACCCCGGCTTCCTCAAGGATGCGTGCTCGGCCTTCGGCGGCCACATCATCGTGGGACTCGACGCCCGCGATGGCAAGGTCGCCACCGATGGCTGGAGCAAGCTGACCGGCCACGAAGTGGCGGATCTGGCGCGCAAGTACGAGGACTACGGCGTGGAAGCCATCATCTACACCGACATCGGCCGCGACGGCATGCTGCAGGGCATCAATATCGATGCCACGGTCAAGCTGGCCCAGTCGATGTCGATCCCGGTGATCGCCAGCGGCGGCCTGTCCAACATGGCCGATATCGACCAGCTCTGCGCGGTGGAGCATGAGGGCGTGGAAGGTGTGATCTGCGGTCGCGCAATCTACTCCGGCGACCTCAACTTCTCGGAAGCCCAGGCGCACGCCGACAAGCTGGGCGCGGAGTAACGTCGCCGGCAGGGTGCCCCAATGGCACCCCAACCAGCCGCTGCCCCAGGCGGGCGGCGGCAGGCAAGGAATCTCATGCTAGCCAAACGTATCATCCCCTGCCTCGACGTCACGAACGGGCGGGTGGTCAAGGGAGTCAACTTCGTCGAGTTGCGCGACGCGGGCGACCCTGTGGAAATCGCGCGCCGCTACGACGATCAGGGCGCCGACGAAATTACATTCCTCGATATCACCGCTACCAGCGATGGCCGCGACCTGATCCTTCACATCATCGAAGCGGTTGCCTCGCAGGTGTTCATCCCGCTGACGGTGGGTGGCGGCGTGCGGACCGTGGAAGATGTGCGGCGCCTGCTGAATGCCGGCGCTGACAAGATCAGCGTCAATTCCTCGGCCATTGCCAATCCCCAACTGGTTTCTGACGCTACCGGGAAATATGGCTCGCAGTGCATCGTCGTGGCCATAGACGCCAAGCGCACATCGGCGCCCGGTGAGCCGGCCCGCTGGGAAGTCTTCACACATGGCGGCCGCAAGGCCACGGGCCTTGACGCCGTGGAGTGGGCCAGCGAGATGGCAAGGCGCGGCGCCGGCGAGATCCTGCTGACCAGCATGGACCGCGACGGCACCAAGAGCGGCTTCGACCTGGAGTTGACGCGCGCCGTGAGCGACGCCGTGCCCGTGCCGGTGATCGCCTCGGGTGGCGTGGGTGGATTGCAGGACCTGGCCGACGGTATCAAGCTGGGCCGTGCGGACGCGGTGCTCGCGGCCAGCATTTTCCATTACGGCCAGCATACCGTTGGCGAAGCCAAGGCTTTCATGGCCCGCGAGGGCATTCCGGTCCGGATCTGATCATGGCGAACAAGTGGTTGAACAAGGTGAAGTGGGACGATAACGGGCTCGTGCCGGTGATCGTCCAGGAGACGGGCTCCAACGATGTGCTGATGTTCGCATTCATGAACCGCGAGGCGCTGCTGCGCACCGCGGAACTGGGGGAGGCGGTGTTCTGGTCACGTTCGCGCAAGCGCCTGTGGCACAAGGGCGAGGAGTCGGGGCACGTGCAAAAGGTGCATGAGATGCGCCTCGACTGCGACGAAGACGTGGTACTGCTCAAGGTCACGCAGGTCGACAGCATTGCGTGCCACACCGGCCGCCACTCGTGCTTCTTCCAGAAGTTCGAAGGTGATGCCGAAACGGGCGACTGGAAG
This sequence comes from Cupriavidus sp. DL-D2, assembly GCF_039710735.1. Classification (NCBI taxonomy): domain Bacteria; kingdom Pseudomonadati; phylum Pseudomonadota; class Betaproteobacteria; order Burkholderiales; family Burkholderiaceae; genus Cupriavidus; species Cupriavidus sp. DL-D2. The sequence goes on along the minus strand of NZ_JBDKXK010000024.1, from coordinate 43,349 downwards.
ACCGTGGAGCCGGTGCTCAAGGATCCCTCCAAGATCTACACTTCGAAATCATGAGTCAGGAACTGTCCTCCGCCGATGTGCTGGCGCGCGTGGCCGCCACGCTGGAATCCCGCAAGCCGGAGAACGGTGGCGATCCGGAATCGTCCTATGTGGCCAAGCTGTTCAGGAAGGGCGACGACGCCATCCTGAAGAAGATCGGCGAAGAAGCCACCGAGACCGTGATGGCCGCCAAGGATGCACGTGCGGCCAATCTGGACGCCGCAACTGTCGACAAGATGGTCTACGAAGTGGCCGATCTGTGGTTCCATTCGATGGTGTTGCTGGCGCACGTGGGCAGGTCTCCCGCCGACGTCATCGACGAACTGGCGCGCCGCGAGGGATTGTCGGGGCTGGCGGAGAAGGCAAGCCGCAAGGAGTAGGATGACGCCATGCCACCCGGAAATGGTCCGGAGCGGCGAATGCGCTACGTTGGAGGTCACGATGGCGACGGACTACACCACGCAGGTCACGACAACGGTCGATTCGGACAAACTCGATGGACTACGCAAACTCACGCATATCCTCTATGCGCTCTATGCGATACATTGGCTGACTGGCGGGATCACAGCGCTGATTGCGATTGTCGTCAACTACGTGAAGCGTGACGACACACGGGGTACGCTCTACGCTTCGCACTTCGCGTGGCAGATCCGCACTTTTTGGTGGTCGATCCTCTGGTTCGTGGTGGGCGGCGCCATGTTTGTGACGGTATTGCTGTTTCCGGTGGCCATCGGGCTCTGGAGCGTGCTTTCCCTGTGGATGCTATACCGTATTATCAAGGGCTGGCTCTATCTGAATGACCGCAAGCCGATGTACCCGGGCGAGCAGTTCTGAGACAGCTAGGGCGCGTTGGACACGTTGCAACGAAAATTTCATGAAATCCCAGGACAATTGCCTTTTCTGCAAGATCGTGGCCGGCCAGATCCCGTCGAACAAGGTTTACGAGGATGACGACCTGCTGGCATTTCACGATATTCATCCCAAAGCGCCGGTACACTTTCTGGTTATTCCGAAATCGCATGTCGATTCGCTGGCCGATTGCGGGCCCGGCGATGCCGAGGTGCTTGCTAGAATAATGCTCAAGGTGCCTGAACTGGCGCGCCTTGCCGGCTGCACTAACGGGTTCCGCACGGTGATCAACACCGGCACGGACGGTGGACAGGAGGTTTTCCACCTCCATCTGCATGTGCTCGGCGGCCCGGGCGACCAGTGGAAGACGCCGGCGTTCTGAGGACTTTCGTCAGATTGCCTGGGTATGAAGAGTGATCGGTGCAGCGATGCACCGATTGGATGTTGCGCCGGCCACCGTCGACCGGCGCGGCCTTTGAGGGACGGAACTACTGGCGGGGCGGCTATTCCATCCGACGCCGCAGCTACATCAGGAGCAAGAAATGGGTTCGTTTAGCATTTGGCACTGGCTGATTGTGCTGGTGATCGTCATGCTCGTCTTCGGTACCAAGAAGCTGCGCAATATTGGCAACGACCTGGGCGGTGCCGTGAAGGGTTTCAAGGACGGCATGAAGGACGGCAATGGTGAAGCGGCGGCAGATGGCCAGCCGGCACCGGCCAAGGAACTGCGCGACACCACCACGATCGACGTGGAAGCCAAGGAAAAGTCGCGCCAGCAATAAAGTCCGGGCGGCTGTTTTCCTCCCTCCACATGGCGGCTGCGTGAATCGCGGCCGCCTGTCACGTGTTACTGTCCCGATGTCCGCATGATCGATCTCGGCATTTCCAAGCTGGCACTCATTGGCGCTGTTGCGCTGATCGTGATCGGCCCCGAGCGTTTGCCGAAAGTGGCGCGCACGGTTGGCGCACTGGTCGGCCGTGCGCAGCGCTATATCAATGACGTCAAGGCTGAAGTCAGCCGTGAGGTGGAACTCGAGGAACTGCGCAAGATGCGCACGGAATTCGAGACTGCCGCGCGCGATGTCGAGCAGACCATCCACAAGGAAGTCAACGAGCACACGCAGTCGCTGAATGAAGCGCTGAACGGTGCGGAGTCGGCCGACAATTCGGCTGGGATGGACTCCGGCGTTTCCGCTGGCTACGTGCCCAGTTGGGACAGTGCTCACAAATCGCACAACGGCCGGAAGAGCTGGCGTGTGAAGCAGGGCGCGCGGCCTATCTGGTTCAAGCGTCAGCAGAATACCCGCGTGTGGGTGCAGTCCGGCGCTGCGCGCGTCAAGCGCCATCGCCCGGCCACCGGTCGTAATCGTTCCTTTTTCGAGTAAGCATGGCGGGCACCCCAGATCCTCTCGACCCCAACGCCGAGTCCCAGCAAGAGACGTTCATTTCCCACCTGGTCGAGCTGCGCGAACGACTGGTCAAGGCCGTGGGTGGCGTGATCCTCGTCTTTGTCTGCCTGGTTTACTGGGCGGCTGAGATCTTCAACCTGTTTTCCGCGCCGCTGACCGCCTCGCTGCCCAAGAATGGCCGGATGATCGTGACCGATGTCACCGGCTCGTTCTTCGTGCCCATGAAGGTCACGATGCTGGTGGCGTTCCTGATCGCGTTGCCCTGGGTGCTCTACCAAATATGGAAGTTCGTGGCGCCGGGCCTTTACCAGCATGAAAAGAAGCTGATCGTACCGCTGGTTACCAGTACCTATGTGCTGTTCCTGTGCGGCGTGGCGTTTGCCTATTTCCTGGTATTTCCAACCGTTTTCCATTTCATGGCGCATTACAACGCGCCACTCGGGGCCGAGATGTCCACGGACATCGATAAATACCTGAGTTTTGCCATGACCACGTTCCTTGCCTTCGGCATCACGTTCGAAGTGCCGGTGGTAGTCATCGTGCTCGTCAAGTTCGGCGTGGTGGAACTGGAAAAATTAAAGCAGATCCGCCCATATGTGATTGTGGGCGCTTTCATTATTGCGGCAGTGGTCACACCTCCCGATGTGATGTCGCAACTCCTGTTGGCCGTGCCGCTCGTGCTGTTGTACGAACTCGGCCTGCTTATGGCGCGTTTTGTGACGCGTCAGCCTCTTGGTAGGCCCGCAGAAGGCGAAACCCAGCCTGACTGAGTTCCCCGCGAGTTGTTAACGACCTGTATATCCCGGGTCTTTATGCCTTTTTTGCACCAAAATGGTGAAAATATTCGGGTTTGCTGTTGCTTCATCACAACAAGAAGCGTCGGTAAACTCGGTTTACGGCGAAAAAGACTTCTGACGGGCAGGGGGGGTGACACATAATACGACGCAGACGTGAAGCTAAATGCGTCGCCCAAGCACTTGGGCAACCAAGATTTCCCAATCAGTTGACAAGGAAAGTGTCGATATGAAGATGAAACTGTTTGCTGCTGCCGTTGCCGCTCTGGCCGCCGGTGGCGCCTATGCCCAATCGAGCGTGACCCTGTACGGTGTCGTTGACGCCGGTATCGAATACCAAAACCATCAGCCGGGCGTTTCGGGCAGCCACGACGTCGTGCGCCTGAACTCGGGCAACATGTCCGGCAGCCGTTGGGGCCTGCGCGGCGTGGAAGATCTGGGCGGCGGCCTGAAGGGCGTGTTCGTCCTGGAAAGCGGTTTCAACGTTGATAGCGGCACGATGGGCCAAAGCAACCGCCTGTTCGGTCGTCAGGCTTTCGTCGGTCTGCAAAGCAACTACGGCACGCTGACCCTGGGTCGCCACCAGACGCCGTTCTATGACTTCGGTCTGGCCTTCGACCCGATGGCCATCGCTTCGAACTACTCGATCACTGGCCAAGCTCCGGAATTCCAGGCTCGTGCTGACAACTCGCTGAAGTACATCGGCAAGTTCGGCGGCCTGACCGGCTCGCTGCTGTATAGCCAAGGCACGAACACTGGCGGCGCAGCCAACACCATCGGCGGCGTGACCTACCAAGGCACCGCTGGCGAAGTTCCGGGCAACTACAAGCTGGGCCGTGCTTACACTGCCAGCCTGATCTACGCAGCAGGTCCGTTCTCGTTCGGTGCCATTTACGACGAAACGAACCAAGGTATCAACGTTGCTGGTCTGACCGACGCCAAGATCCGTCGCGCATCGGCAGCCGGTACGTACGCCTTTGGCCCGGCCAAGGTGTTCGCTGGTTACCGTTGGGCCAAGGCTCTGGACGGCGCAGTGCTGCCGGGCGCCGTGGCAATCGGTCAACCGAACAACTCGTCGACCTCCAACCTGTACTGGCTGGGCGTGGGTTACCAGCTGACCCCGGCGTTCTCGCTGACGGGCGCTGCGTACTACCAAGACTTCCGCAACAGCGGTGCAGATCCGTGGAGCTTCGTGGCTTCGGCTGACTACGCGTTCTCGAAGCGTACCGACGCGTACTTCAACGTCGCCTACACGAAGAACAAGGACGGCTCGCAACTGGGTCTGTCGGGCACGGGCGCTGGTGGTTCGGCCTTCGGCGCGACCAACAACGGTGCCAACCAGTTCGGCGCTGTGGTTGGTGTTCGCCACAAGTTCTAATTTGACGCGGGTGTAAGCCCGCTTCAGATTCGGCTTGTCCAAAACGCCGGTATCCGCAAGGATGCCGGCGTTTTGTTTTGTGGCCTGGGTTGTGGGTTTCAAGTTGCGCGCCTTGGACTCCGTCGTATCCCTTTCGCTCGCCGGTGCGAATCGGTGGTCTGTTCGGAGACATGGATGGCACATTGAATCCGGCGGCGCAGACGATGCGAGAGGCTGGATTCGAGCGTGGCGCCATGTACCGCCTCTGACTCCGGGGTGGTGAGGGAGTATCCAGCAGCATCGACGGGAAAGCGCCTGTCGTCGCCCCATTCCTGTGTTGTTTGCATCGGTGCAGCATCGGTGACCCTCAAAAAGCAAAACCCCCGTCTGAAGAGGCGGGGGTTTTGCTTTCTGCGTTGAGACCTTCTACTGCACTATCGATTGCTGCTCAGCGATCACTCTTCGTCCAACGGCATCGCGCGCCGCGGCGGCGGAGGTCGCTTGCCAATGGTGACAGTCAGTTCAGACGCCTTGCCGCGTCGGATCATCTTCATTTTTACCTCGGCACCGGGTTTGAGCTGGGCGATGGCGTTAAGCAGTGCGGTCGTATCCGAAATGACCTGGTTATCGACCGAGACCAGCACATCGCCAGGCTTCATGCCTGCCTTGTCCGCAGGTCCGTCCTGCACGATGGCGGCGATCAGCGCACCTTCCCGGGCGTCGAGACCAAAGGATTCGGCAATTTCAGGCGTCAGATCCTGTGGCTCCACACCGATCCAGCCTCGTGTGACGCTGCCAGTCGAGATGATCGACTCCATCACCTGCTTGGCCGTCGAGACAGGGATGGCGAAGCCGATACCCAGCGAGCCGCCCGAGCGCGAATAGATCGCCGTGTTGATGCCGAGCAGATTGCCTTGCGCATCGACCAACGCGCCGCCGGAGTTACCGGGATTGATTGCAGCGTCGGTCTGAATGAAGTTCTCGAAGGTATTGATGCCCAGATGGCTACGGCCGAGCGCCGAGACGATACCCATCGTCACGGTCTGGCCGACACCGAACGGGTTGCCGATGGCCAGCACCACATCGCCCACCTTGACGTTCTCGATTCGACCGAGCGTGATTGCAGGCAAATCCTTCAGCGTGATCTTCAGGACTGCCAGGTCTGTTTCGGGATCGGACCCCACGACCTTGGCGTTGGCCTTGCGACCGTCGGTCAGCGCTACCTCTATCTCATCGGCGCCGTCCACCACATGGTGGTTGGTTAGAATGTAACCCTCGGCGCTGACAATCACTCCGGAACCCAGGCTGGATACGGGCTCCTGCCGCTCAGGCAGCCGATCGCCAAAGAAGAACCGGAACCACGGATCTTCCGCCTGCGGGTTGGGCGTCCGCTTTGAGCCGTTTTTGCTGGTGAAGATATTGACCACCGCGGGCATCGCTTCGCGAGCAGCGTCGCTGTACGACCCCTGCGCTGCGGAACCGGCCACGCTGGGCACTACTTCCTTCAATGCGACGATGGGAGACCCGGATTGCACGGCCACCCGCCCGCGCTGCAGCCACTCGGGTTTGAGCGTGGCTATCACGAACCACACGGCCAGCACGACCGTGACGGCCTGGGCGAAAAACAGCCAGAAGCGGCGCAACATATTGGAGTTTTGACCAGAAAATGAAAACAAAAGAGCTTGAATTGTACTTGAACGACCTTCTGGAAGTTCCGCGTTTCAAGGACTATTGCCCGAACGGGCTACAAGTGCAAGGTCGACCCGAAGTCACGCATATCGTCACCGGTGTCACGGCGAGCCTGGCACTGATCGACGCCGCGATCGAGGCCGGTGCCGACGCGATCCTCGTCCATCACGGCTACTTTTGGAAGAACGAGGATGCACGGGTCATCGGTCAAAAGCACGCGCGCTTGAAAAATCTGCTGGCCGCCGATCTCAACCTGATGGCCTACCATCTGCCGCTCGACAACCACCCCGAACTCGGCAACAACGCGCAACTCGCGTTGCAACTGGGGCTGTCTCCCATCGGACGTTTCAGCGACGATCAACTCGGCTGGACGGGCACATTGCTGCAGCCGATGCCGCTGAAAGCATTTGCCGCCCACGTGGGAGGCGTGCTGGATCGGGAACCGCTGACGATTGGCGATCCGGACCAGATGATCCGTTCTGTTGGCTGGTGTACGGGCGGTGCGCAGGGCTATTTTGCGGCGGCTGTAGATGCCGGCGTGGATGTCTATATCAGCGGTGAGGTCTCCGAGCCGACCACTCATCTGGCGCGCGAGAGCGGGGTGGCCTACATCGCGGCGGGGCATCACGCCACGGAACGGTATGGCATCCGCGCCGTCGGAGAACATCTGGCACAACGTTTCGAGCTGCGCCACACGTTCATCGATATTCCGAACCCGGTCTGATCCGGATTCGGAATATGGTTGCAAACCGAAGGAGCCTCAGGCGCGCGGGGCTTGCAGGCTGTCGCGGATTTCACGCAGCAGCTTGATGTCCTCGGGCGTCTCGGCGGGCTTCGGCGCTTCCTCACTCTTCGCGCGCATCTTGTTCACCGCGCGCACCATCATGAAGATGATGAAGGCCAGGATCACGAAATTGACCACGATGGTCAGGAAGTTACCGTAGGCAAAGACTGGCACGCCCGCCTTCTTCAGGTCCGCCAGCGTGTGCGGCACATTGGGCGGAGGGTCCGCCAGCACGATGAAGAGGTTCGAGAAGTCCAGCTTCCCGATGATCCGGCCCACCAGCGGCATGATCAGATCGTTGACGATGGAATCCACGATCTTGCCGAAGGCCGCACCGATGATGACCCCGACCGCCAGGTCCACGACATTGCCGCGCATTGCAAAAGTTCGGAACTCGCTCATCATTCCCATTGGTTATTCTCCATTTTGTTGTTCCAGATTAACGTTTGAGTTTGACAAAGACTGCATCATCGCAACCTCGAGTGCAAGTCGGGAATCAGCGCCAGAACCGCCCCCAAGCGGTCACACCCGCGATCCCATGACGGATTATCGGCGCCGCGGCTATCAGTAGTTCGCCTATCGTCGCCAGATGTGCCTCAGGTATAATTTTTTGTTGACGCAGGATTCAATTGATGACATCCCCTGGGGTTTGGAATGAGTGACCAGCAAAACGTGAAGAACGTGGACAAAGGTCGCCGCAATTGGTTGATCGCGACTTCAGTCGCGGGCGGCGTAGGAGGCGTAGCAGTAGCAGTACCTTTCGTCAGTACCTTTGCACCGTCGGAGAAGGCCAAGGCCGCCGGCGCGCCCGTCGAGGCCGACATTGGTGCCTTGAAGCCTGGCGAAATGATGACGGTGGAATGGCGTGGCAAGCCGGTCTGGATTCTCCGCCGTACCCCGGAAATGCTGGCTTCGCTTCAGAAGACCGACGCTGAAGTAGCGGATCCCAAGTCAGACGTTCCCTTTACGATGGCGACGCCCGACTATTGCAAGAACGAGACCCGCTCGCGTGCCGAGCACAAGGATCTCCTCGTTGTCGTGGGCATCTGCTCCCACCTTGGATGTTCCCCCTCCGGTCCCTTTGCCTCGGGTGCCAACCCGCAGCTCGGCGCCGATCCTGGTTTCCTCTGCCCGTGCCACGGGTCAACGTTCGATCTGGCTGGCCGCGTGTTCAAGAACAAGCCTGCCCCGCAGAACCTTGACGTCCCCCCGTACCAGTTCCTCTCCGACACCAAGATCGTGATCGGCAAGGACGAGAAAGGAGAAGCGTGATCATGGCGGCCGAAAAAGAAGTCAAGACTACCGGGCTGCTGGGCTGGATCGACGCCCGTTTCCCCGCGACCCAACTCTGGGAAGATCATCTCTCCAAGTACTACGCGCCGAAGAATTTCAACTTCTGGTATTTCTTCGGATCGCTCGCGCTGCTGGTGCTCGTGATCCAGATCGTCACGGGCATCTTCCTCGTGATGAACTACAAGCCGGATGGCACCCTGAATGCCGCCGGCATTCCCGTGGCGTTTGCCAGCGTCGAGTTCATCATGCGCGAGGTGCCATGGGGCTGGCTGGTCCGCTACATGCACTCCACTGGCGCCTCGGCGTTCTTCGTGGTCGTGTACCTCCACATGTTCCGCGGGCTGCTGTACGGCTCGTATCGCAAGCCGCGCGAACTGGTCTGGATCTTCGGCTGCCTGATCTTCCTGTGCCTGATGGCCGAGGCGTTCATGGGCTACCTGCTGCCATGGGGCCAGATGTCGTACTGGGGCGCGCAGGTGATCGTGAACCTGTTCTCGGCGATTCCCGTGATCGGCCAGGACCTGTCGCTGTTCATCCGCGGCGACTACGTGGTGAGCGATGCCACGCTGAACCGCTTCTTCTCGTTCCACGTCATTGCAGTGCCGCTGGTGCTGCTGGGCCTGGTGGTGGCGCACATCATCGCGCTGCACGAAGTGGGCTCGAACAACCCGGACGGCGTGGAGATCAAGGCGAAGAAGGACGAGAACGGTGTTCCGCTCGACGGCATCCCGTTCCACCCGTACTACTCGGTGCATGACCTGGTGGGCGTGGCAGGCTTCCTGATCTGTTTCTCGGCGGTGATCTTCTTCTTCCCGGACGTGGGTGGCTACTTCCTGGAAGCCAACAATTTCTTCCCGGCGGATCCGCTCAAGACACCGCCGCACATCGCACCGGTGTGGTACTTCACGCCGTTCTATTCGATGCTGCGCGCCACGACCACGAACTTCCTGCCGATTCTGTGGCTGTTCTTCGCGTTCGTGCTGGGCATGGTGTTCCTTCGCACGAAGGATGCGCGCATCCGCATTGGTTCGGTTGCGGTGCTTGTGATCCTGGCCGTTGGCTTCTATTTCATCGACGCCAAGTTCTGGGGGGTGCTGGTGATGGGCGGCTCGGTAATCGTGCTGTTCTTCATGCCGTGGCTCGACTGCTCGCCGGTCAAGTCCATCCGTTACCGTCCGGGTTTCCACAAGACAATTCTCACGGTCTTCGTGGTGGTGTTCCTGGTCCTGGGTTACTTGGGTGTCCAACCGCCGTCGCCGGTCGGCGAGAAGGTGTCGCAGCTCGGTACGCTGCTGTACTTCGCCTTCTTCCTGACCATGCCGTTGTGGAGCCGTGCCGGCACGTTCAAGCCGGTGCCGGAGCGTGTCACGTTCCATCCGCACTAAGACGCCGCGCGACCCTACAAGAGGACAAGGACACAAGATGAAAAAGTTGCTTTCGATCTTCGCACTGGTCGGCGCGTGCCTTGCCGCGCTGCCCGCGATGGCCGCAGAAGGAGGCTATCCGCTGGAGCCGGCGCCGCTGGATACCAGCGATGTATCGTCGCTGCAGCGTGGCGCCAAGCTGTTCGTCAACTACTGCCTGAACTGCCACGGTGCATCGATGATGCGCTACAACCGGCTCAAGGACCTGGGTCTGACTGACGACCAGATCCGTCAGAACCTGTTGTTCACCGGGGACAAGGTGGGCGATACGATGACTGTGGCGATGCCGCCGAAGGATGCCAAGGCGTTCTTCGGCGCAGCTCCGCCGGACCTGTCGGTCATCGCCCGCGCACGGGGCAATGACTGGCTCTACACCTATCTGCGTACCTTCTACCGTGACGACACCCGCGCGACGGGCTGGAACAACCTGGTTTTCCCGGCCGTCGGCATGCCGCACGTGCTGTGGGAATTGCAAGGTGTTCGCGTGCCGAAGTTCGCCGAAGTGGAGGAGCACGGCCACAAGGTGCAGAAACTGGCTGGCTGGGAGCAGGTTACTGCTGGCAAGATGAGCACGCAGGAGTATGACCAGGCTGCAGCCGACCTGGTGAACTACCTCAACTGGATGGCTGAGCCGGCGCAGAGCCACCGCAAGCGGCTCGGCGTCTGGGTGCTGCTCTTCCTCGGCGTTTTTGCCATCTTCGCCTGGCGCCTGAATGCGGCGTACTGGAAGGATGTGAAGTAAGCAGGGGAGGTTTGCTCCGTTAGCTTTGTAACGGTGTTTGTAACAACGCAGGATGCCATCCCCAGGGGTCGGCGCGGAAGTTGCAGCAATGCACCGCCGCGCCGACCCTTTTGCTTGGGGCGTTTCGGGTTACCGATGCCGGCCTGGTGGTTTCAGTGATCCATGGATCATTTGTAACTAATTTGCTTTTCGATGGGCCGTTCCGGCAGAATGTTTGCCCTGTCTGAGCTAGCACTGCTAAGTTCGTCAAATTGCTACGAATTTGGCGCACTTCCCACCCAAGGAATTCAACCATGATGGTGTTGTATTCGGGTACCACTTGCCCGTTTTCCCAACGTTGCCGCCTTGTCCTCTTCGAAAAGGGCATGGATTTCGAAATTCGCGACGTTGACCTGTTCAACAAGCCGGAAGATATTTCGGTGATGAATCCGTACGGCCAGGTGCCGATTCTCGTCGAACGCGACCTGATCCTGTACGAATCGAACATCATCAACGAGTACATCGACGAGCGCTTCCCGCATCCGCAGCTGATGCCGGCAGACCCGGTGCAACGCGCCCGCGCCCGCCTGTTCCTGTTCAACTTCGAAAAGGAACTGTTCACCCACGTGTACGTGCTGGAGAACGAGAAGGGCAAGGCCGCCGAGAAGAACCACGAGCGTGCCCGCGCCGCGATTCGCGACCGCCTGACCCAGCTCGCCCCGATCTTCGTCAAGAACAAGTACATGCTGGGCGAAGAGTTCTCGATGCTCGACGTCGCCATCGCGCCGCTGCTCTGGCGCCTGGACCACTACGGCATTGAACTGTCGAAGAACGCCGCACCGCTGCTGAAGTACGCAGAACGTATTTTCAGCCGCCCGGCCTACATCGAAGCACTGACTCCGTCCGAAAAGGTCATGCGTCGCTAAGACGGCCGCGACGCCACCGCAAAGCTAATGTCTGAAACTTCCACCAAGCCCTACCTGATCCGCGCCATCTACGAGTGGTGCACGGATAACGGCTTCACGCCGTACATCGCCGTGTTCGTCGACAGCCAGACCAACGTGCCGCGCGAGTTCGTGAAGAACAACGAAATCGTGCTGAACGTGAGCTTCGACGCAACCAGCGGCCTGGACATGGGCAACGAATGGATTGCTTTCAGCGCCCGCTTCGGTGGCGTATCGCGCAAGATCGATGTGCCCATCGAAAACGTGCTGGCCATCTACGCACGCGAAAACGGGCAGGGCATGGCGTTCCCGGTAGAACGCAGCGTCCCCGAAACCCAGGCTGCTACAGAACGCGAAAACAACCCGCCTCCGAAGCTGGCCCCGGTGGACATCGACACGCCCGCGCCGGTTACCGCCGACGCTGGCGGCGTCGATTCGGACGACGAACCGACCCCACCGCCTGTGCCCCGCATCGGCGGCAAGAAGCCATCGCTGAAGGTTGTCAAATAGACATCCACAAAGCCGACCGCATGCAGTAGAATCGCGGTCTGCACCAAACATGCCGGCTTAGCTCATCAGGTAGAGCAGTTGATTTGTAATCATCAGGTGGCGGGTTCGAGTCCTGCAGCCGGCACCACCTTACTGTCCGATACGGTCCGGATAGATCCAAAAAACAAATAAAATCAAAGACTTGGGCGCTTCTCGGTGTCTAGGTTGATCCGGCAAGGGCCAAAGAGAGCCGGAAAAAATGTTGGTATGATGGTTGGTATCAGCTCCATGGAGCACATCAGATACCAACATGCCGCTTACCGATCTCCAGATTCGGACCGCAAAGCCTCAAGACAAGACATATCGCAAGGCCGATGGCGGCGGGCTTTTCCTCGAAGTTCGCCCGAACGGCTCCCGGTACTGGCGACTCGCATATCGCCATCTCGGCAAGCAGAAGCTGCTTGCCATCGGCGTATATCCAGTCACGTCGCTCAGCGAGGCACGGGAGGCGAGGGATGCAGCCAAGAAGCTGTTGGCCGCCGGTGAGGATCCCTCCGCGCAAAAGCGGTTAGCGAAGCAAGCCGCTGTAACTGCCGCTGCGACCACGTTCGAAGCCGTTGCCAAAGAGTGGCATGAAACCAAGTGCGGCGGCTGGACGCCAAAGCATGCCATCAAGATTCTTGAGTCGCTCCGAGCAAACATCTTCCCTAGCTTGGGTGATCGACCCATTGCTGAAATCACGGCGCAAGAGCTTCTAGCGACACTTCGGAAGATTGAGCAGCGCGGCGCCTTGGAGACTGCTGCCCGGGTGCTACAGCGCAGTAGCGCCGTGTTTCGCTATGCGATTGTCACTGGTCGCTGCGAGAGAGATCCGGCGGCAGATCTGAAAGGGGCGCTGAAGCCGCCAGTTGTACAGCACCACACCGCGCTCACAGCGAAGGAGCTGCCCGAGTTCTTGCGCTTGTTGGATGCATACGACGGCGAAGAGCTCACCAGGTTGGGGTTGCGCTTGCTGATGCTGACCTTCGTGCGGACTACCGAGTTGCGTGGCGCGGAGTGGTCCGAGATAGACCTTCCTGCCGCAGAATGGCGCATCCCTGCCGAGCGCATGAAAATGCGCGATCCTCACATCGTCCCCCTGTCAACCCAGTCTATTGCCGTTCTAGAGCGATTGAAGCAGTTGTCCGGTCATTCGACGTTTGTGTTCCCGAATTCCCGTACCCCACAGAAGATCATGAGCGAGAACACCTTGCTCTATGGCCTATATCGAATGGGCTATCACGGGCGGGCGACTGGTCACGGTTTCCGCGCTACAGCGTCGACAATCCTCAATGAATTGGGGAAGCGCGCCGACGTCATTGAGCGCCAACTCGCTCATGCAGAGCGAAATAAGGTTCGTGCTGCCTATAACCGAGCCCAATATCTTCCAGAAAGGCGAGAGTTGATGCAGTGCTGGGCGGACTATCTTGATCGGTGCGTGGCGGGAACGTCCGTCATTCTTCCGCGAGAGGAAGCCGCATGACGATGGACCCGACGCTTCGCGATCTGGCGCTGCGCACGCTGAAACAGGAACTTCCCGGCATCGATATCGTTTCACGAGAGTTTCTGTTCGATCGTCGGCATGCAGCCGACCGCAGCCAATTGCTGATGATCGCCGGGCCCTTTGGCGCGATGAGCCGTCTGTCGTTCCTGCTCCGAGAAGTCTTGGCCCATGATGATGACCTTCGCCAGAAAGTGTTCGGAGACTACGATCTTGGTAATCGACGAGTCTTGCCAGCGGAATTTTGTGTCACAGAACAAGTGCGTAGCGAAAACGAAAACGTGCGCAGCCTCGTGGCCGAATTGGAAGCGGACTGGAAGCGCGACTGGGGCGAGGAAAAAAGCATCGATGCCGGTCACCTCAAGAAGATCAAGCAGGACCTCGCCACGCTCACAGGCCGCAGCATGGAGCAGCATTACATCTGCAACAAATCAACGGCGCTCAAGGTCGTAAAACTGCTGTACTGGCTCGGCCGGGACGACTCCGTACACGAAAACGCCGGGGCTGGAAAATTCCAGATATTCGATTGGCTGAAATGGCCCGAAGGCGACGGGCGCCGTCGATTCTCGTTGTCGTTTCGGTCTGCATACCCTTATCAAAGCCAGACATCCAAGACGTCGTACAAAACTAGCGATGAACGGTCTGCGCTTCTAGCCGACCTGAAAGGCTACCTGAGTGCCGAGCTGCCCGATGAAACCTACACGGCCATCGTCTGCGTACCGGAGGAACTGCACTGGCACCTCAACAGCATCGAGTACAACGTCGAAAAGCTGCTGATCGATACGGGGCGCACAGGATACGAGGATGCAGTCAAGACCTACGACTATCTCGCTGATCGAATGGAACTGCTGGCGTTCTCTGTCGAGGATACCGACGTTCCGCTCGATGAAGCACTCTTTCTGTACCTGCACACCTTGGAATTCGCGCATTTCGCGGAAGGCTATCCCAAACTTCTGGACAAGGCCGATCCCGGCTGCACGCTCTTGCCTGTCGCATCGGCTATCGACGAGCTTGCGAAGGACAGCACGAACGGCACGCTTGGGATGTATGAGCCGATCATTCCAGACGATGAATGGGTCGAATTTGTCCACGACAAGAAAGAATTGCTGCGCCTGATCGTCAGCGCGGCGCTACGTGAAGCAATTAGTCCTACCGCACTGGAAAAGGCAATCAAACCAGCGCGACGCCTGGCCGGGACCTATGTCGTCTTTCGGGCAGCGAGGCTTTTTGATGACGAGGATTGCTTAGTTTTCAGTGTCCTGGATGTTGTTGCCGCACTCTGTTGTGTCTGCCATGAGCAGCGTAAGTCGGCCGGCGAGCGTACCAAGCACAAGCCCTACTGGAAAGGCCAGCAAGCACAGGGCGGCAGCATCCTTACCTCGCTCGATCTCCCTATCCTCGGGGACCAGCCGTTCGCGTTCTACGATCGCATCCCCGAAGAACATCGGTTGATCTGGAGCAGCCGTTTTGAGTGGTTTCGGGATGCCTTGCAAGGCCATACCGAACTGGCCGTCCAGCGGTTTCGATTTCGCAGCGCCGCAATGCGTCAGGCCAAGGCTATCGTCAAAACGAACAACCGCGCCGGAATGCGCGACGCTATGGAGCGGCTGAACTGGGCGACGTTTGAGTTGGGGCTTCACTTCATCGGCGGCTAGCCTGCGCATTTATCGCGGTCGGTTGCTGCGTTTAAAAAACTGACCTGCAAACAAAACCTGCAAGAACCGACACTGCTCCGACTCCCGCCGAAATGGTTCGGCGGAGTTTCAGGAGTGACGGATGAGCACGATTAAACCGCCTCACATGTGCGGTGCCGAAGTCGATGCGTGGATCGGTATCGGCAAAAGCACGCGCCACGAGTGGCAAAATCCCAAATCCCCATACCACGATCCGACGTGGCCACTGCCTATCAGGCTTGGCGCTCGTAAGACCGTCTATATCACCGAAGAAATTGAAGCGTGGCTGAAGTCGCGTCCTCGCGCTCGTGACCTTCACGGCGAGAAGGGGGCGGCGTGAGTCAACGAAATCCTCCACCGCTTCATGCCTTGGCGCGCGGGATACGCGAAGTCATCGAAGAACAGGCAAAGACTCCGGCGACTCAGATACTTCTCGCCGGCTTTCTGGATGGATACATTTCCCAGACTGCTGGGCCGTGCACTCAAGTACTTGGACTTTACGGGGAAACGATCCCGACGATTGGGTACTTTGTCATCATCGGCCCCCGTGGTGCGGGCAAATCGCCAATGGGCGCTTACACCCGCCAGCATTTCGATACCTGGCACGACAGCTATATCGCTCAGACTGCTGAAGCATGGCAGGAGTACCACAGCAAACTGGAGGTCAGGAAAGCCGAAAAGGCGGGCATTCTGAAGACGATCAAGAAGCATGCTGCTTCTGGTCTGGAGACCGATTCGAATCTGCAACAACGCTTAATCGAACTCGAAAAAAATCCACCGCAAACGCCTCCATCGCCACCAGAGAGATTCGAGAACACGACCGTCACACCTTGGATCGCGTCCGCCGCAAAACATCCAGCCACCTTCTTCTGTGCGGAGGAGGGCGGCCCGATATTGGACTCAATGGACAAGGATCTGGTCGGTGCCCTGTGCGGGAGCTGGTCCGAAGTGCCCCCCAGCCGCGCACGAAGCCATACGGGCGTGCAGGTCGTGCGCGTCATGCCGACCTTTGTGCTATCGGTGCAAAACGATATCTGGCTGAGCTTCCAGTCAAAGCCCAAAGGCAAGCATTTCATGGAGATCGGGATGGGCAGCCGCCCGCTCTACTACGTTGTGCACCAATCGGATTTCGCTTTGCAATCCGCAAATGTCTCCGGCGAACCCGACCGCATCGCCTTGCTGAGATTTCTAGATCGGGCAACACACTTTTTAGGTGTCCAGGATCAATTGAACCAGCGTGGCTGGACGGATCGGAAGGACGTGACGTTGTCGCAGGCCGGGAAGCGGGAGGCTCGCGATAACGAAAAATACCTGAACAGCATCCGTGGCGGCGCTGCCAGTCCAGACGAACTGTCACTCATCGACAAGGCTATGGGAAACATCCTTCGGCACGCCGGCCGCCATCACGAGTTCAATGGCATCGATGGCCCCATCCAGGCGGAGGAAATCGCCAATTCGGCGGAGTGGGTCTTGTGGAGCCTGGAAAACTACGTTCGTCTGAGCGAGAGCGGGCAAACCAGCGGACGCAATGTCGAAAAAGACGCGGAAACCCTCTGGAACTTGATGCTCGACCTGCGCGTGCGCGACTGCAAGATGACGAAGCGCCGACTGGCGGAAGAAGCCTTCAACGTCGGTCTGGCTCGCTCCACGCACTTCGTCGACGCTCTGAGCCTGCTTTGCCAGGAGGACGTGGCGACCGTCAGGGATGGGTACGTGTACTGGGATAGACCTGACCGTGTAGGCCACCTCATCAGGAGAGGCGGCGAGCGATAATTTGCCTCTGCTTGTGCGGGTGTGAGCCGGCATGATTACGTACATCCTATGCGAGGCAGAATAATTAACGAAAAGCAAGACGTTTGTCGATCACTGATTGATTAATCGTCTTGCTTTTTTGTCTTCCATATTTCTGGTTCTAACGTGGTTAGATATAAATATCAGATATTGAATCAGAGAAGATGGCGTAGATGGAAATGATTAAGAAGTGATTATGAGCTACCAAAATCAATCGCAGAGTGTTGTCGATGGTGATCTGGATCGCATGAACGAAATTGAACATGAAAACAACCAGCAAGGTATCGATGAAACAACTCTAAAAAAAATATCGATTGGACTAAACCGGATATACGGTCATAACGGAGAGAGCTACTACATCCCCATCCCCGCAGCACACCTCAGTGCGCTTGAATCATTCAGTAAGAGGTTGTTCGAAACAGACGATCTACCATATCGCATAACGAGACGCGATGGCGTCGACTGCGTTGTCGCACTGAGGATGGCCTATGACATTAGGTTGCTGCCAGCGTATGCTCGAATCTACAGTCCGTCATTAGCATTCCCGCCAGACTTCGATCTGTTCTTCGAGGAGTATCGCCAACACGAAATCTGTCAGTACGGACACATTGAATGGCTCCCTTCCGACGATGGGAATCGCGTAGCTATGGTCATCAACGATATAGAACCCAAGCATGCGAGGATGGCGAACAACTTCGTACTGATGATACGTGAAGCGGCTAGGAAGAAACAGCTGGCCAAGCGCATGCGTGACTGGCTGAGTGGTTGCCGCCGGAACCGGAGATACTTGCGATCGTTCCTGATCCGGATCCTTGAGGAGCACGCTCGCATTATGGTCGTTGACGTCGTCTTCCTTTACAGGCGAAGCGCTTGCGCAAATCAGACCGAAGCAATCGCTCGTGGTATCAAGTTGCGGGAGCAGTCAGAACATGAGTATCTGGCATACCTGGGCGCCACCGAGACCAATGAAGTATCCGAACGAGTGATCGGCCTCGACGAGTTGAAGGACGATCTGAAGATGTTCTTCAACAATGCTCGTCATAAGCCATCACTCTTTGGAAAGGAGAAGTTCATCGACTATTTCGGTCGTATCGAATATTCACGTGACGTTGGCTATCATGCTCATATTTGCTTCTTTTACAAGGGCTCGGAAGCACAGCGGCACATTTGGTATTCACACGAAATCGGTAAGTACTTCGAAAAAATAACCGAAGGGCGTGGATACTACTTCAGCGCCAATGCTAAGGCTGCGGAAGGCAAGTATCGCAATGTCGGTATCGGTATCGTTGAGCATGATGATTTCGAGAAGATACGTCACCTTTGGACGGCAGTCAGCTACTTTGTCAAGGCGTCGCAGGTCGTCCGCGTAAAAAACACGGGCAAAGAGCAGATGGTGTTGCACGGGAAGCGCCGGGAGCGCCATGGCGTGAAGTTGGGGCGTCCGCGCGACACTGGTCTCTGTGGCCAAGAATATCGGTCGATGCTCGAAGGAATCTTCGTGTAGCGAATGAACGGGGCTTGGTGGCATGTACAAAACGATCCGCTAGCCCTTCCGGGAGCGTTTTGTACATCGCGCAAGGCAGGGGAGATTCTCGAAATCAGCGGCCGTTCAGCGCGTGTTTAAGAAACTCCCCTGCACAGCACTAGGCCATCTAGGGATGATCAGCAATGCCTATGCACATTGCGCAGCGGCATTTCATCAACCCATCCTACATGAGGAATGAACCCGTGATGCAACTCACCCCGAACCTGACGAATAGTTCACAGGCAGGCCAGCAGCAATCGCACGGCACGCAAGCCGATATCGATGAGCTACGCACGCTGTTGACGCAGCAGCAGCGCATGGATCCAAGAAGGCAACGTTTTCGCAATATGTATGACACCATCCTGGAACTCATTGCAGCAGGACTATCGCATGCCGCGATTATCAGGAAGCTCAAGAGCATGGAGCTCAGCATCTCGCCAGTGACATTCAAAAGCTGGCTGGCAGAAATGCAGCGGGAGCGTGACCGTACGGTAGTAACCAATCAGCCGGGAGAAGATGTATCGCAAGTGCGAGAAGCAATGCGGCGTAGCGCGGCTTAATCGGGCGTCACTAAGGCAGCATGTCGCCCGAAATGGGGGCTGGCTCGCATAAGTACGAAACGAACTGGCCCAACCCGCTCGTGGCAAAACTGGGGTGGTCTGCTATGTATTACATTAGCTCAAACGGAGAGAGCACGCCGGCCAGGCCTCCGTGGCCATCGTCTACCAGCCAAAGAGTTTGGACACTTGCATCCGCATCCGCCAAAAGAGCGTCGACCGCTGCTGCTTCACTCACGAGACGGGCACGAACAAGTTCGAGCTCTGCGCCACTCTCCTTGAGTCCGCCGACTTCCTGTATTTCTTTCGCTAGCAGTTCCTTTCTCTTTTCTTTCCGATGCAGAAACTTTGCGACAGAGACTTCAGGCAACAGAAGCCAGTCCTGGTCAAGCTTGACGGGAAGGAACGAAAACGAATGCGTAAGCATAAGCTGCCGAGCATACGCGACCGGTTGCCAAGGCTGAACAGCCACTGGAGATCGGACCATAAAATCGCCGACCGTTACTCGCTTAAAATCTTGCTCTTTCATTAGCGCCTCCTCAAGGGCAATGCATAGCGCGATTGATGCATCCGTCGCGTGGCGAGCATAAACGCCACTATGCATTGCATCATTGCGAGCGTTCTGGACCGTCTTGTACAACGCGGAAAAGCTTGCAAACAAGGTCGGAAATCCCGTCGCAACATGATGCAGAACATCGGAATCCTTCGCGAGCTCATAAAGTTCGCTGATATAGGAGCCCAGTTGGCCTTCCTGCCGCCGTAGTCGCATACCAATAGCTTCTAATGCGAAGCACACTTCGCCAAAGCCTTCGGCATCGGCCAATGCCGAGTAGCGTGCTTCGCGTAGGCGGTCGCGGTAATGGCATCGCTCAAGCCATGAAAGCGTAGGTCCCATTATTCTGCGCAGCTCAATACAGTCAAGTTATTCGGAAGGTCGCGCCTAGAGACTCTTCATCTGCCCGCCCTGCTCCTCGATCGCTGTGCGCACGATGCTGTGTACAGACTTCAAGAAGGCCAATGCGGGCTCTGAGTTTACGGTGCCAGGGACAGGCGCAGCCAGTTCATAGATACCACGGATGTCCACTGCGCGACGTGTCGCCGAACCCTTGCCCTTATGGTCGTTGCCACGGCGCCAGTCAGCCAGATGCTCACCTACCAGTCGTGCCACAGCCAAGGAGTGCAACTCGCGGAAGACAGCCTGCCGAATCGGTGCAATGGCTTCTTGCGCTTCGGTGTCATCCTTAGGAACTCGCGTCCAATGCACCGGGTGATCCAGAAAGTTCGAGATCTCCTCGGTGATGCGACCCACGAAGTCTGCCACGGGACGCAGTGAGTCGTATTCGACGTCCAGTTCATTCGCGATTCGGCGGTTCAAGGCCTTGACTCGCGTCCAGTGCTCGGTACTTACCTCTGCGCTGTGCGCAAAACCAAGGCGGAAGCTCCAAGCACGTTGGAAGCTGTCTGCGGCGCGTTGCACCGCGAAGCCCAGACCCGATGGGTCGTAGGACGGCTTCGCGTCGGGCTGCGGTGGTGGCGTGATCGAGCGATCAAACTGGTCGAGCAACTGCCCCAGTTGCACCCGCACCCCGCCGGGCAACTTCTCCGACGCGGCATCCAGACCGCCGAGCATGAAGCACTGCGTGTCGATGGTCCGCTCCATCGCGGTGACAATGGGGCCGTTCAGGACGTCCCGCAGCCGCCCCAGATAGTTGTAGACCGAGGCCAGCACGTGGGCACGCTTGGCGGCAAAGCCGGGCAAATTGAGGCCCTTCACTTGATCGAAATGCGTGAAAGCGATGGCAAGCTTGCCGTAGTTGCCACTGGCGGCAACGGCGCGAAGTACCGCCTGTGCGGCGGCCTGCACGGGTTGCTCCGCGTTGTCCACCAGCATGATGGTGTCCACATCGGCGAACCGCTGCGTCACGTGCGTGGTGACGCTGCTGGACGAGTCTGGTGTGTGTCCCAAGCCCTGGCCATCTAGATACACGACCTTACTGCGGCGATCAGTAAAAACTGGGTACAGCGGGCCACGCACGCGGATGCCATCTACCAGCGGTGTCAGTAGCCGCCCGAAGGCCGGTGCATAGTTGCTGGAGAACCAGCGAACCTGACGCAGGAAGTCATCCCGATCTTCTGTTTCGTAAGTCCACAACTCAGGCCAGCGCGCGGTCTTGCTGCGCTTGGTGAGCGTGCCAACATCCAGGCGGTCAAACCGCAGTTGGATGTCGTCCATTATGTCCAGCACCAAATCGCGGAAGGCATCGTCGTCGAGCAGCTCGCTCTGGAAGATTTCTAGCGCAGCCTGCAGGTCTTCAGGCTGGATCGTGGACGGCTCAGGCAGGAGTTCCGCCTTGATCGCCACGGCTTTCGCAACCGCAATTACCTTAACGCGCTCGACATAGCCGGCAAGCTTCACTTGCAGCGCAGCAGCTTCTGCGGCTGAAATAGCCTCTCGATCGTCCGCTGGAGGGGCGACCGACTCGCTGTCGCCACCAAAGTCCCAGTCATCGTCCGCCACATCATCGCCGGTGGCTTTCCAAGCGCCGAGCAGATAGCTCAGGCGGAAACGTTGGTCAGCATGGTGCAGCAGCTTGTCGGCGACTTTTTCGTCGCCCATGGTATCCCACACCGCCGAGCAGGCCGCAACTACGCAGTCCTCGACGTTGGCCCGAATCGCGTGTTCGGAGAAAAACGTCACTGCCGCACGATAAGCGCCGTCGTCAGGGATCACCTCGATGTCAGACACCGTGGTCTTGGCAGTCGAGGTTGAGGGGAAGCGGTCCTTGTCAGGGTTAGAGCCGATCAAGTGCCGCAGCAGCGAAGTCTTGCCGGCTCCTGTGGTGCCCACGAAAAGGACACGAGCATAACCTTCGTCCCTACCGGGCAGGGGAATGATGTTGTCGCGCAACGCTACGGGGTTTGCCACGCTGGCCTGTAAGCCGTCGAAGAAGGCATCGACGACGATTGGGCTGAAAGCCAGGAGAGCGTCGTTGTATCGGCTGGCATTCCACCAAGACTCGTCGGCCAACAGTTCGTTCATCTGCGCAACGAGCACATCGGCTTCATCCGGATTGGCCGTTCCGAGGCCGCGGCGCACCTTCAAGCCTGGCTTGCCTTTGGAGTCAGATCGGCAGGGATGCCGGAAGCTGATGCTGAAGCCGGGGCGGTCTTTGGTGGGGGACTTGGATGCAGTGTAGCTCATGCGACCTCACGTTGTTCCATGATGTACCAAAATGTAAATGACATCATTTCTGTTGTCAAGGGTTTGGAACAACGCGGAACAACGGCGGGTATGCTGCTTGCCCGAGCGGACACGGTCTGGACCGTGCCTGTCTGCCCGCAAGAACAAGTCCTTCGCGCGAGCCAGCACTAGCCGGCCACGCGTAAGCCCTGAAGTCGTACTGGCTCAGCCACACTTTCTCCACTTGCCACGCAAATGTAGATCGCCTATAGTCGCTCCCGGCTTCTGGCCTCGGTCCCGCTTCCGAGAGTTTCCATCGACTCGTAATTGCGACGCGCCGCTCGGCACGTTTCGTTGTGCACTACCTCCCTTTGGCCGGCCTGTGCAATTTGTAAATCGATGGGTAAGACATTGCAGGCTGCAACCATGAGAGGCACTCGATGCACAATCACGATATCCGCAAGGCGATTCTCGCCCACGCTGCGACGCTGAAAGCAGTCGCACATCACACCAGCATCTCCCAGAACCATCGTCTCGAAGCGCTAACCGCAGGCTACGTCGATACAAAATTCGCATCCGTTTCCGCCAAGTACGGCGATGGCGTTGCGCACTTGGACATGTTTGATCAAGAGCGCATGGCCAAACGGATGATCGAGCTCACGGATCAGGCTACCTCCGACGTCGTCGAGCTGCAGGCCGATGGCGTCTCGGTCAACGTGGAAATCGTCAAAGATCGCGTGCAGCCGGCACGCTATTCCGACGTGTCATACCGTGTGAACGTCCAAGTCAATGGCCTGGGCGCATTCAAACCGGAGCCGATCTTCCTGATGCCGCAGAAGCTCCTCGCGAACGGTCATGAGCCGTTCCGCGTGGATTCGGCCCACGATCGTCGAGTAGATCGCGGCGAAGACGCTCCGGTCGGCCTGTCGGGGCAATTGCTTGAGGCTAAGCTCGTTAAAGGCCACTGGCACGGCGGCCTTTACATCTACGACCTGCCCCTGCAGGAGAAGGACGCAGATTGTCTGGCCTGGGTTCGTCACAGCCTCACCCGTGCGATCCACCGTAGCCTGACGCCGATTGTTCGTTGCGATGCGTTCCGCCCAATCCAGCCGAGTCCGTATGAGGCTGGCGTTTGGCGCGTTCGCCTGCGTGTGCACCCCGATGCAGCGCTGCCCCGTACGAAGTTTGCGTTGCCGGCGTTGCCGCACCACATCATTCCGATGAATGCGGATTACTTTGCAGACATCGACGTTGGGCTGATGCACGGCGGCCGCTGGGAGGCTGATGTCTACCCGAGTGGCCAGAAGGGCATCGACAACATGATGACGGCGCGGGAGGTGCAGTCGGCATTCCTGCGCGCGATTGAACCTGTGGTTCAGCAATTTCTTGCGATGTCGCCGTACTCGATCAAATACCGCCCCGCAGTGCAATTTGCCAGCTCCGGCGCGCCCCTCTAACTTTGGGCGGTTTTGAAGAAAGCTGCGCCGCCATGCCCCGGTCTGATAACTCAGGGTATGACGACACAAACGCCGGTTCATCTCGATCTTGATACCGTGCTTGGCAATAACGCTTTGGTCGATATCGTGTTAGCCCGTCCTCATGGCCTTTCTGCGACCTTCAACAAGGCCGTGGTCGGTTAAGAAGCCAAAAAAAATGATGCCACCACACTCACGTGGGTGGCATCACAATGCAAGAGGTTCATCAGGCTTCGGGTAGGCTACATTGGCCACGCCATTCGTTAATCATGTCGTTGCTTACAGGGGCCTCCTCCCCCATACCGTTCCGAAAGTCCTTCAGCTTGGCGTCGTAGCAGGCTTCGCCTTGATTGGCTGATTGCTGGCGAGAGTGCGAGCGTGTCGCCGGCGAAGTCGGTTCAGAGGACATATTGGCTCGGCCAAGCGTGATGTTGGCGGGCACACTGAGCACGTATCGGACATGATCTTCACCTCGGTAGTGAAGTAGGTCCCGCACGGTCAGCTTCCAATCCTTGTTCCAGTGCGCGACGGTGCCATCTTGCTTCATCAGTTCAACGCCCGACCAAGCAGGGACGACATGACTATCCCGCACAAACCACCGAAACACCTCGCTGGCCTTTGTGATGCCGCCATAGGTCTTGTCGATCTGTGAGAGGGCGTCTTTCTCGGCGCGCTCGAAACGGGCGCGTTCCCGCTGAAGACTGGCAAGATCTCTCTCGAGGTTGGCCTTGGCGCTGGTCAGAAGCCGTTGAGCTTGTTCGACGGCGAACTTTGCGCTGGCGCCAGCTCCCATCTCGTTGTTGACCGCAGCACGGCGCAGGGCCTGTGCGGGATCCTCATCGCCCATCTGTGTGTGGTTCTGTGCGCCGTTACTGTTAGCCTGCAGATGGGCGAGCTTGTCCTGCGCCTCTGCCAGTAGTCTTTCGCTGGTGGCGGGACCTTGTTTTGTGCTTTCGATACTCTGATCGAGGCCGCGATAGTACTTCTGATACTCGTCCTGCGTTTCGCGGATCTTCTGTTGGCGCAGTGCCGAGAGCAAGTCGGTGCCGTTCTTCAGCGTGCAGCGGTACTCGACCACGAGCCGGCTAGCGTCATCGTTGAACGTGCGCCACTCGTCCTGTGCGCAGGATTCGCGGTTTGACAGAGCGGACCCGTATGCATGGGTCTGGTCCTCAGGGACCGTAGTTGCCTTGACTGCTGCAGCTTCCGGTTGACCGCAACCGGTCAGAGCCAGGCCCAGTACTGCCATCGACGCCAGGATTGAGGATTTCATGTTCATGACTTGGGATTGTTGGATGGGGGATGGGGAACGTGCGAGGCATGAGAGGATGCTTCCGCCGCCAAAGAAAAGGCGCAGGACCTGGGCGAACCCTGGCCGCTGCGCCTGACAAATGCGCTACCGACCCTATGGGGTTCGGTAGCGCGAGTTGAAACTGCCGTATTACCTCGATACACCGATCAGGACATAGTCGGACTCACCGTCAATGGCAGGCGCCGTCTTACCCTTCTTCGTGGCGACCATCAGATAGACGTAGGTGGTTACGCCATCAGCCGTGTACTTGAAGGCCTTGGCGCGCACCACGCTGTCGTCATGTTCACGCCCCTGATCGGTGAAAGCCTGTGCGATGTTCGTGATCGGTTCATCCGGTACGCCGCCGTTGTCATCGCCGGTAAACACGAACGAGCCGTCGGGGTTGAAAACCGACGTACCAGTACCCCCCGTCACACAATTTTCGTGTTCGAGGTAGGTCTTCCCCTGAAGCTCGGTTGGATCGGTGACCGGAACCAGATCCTCCGACACGAAGACGTACTGGCTGAGTTGCTCGCCAGCGGTCGTCGTACATAGCTCGCCGATACGGTTACCTGCCTTGCTCACGAAGCCTGAGAACGGACCATCTGCGGCGAGGGCAACAAGATTGCCGTCCGCATCGATCGTCCCCTTAGTCACCAGGTTCCCCCGATTGGGATCAGGGATGGAAAGCACATAATCGCCGCCCAGAGTCTTGGCCGCACCGACCCGGAAGGTGGTGAGGTTCGGCGTAGTGAAGGCCGTTCCGGCGTATGCCTCTTGCGTCAGGGCTTCGCCAGCAGCTGCATGGGTTGCAGCTTCGGCCTGAGTAATGCCCGCTGCCGCCAGTGCTGCGCTGTAGCTTTCGAGCAGGTCGTCACCGATATCCCCCTTTTCCGCGCTGAATTTAGCGGTCAAGGGATCGAAGCCGTCGGGCAGAGCCGGTTTGCCCGGCAGCGTGGCAAGCGTGGTCTTGAGCTTGCCTTGGGCGGTGGACAGTGCGCCCGAGGTTATCGCGCCGCTCAAGGTGCCATTCGTCGCGCTGGCGTACCACGTGGCGGGGTTCTGGCCGCTGAGGATACCGACGATCAGATCGGTGAGCGGGGTGATATTGGCCGTGCCAGGCCCCGATACCACCGAATGGAGGGGCGATGCCAGCGCCTGGCTGTTGGCCTGGCCGCCAGCGACGCGGGTAACACACGGATAGTCAGTCGCCTTCAGTGAGGCCGTCCAAACGCCGTTCGCGTCGGTCGCCGCGGAAGCCGTTGCACCTGAAGCGCATTTCAGTTCCACGCTGCCACTGACGATCGGGGCGCCGATAGCGGCCACACCCGTCGCGGTCGTGAGGGCGGGGGCGGGGCTGCTGCCCGTGCTGGAATCGTCTCCCCCGCCACCGCCGCATGCCGCCAGCGCCCCGACCATTAGGGCGCCGAGGGCCAATTGGGCCATGTGTTTGTTCCGAATGTTTTTCATTTGTTTCGTCCTTCCTGGGTGTTGTGAAAATCACTTCGTCATCGAGTTGGCAAACTCTATTTTGTAGTGTTTACTCAACAACGCGCGTCGCAATGTGGCCTACAACTAAGGCTTATCGACCACTTAGCGGCGAATTGTAGAGTAAACACGACTAAATTTGACGTATGTAAAGCGTCGTGAACCAGTCGTCAGGTGGGCATCCTGCACGCCATGACTGTCAAGCGCTCAGACACCTCTCCTGCTCGTCCGGCCCCAATCTCGGTTGCGCTGGGCAAACGCATCAAGCAGTGCCGGCATGCGGCGGACAAGTCTCAGGAGACCTTGGCGTTCGAAGCGCACGTCGATCGCACCTATATCTCGGCGATCGAGCGTGGCATTGCCAACCCATCGGTGGAGACGCTGGCAAATATCTGCTACTGCCTCGGCGTGACGCTGGCCCAACTCTTCTCGCCGCTCGATGGTGTATCGCTGGCGCCCACGGGAGCGCGCCGCGCGAACACGGCTACACCGCCCGAAATCAAGCGCAGCCGGTTACGGTAACTACGGTGCCGACGGGGCCGGATCGACATCCCCCCCTCGATTACTAACGGGAAGGTCGATGCTGCCGTGACGAAGGACAGCCGTCCCTTCTCGCCAAACTCCAGTCGCGCATTGAAGCCGGCCAACTCGGGTTCGGCTTCGGCGGGATCGAGGAGCAGCAACGTGTGAGGCAGGACGCGGCGGGCATGTCGCCGGCTTTCAACACCGATTGCGAGCGCCGCGTGAGTTCGCTGCGAATGTCGGCTGCGCCAGCCCATAATGAGTGGCCAGCCCTTCGCTGACTCCCTGCCACAGAAGCGCAGCACTGTGGCAGGCTTGCCGACGGCTATCACGGGTCGCAAGCCACAGTTCAATTGCCAGAGGAAGGCCGCCAGCTCCGACAGGGTCGGACCGTGCAGGTAGTGCGGCCAGGCCTGGTCCCAGAAATGAGCCTCAGGACCCGCAGTGTGGCGCCAGACCGGAATAGGATCGGACAGCTTGCCCAGCAGGGCAAGTGCCATCGCGGCACAGTGCAGCGGGTACTGCCGCCGTCCCAGTCACCTTGCCGGCTGAAGATCGCCGTGCGGGAGTTCGGCAGCATTACCCGCTGGTGGGACAACGCTGGGGGAATTGGTGCGGACATGGAATTGCCCAATGTGGTGTTCTCCAGGTAAAGGGCGTGCACAAGCCTCCGGAGCCCGGATGGACAGCACGTCGAATTGGAAATGAGAAAAGACGGCGACCGGGCGCGAGCCCGGCCTATGCCGTCAGATTGAGCGAGACGAGCTGGCGGCGTACTGCGGCAGCACGCCCCTGCGAGCAACCCAGGTGGCGACGGATATCGGCCACCGTCGGACGGACGTGACCCGCGGCGATAGCCTGCGTAAGCTGTGCCACGGCGAGATCGGCTGACTCGGCTATTGGCGACGGCGTGACGGGATCGCTGGCAGCGATGCGACGGTTGGACTTCCGTTCGCGACGAGCCGACGTCGGCGTGGCACTCGTCATGACTGGTGCTGAAATCGGCGTGACGGGCGCGACTGCTGGTAGTGGCCGCAGCGTGACCGTCCACAACAGACAGGCCACCCCCTCCAACACTGCTGCGAATGCTAAGCCAGATAGCAGATCAATGTGCGCAACGGTCGTACCGAACAATGCAGCGAGCCGCACCGTTACCGGGTCAGCGGTCAGCCCGTCACGCTCCGCCGTGACTCGGTCGCCCGCGGCTTGTGACCGTCGAATGTCGTCAGCTTCGGCGTTCAGCGCGTCGAGTCTGGCGGCAAGCGTCAGCCGACGGGCGTCCAACGTCAGACAGTCACGCTGGCAATGACGAATATTCGCTGTTGCCAGCTGCGCCGCCACCATTGCCCGGTCTGCCATGACCGCCGTCAAGCCGCGGTTGGCTGGCAGAAGGGCGTGCGAGGCAATCGAACCCGCCCGTAATTCCCCCGCATGCCGCTGGGCTAGCAGAAAGAATGTCAGATGGCCGTAGCAGGCTGTGGCCATACAGGCGAGCCACAGGACGCCAGCCACTCCACGCACGACCAACGGCGCGCTCCGCACCAGCGAGGGCAGCAGGTGTCCACCGACCACCAGCACCATGCCGATCGCCACCCACACCAGCCGCTCCGCCAACGGGCCTCCGCGCTGCCAGCCGGCCAGGACCGACAGGCAGATCGCGGTGCCCGTCGCCGTGACCGCCAGTAGCAGCGCTCCACGGAATGGCCGGGTCATGCTGCCGCGCCTCCCAACAGCGCAGCCTTACGCTCCAGCTTGTCGAGCAGCGTGGGCGAGCTGCTCGGATCGGCTTTCCCGGTGTCGCCAGCCTCCAATTCGCCAGCACCGGCATCAGGATAGAACTCCTCAACGACAGCGGCGGCCTCCTCCGGGCTGTCCTCGAATGCCCCGTTGCTGAAACCCAGTCTCGCAGCGACGTCCAATGCCGCCTGGTCAAAGCCGGCCGCCTTGCGCCGCGCGTCCAACTCACGCGCCTCGGTGATGACATCTTCCAGCGTGCTGCCTGACCGGATGCCGAGATCCACGTAGTAAATGGCCGAGCGGTAGCTCTGCGTCGTGGACTTGCCGCGCAGCTTCAGCTCTAGCGACAGGCAGGCCAGCAGATTGCCCGACACCGCGCTGAAATAATGCAGCCGCGCTGCGAGCGTCCTGATGCTGTTATAGGAGGTCGTTCTAAAGATGAACGCCGCCAGGTCATCGTCGTCACCGATTTTGACATTCAGCCGGCCGTACGGCTTGCAGCCGGAGTTGCCAAAACTGCAGCCGTCTGGGGACGGGCAGGGCAGCGACACGATGCCATCCCGCTCCACGCGCCGGCACTGCTCGCCGTTGCCGACACAGACCGGCCGGCCGGTTTCCCGGTCGAACAGGCTGTACTCAGCGCGCAGGTTCAAGTCTGGCTCGTTGAACAACAGCCGTATCGGAATCGAGCGTAGCTTGCCAGCGGTGGCTTTGCGTAGCGATTCATTGAGCGGGTGCAAGATCCACCCGTCTCGGTTCTGCAGCTGGGTGGTCAACGTGAACTGATCGTCTTTTTCAGGCAATTTCTTGCCATTCTTTTCTACTACCCTGCCGATAGAGATCCGACCTACCACGGGGGGCGTCAGGGCGAGTCCTTTCAACATGAAGTCATCTCCTAAGTGGGTTCAGACGGAAATGCGGAAGCGGCGAGAGCCGGCTTTGGAAATGGCGTACTGCTGTGCCAGGTGCGGGTGATCGGCCAGCAGCCGGTCGAGGTCGGTGCCGCTGCTGTCCTTGCTGCGCTTGAAGGTGACTTCCCCGGTCTCGAACAGCGCCCGCGATGCATCGCCCATCGCCCGCTGGATGCCTTGCTTGAGCTTCGCCGCGGCCTGCTCCAGCGACTCGATCTGTCCCCGTACAGCAACCAGGTCCGCGAACGTCCCGGACAATTGCCGATCCTCCGAGAAATCCACTGTGGCGCCGGTATCCCGTGGGTACAGGCAGCGCAGCGCGCCGTCGGCCGACTCGGAGCCGTCTCCAGACGGTGGGGTGTCGGTCTCGACGTAGCGCCAAAACTGGCCTTCCAGCTCGATCAACTGAGCAATCAGCGCATCGTCCCGCTCGATCCGGTGGACATCCAGCGCCTGCCCACACAGCAGCACGGCAACGTCAGCAGCCTGCTTGCCCGTGACTGCCAACTGGTGTTGTACTTGCAGCTGCACGTATTCGGGTACGCCGTCTTGCCAATGTCGGACGCCGAATTCTCCCGCGGTCTTGCATTCGAGGATCTGCACGTCGGGAACACCAACGACTTCTCGATCCAGGTTGGCGAGCATGAATGGGTGAACAGCGTGCTGCAGGATGGCATTGACCCTGCGCACGCGGTGGCCGGTCTGCTGTGTGTACGCTGCAGCGACGATGGGTTCCAGCAGCGTTCCCCAATAGACTGGCTCACGGGTGTCGTTGGGGTCGGGTTTCGATAGCTCGGCATCCCGACCGGTCTTTTCGAGCCAGAGTTCAAGTTGCGACTTGTACGGATTCAGGCCCACGGCTGCGGCGGCATCCGATCCGCCGATTCCGCGTTTCCGCACCTCAAGCCAATCTTCGCGGGGCAAGTTTTTGGTATCCACCAGCCGTAATGCAGGCCGGCTGCTGCGGCGCCCGCTGGACTCGGGTAAAGACATATCAACCTCCATCAATGAAAAATGCCCGGTGGGAGCAATCCCGCCCGGGCATTTATGTGGTTGTGAAAGGAGTTCATGCGACGAGCTTCATGGCCTCCTCGAATGCCTTTTGCTTTAGGATGGCCCCCACGCCGAACCAGGCGGCATCACGTCGATGATCGTCGCTGCGAGCACGACGCTGGTGGTCCACAAACTCAGTGATGCTGTTGAGTAAGCCCCATGCAGTGCCAGCTGCGGATGCCATGTCGGCTCCTTTGCCACGACCGGCGAACAGCTCGTGCACCGCCTTGACAGCACGCTCGTTGGTGGCCAGTACGGGCGTTCCGGTTCCGGTTCCGCTTCCGGTTGTCGGATAGGTCAAGACGCGACGGAAGAAGGCGTCCACAGCGCAATCGTTGACCTTGCATTCGGAAAGGGCTTTCATTCGAGCCATAAAGCCGTCCCAGGAAGAGATGGCGATACCGAGCTGGCGTTTCACGGCCTGCGCGTTGAACTGGCTGCGGTGAGGCACCTTGACGGCTCCCTGACCGTCGCCCAAGGCAATCGCTAGCGTGTTATTGCAGACCACACGGACAGAAGTGAATTGTGCGGTCGTCGCCAATGTGCCGTCGCATGAGGTCGAGAGCAGCAGATAGCCGTAGACACGATCACGACCCTTCAGCGTTGAGCTCTGACCGGTCTTGGCAAGCGCCCATAGCTTCTTGCCCTCTTTCAGGACTCCAGCGGTTTCCAGTTCGAAGCCTCCGATTTCGGTCAGGTCGCGATAGAACTCGAGAATCTCAGCGGGTTGCACAACGTTGTAGCGAGCAGACACTACGGACAGCGGTACCCTTGTGTCCGAGCGGTAAAGGACTTTTTGCTCGGGAAATGCGTGAATTGAACCGAGGGCCGATCCGACGGCGCCGGAGACAAATCGTACTTCGGCTTCCTCGATGCGCCAGTTCATACCGGCCTGCCTTGCCCAGACCTCAAGCGGTTGATTGGCGGCAAGCTGATTGCCCAAGCCGTGCCAGGGTGTTTGGTTGACATAGGCCATCGATTGAACGAGATGCATGGCTTGCTCCTTGATAGATATACGGATTGAGAAAACAGACAGCAAAAATGCCTACAGCCCCGAAGGGCTGTAGGCATGGCTTGTCTAGCGAGGAGTAGCAGGGCGCGAACTTCAGGGGCGCTTGCCAAAGGTATGGCCGCACTCCTGACACTCATGGTTGTCGAGTACGAAGGTATCGATCTGCTCGCCTACGGCGGAACCTGCGGCGCAGCCGGCCGCGCCACCAATCAGCGCGCCCATAAGCGCTCCGGCCAGGCCGCCAACGATTGCGCCAACAGGCCCGGCGACCATGCCAAGCGTTGCACCGGCCTCAGCACCGCCGAGCGATGCGGCGGCGCTACTTGCGGCACCTGCAGTAGCACCTACTACAGTGCCCGTCTTGCGGGCGTAGTCGCGGGTGGTGATGCGTGTGGAGTCACAGCGGGGGCAGCAAAGGGAAGTGGTCATATCAGCCTCATCAGGATTCAGGCAGCAGCGTGCTGTCCGAGCACACCGGAAGGGTGTGTCGATGTGGTGATATATGAGCGAATATTTTTTGAATTCGATTATCGATACCTATTAGCGATTCCGCTGTGCCAGGCGAGAGGCGTCGACAAAATGACCAAAGGATGCACCAGCGATATTCCGTATTGATGTATTAGCGAATAATCCGGATTGTGGTGTTTCTGATGAAATGTATTAATGGGGTTTTGCGAGTACATCCAATTTCAGGTTTCTTGGGAACGAATGAGCTGAGTTCGCATGATCGGTTTCGCACACATGTTTGTGTCAACGTTTTGTGCCGCAGCGAAGCATGTTGCCGGAGACAAGACTTAGCCCATTGGAAACTATGCATGACGTATTCAGCACGCACGGCGTCACTCAGACGCCACTGTGATCGTGACGGCGCCCGCTCAGACTGGTAAGATTCGCCAGTCCGGCAGCCCCCCTGGGGACCTTCACCAGTGCGACGATTGTGATCCGATATCCTCAAGACCTTAAGCCCATCTTCTCGGGCCACGAAACTTTTCCTCTCCGGCAACTATGGCTTCGCAAGGCCTATGATCAAGTTGCTCTTCATGGCATCTCGGCTCCTAAGACTGTCTTCTCGGCCGATGATGCGATAGAGCGGTTCGGTGTCGGCAAGAACATGGTTGCGGCGATCCGACATTGGGGCCTAGCCTGTGGCGTCATTACGGAGGCAAGCGCAGGCGAGTATTCCCCCGGATCAATTGGGCGCTTTCTATTTGGTGAAGAGGGCGCAGATCCATTTTTGGAGCGGCCCGGATCCCTTTGGCTTGTACACTGGCTACTAGCGGGTAGGGCACCCCGCTCGGCAACGTGGTTTTGGGTTTTTAATTTCATCCAAAATCACATCTTCACAGCTTCCCATGTGGCGGAGTCAATTCTCGCATACGCGCAGGATGCCGGTCTAAGGCTATCACCGACTACGATACGTAGAGACGTCGATGTTTGCCTGCGATGCTACTCCACTCCTAGCGAGAGAAATATAACTGAAGACTTGGCTGAGCCGCTCCTCGTTGAGCTGGGGATCCTTTCACAAGGCGAAGGGAATACGTTTCAATTTCACCGCGGCGCGCAATACTCTTTGCCGGACGAGATTTTTGTGTATGCGATTTTAGATTTTTGGGCCCGGTGGCGCAAAAATAGTGGGACGTCGCAAGCCACGCTGTCGTTTAACGCTATTGCGCATGAATATGGATCTCCGGGCAGGGTATTTAAGCTCGATGAGGATTCAGTGGCTGATCGGCTTTCCAAAATTGAAGACATTACCCGCGGAGCACTTAAGTGGACGGATACCGCGGGTGTTCGGCAAGTGGCCCTGTCGAACGATGAGCTATTGGAAGAAGAAAACATACTCGGAATTTTGGTGCGTGCATATGCCTGAATCTCTATCAGACCTGATTTCAGTTAATCGCCAGTTCCTTAGGTCCGTGAGATTGGACTCGGACCTCGGTCGCGCGGATGCGATCCAAGGCTACGTCCTTCAACCGTCTGCAAAGAACGTGCTGGACACAATGGCAAAGCACATTCTTCACACGCAGCAGCGCGCGTTTACGTGGACAGGGCCCTATGGCGGCGGCAAATCTTCATTAGCCTTAACTGTAGCTTCATTGGCGGCTGGGGATCCGAAGTTGCGACGAGTTGCGAAAGATGCTCTCGGACTTGACCAGGGTAGTGCCCTAGGCAAGATATTTGCGACGCGGAATCCCTGGGTTGTACTGCCGTTGGTAGGCAAAAGGGCCTCCATAGTGGATGAGATTGGACGCGAAATTGATTCCAAACTGCCAACTCGCGGGCCCAAGCCTAAGAATCAGGGGGAGCGGGACGTTATCGCAGAACTGCAGCGTGCGGCAGAAAATAGAACTGACATTGGCGGCGTTCTCCTAATAATCGACGAGCTCGGAAAATTTCTTGAACATACATCGAGTGCTGGGGGCGACGTAGGCTTCTTTCAGGATCTGGCTGAGGCGGCAAGCCGCACAAAGGGAAACTTAGTAGTTGTCGGGATCCTGCATCAGTCTTTCGAACAGTATGCTCAACGTCTTGGAAAGACTGCTCGCGATGACTGGGCGAAGGTCCAGGGGCGATTTGTCGATATTCCGTTGGTTGCTGGTAATGATGAAGTTGTCTCACTGATCGGCCGCGCGTTGGATGTTCGCGTCAAACATCCTAGCTCCGCTCAGATTGCGGATCGCATAGGTAAGGTAATCCAAAAGAGAAGACCTAGCACTTCCAGTGACATAGGTGTTCTCTTGGACAAATGTTGGCCATTGCACCCGGTCACTGCGGCGTTGCTGGGCCCCGCATCTCGAAGGCGCTTTGGGCAGAATGAACGTAGCGTCTTCGGATTCCTTGGGTCCGCGGAAAATCTTGGTTTCCTCGACGTGCTAGGAGGAATGAAGGGCGCCGTAAACAGCTACTATTGGCCAGCGCAATTCTGGGATTATTTGCGCTCGAATTTTGAAGCGGCAATTCTGTCGTCGCCGGATGGGCACCGCTGGGCAGCTGGCGCAGAGGCTGTAGACCGAGCTGAAGCACGATTTTCGAGTCTGCATCTCTCTCTGGTGAAGACAATCAGTCTGATCGAGTTGCTTCGGAATGGCTCTGGTCTTGCGGCGGAGGACCGACTGCTTGAGTGCTCTGTGGAGGCAAGCTCCTCTGCTGTGCGTTCTGCATTGTCCGAGTTGGCGAGTGCATCCATTCTAATTTATCGGAAGCATTTGGATGCATGGGGAATCTATGCAGGAAGCGACTTCGATATCGATGGTGCTATTCGCGAGGCGCGCTCAAGACTTGGCGAGAGGCCCTTGAATGAATTGCTGGGCGAGCTGGTTTCACTTGCCCCGGTCACTGCACGTAGGCACTACTGGGCAACTGGAGCTATGCGTTGGTTCTCGCGCAGGATCCTTCGTCACGGGGAAGCACGGCAGTATATTAAGGAGTTCTCACCGGCGCCGAATCAATGCGGAGAATTCCTCCTCGTATTGCCGGCTAGGGACGATGACGACTCCGCCAGGAAGCGTCATGCGCGCCAGTTTTCCAAAGCAGCAGAAGGTAGCGGAATGCTTATAGGCACTCCGTCGAACGGCGAGCGAATTGAAGAGTTGATTCAGGAGCTAGAAGCAATAGAGCATGTGAAGTCCCACCGTAGAGAGTTGCACGGTGACAGCGTTGCTGTGCGCGAAATTAGCGCTCGTATCGCAAGCCTTCGAGGGGCATTGAGTGAGGAGATAAGGGACGCTTTTAACGCTGCATCCTGGTATCTCGATGGAGCACTGTGCAAGCGCGACGCCGCTGAAGGTCTACCGAAGCTAGCGTCGGATCTTGCGGACCAGACCTTTACGTCCGCACCGCATATCTTTAGCGAACTCGTGAACCGCGATGCGCTGTCTAGTAGTGCAGCCAAAGCGCAAAGAGAGTTATTGCACTCAATGCTGTCGAAGGTGGATCAGCCATTGCTCGGGTACGACTCGTTTTCTGCAGACGCTGGTCTGTACCACACTGTTCTCAGAAGCTCCGGTGTTCATCGTGCCGTAGATGGCCGGTGGCAATTCGCATCACCTAGCGGAACGCCAAGGAGTGCATCTGTTCAGCCGTTATGGAAACGCCTAAATGATGTCGTCTTCCGGGGCAAGCAGGATTCCGTAAATCTGCAGGAGATCTATGAGGATCTCTCGCAGCCGCCGTACGGGGTAAAGAAAGGCGTTATGCCAATTTTTGCCTTGGCATTTTTTCTAGCCAACCGGAGCCGGCTTGCCCTTTACATCGATGGCGTTTTCACACCAGAGGTGGTCGATGCGCATGTTGATGAATGGTTACAGGATCCGACGCGAATAGACTGGCGAATTGTAAGGATTGAGGCTAACGAAAAGGAGATGCTGCGATTGCTGGCAACAGCCCTCGCTCGAAAGCTTGGAAAGCCTGTCGCTGACGATGTGTTGGATACCGCAAGAGCGTTAGTCGCGCTTGTCTACCAATTGCCTCACTGGACGAGGCGTACAAACTCTCTTTCAAAGGACGCCCTCGAAGTTCGCAAATTGCTCCTCCATGCGTCGGACCCGCATAAAGTGATATTTGCAGATCTGCCCTTGATTTTGAAGACGGCAGCCGCTGCACCCATTGCAGAGAAGGTCGCTACAACGGTCGAGGAACTTCTCGACGCGTATCCTATACGCCTCCGGGCCGTCGAGGAGCGGTTGCTGAGTGCGCTAGATCATGAGGGTGAACTTGGCACGTTAAATGGTCGGGCACGAACCGTAGCTGGAGTTGGGGCAGATCTAAAGCTCGATGCTTTTGCCATTCGCCTTGAACAATTCAACGGACAGCTCCCCGATGTCGAAGGGCTGCTAATGCTAGCAATCGGACGCCCTGCAAGGGATTGGTCAGACCACGATATTGATGCAGGAGAAATCCAGCTATTGTCCTGGGCGATGGAATTCCGTCGCGTAGAGACGCTTGCCTTTGTGCGGAATCGGCCCGTATCGCGTCGCGCATTTGCAGTGATATTTGGCGGGAGCGGAACAGTATCAGGCACATTTGATGTAGCAGATGCTGATGTGGATCGCATTGAAAAGCTCAAAAGACATATTCTGACCGATGCCGCCAAGAGCGGAGTCAAAGCCCACGTCTACCTAGCGGCGCTGGCCGAAGCCGGAGCAGCGATTTACACAGATCTGGTGGAAGTAAAAGGAGAGAAAATTGGCTGAGCATCACGTGCTGGGCCTGTCTGGTGGAAAAGACAGTGCTGCCCTTGCGATATTCATGCGTCAACACTATCCCGAACTTCCAATCAAGTATTTTTTCACCGATACCGGAAAGGAGTTGCCGGAAGTATATGATTTTCTAGCTAAACTCGAGGGGTTTCTAGGCCGCCCAATCGAGAGATTGAATCCGCATCGAGATTTTGATTTCTGGTTGCGCGAATATGGAAATTTCTTGCCTAGTCCTCGAACGAGATGGTGTACGAAGCAGCTTAAATTATTGCCATTTAAAAATTGGATTCGCCCTTGGCTCGTGAGCGGAGATAAGGTATACAGTTATGTAGCCATTCGAGCCGATGAGGACCATCGAGAGGGTTTGGTCTCTCAGCACGATGGCCTCCAAGTAAAACTTCCGTTTCGTGAGCACGGAGTGGACAAGCAGGGGGTCTTCGATCTCCTGGATGCGTCTGGCGTGGGACTACCGAGGTACTATGATTGGCGGTCTCGCAGCGGCTGTACATTCTGCTTTTTTCAGCAAAAGATTGAATGGGTCAGGTTGAGGGAAGAGCATCCGAAAGCATTTGAAGATGCAAAGACATACGAAAAAGATGCACTGACGCACGGTTCTCCGTTTACCTGGAGCCAAGGGGAGTCATTGGAGCAACTCGAGAGGCCGGAGCGTGTTGCTCAAATTAAAGCCGATTTCGAGATCAGGAAAAGCCGCGAGATGACGAGGCGACGACTTAATCCGTTAAGGCCGTCGGCGGAGGAAATTCTTGATATTGACGATCTATATCTGGAAGATGAAGGCGGTGGTGCATGCCTTGTTTGTCATAAATGATGGGTGTGGGTGTAATTTAAAGTGAGCCAAGAAAAATGATTGATATCTCGAAGGCATTTTCCCAAACGAGCGAGCCGGTATCCGGTTTTTTTCAGCAGCCCGGGGCCGGTTACTACATTCCGCTCTATCAGCGCGAGTATAGTTGGGAGGCGGAAAATGTCGAGCAGCTTATGGAAGATGTCTTCAACGGCGTCAAGTCATTGGTTCATGATGACAAGGAAGCGAGGGATCGATCAATCCATTTCTTGGGCACTGTGATCCTGTTTCAGGAGTCGAGCCCGAAACAGAACATTCAACCACGCGATGATCGGGCACTTCCAACTCGTATTGACAACGTGATCGACGGGCAGCAACGCCTATCCACTATAGCCATCATTGCCTGTGTTCTCTTGCAGCATCTCGTCGCGCTAGGCAGAAAGCTACCGAAAGATGAGCGATTTGATGCGCTTCGGACAGAGGTGGACGCTAAGAGAGAGTTGCTCTTGGAATTGTTCTCCGTTGACATTAAGCGAGGCGCTCCAAGCAGAAAACCTATTATTCTACGAGGCTCCGTGGACGGTTGGACATTCGATGGTGCGGATGATCAAAATTACAGATCGGGCGTGGCATCTTATCTGGCGGAAAATATTCGTGCTTACGTTGAAGATAAAATTACGACCGTTTCGAGGCCAAGCGACAAGCGCGTGAATCGGAATGTTCGCGAGATAAAAAAATGGCTCGCTAAAGTCGAGCAAGTTGAGCCATCGGAAAATAACGACTATCCATCGGCGAAGTCCATTTTGGAAGCAATTCCAGAAGAGCTCTTGTGGTCATATCCGAGGCCTGAACTCATTGAATTGCTGAAAGACGATGGGGCTGTTGCTAATAATGACCGACGCGCACTAATTCCCCTGGTTCAACTGTTTGCTTTTCTTCATTACTTTACGGAGCGTTGCTGCTTTACTGTCATCAAGCCAGTTTCAGAGGAGTGGGCGTTCGATATGTTCCAGTCTCTGAATGCATCGGGCACACCTCTGACCGCTCTTGAGACGTTTAAGCCTCTTGTGGTAAACCATCTTGCCCAAGAAAATAAGATATTTAAGGATACGAAGTCAAACGAGTATTTCGGCTACGTGGATGAGTTAATTGGGGACACCGGGCCGACTGCGAAGAAGAATAAACTGACAGACGAATTTTTGACTGCCTTCGCATTGTCGTATGATGGCCACGCGCTATCGACACAGTTCAGCTTACAAAGACGATATCTGAATGATCGTTTCAATAAATGCACAACGCCCGCGGAGCGTGAAGAGTTCGTTCGTAGGATGGGCGATTTGGCCGTATATTGGCGCGACGTCCTCAGCTTTGAGCCCAACAACGATCTCGCAATTGCTGGACTTGAGAACTTAAATGCCGAGTTGAAGGCGAGATGTGGACTTGCGGTGCTATTTTTGTCCGAATCCGGTCATAAAATGGCAAACACCATTTTGAGTCGATTTTATTCTCGTGTAATTCGCGATAAGGACGATGCAGCGGCCATGGCTTTCGCCGAGGCTTGTCTGGCCGTAGCCGCGTTTTACGCGTTGTGGCGAGCGGCGCAATCCAATTCAGGACTGGACGATGTATATCGTAAGCTCATGCGACATGGCGAATTGTCGGAAGATGTTCCGGCTATGTCATGGGCTGAAGGAAACGACGCGCTTACCGTAGACAAATTGAAGGCCTATTTGAAATTTTCACTTGGCGAGCTTTTTGAACGTGACAAGTGGATGGCAAAGGCAAAGCTCAATTTACGATTCGATTTGGCGAAGCCGGTTTGTAAACTCGCGTTGTTCGTTAGTTCGCATGACACGATAGCAGATCCGGAAAATATAGGCTTGATGAAGGTCGCCGCTTCCGGTACGCGCGCTTATTTGGAGCCGTCGAAATGGGTTTCTGCCGACTTCAAGACTATCGAGCATATCGCCCCAGTCAAAGGGCAGGGACAATGGGATGAAGCTCTTTACGATAGCAGTGAGCCATACCACTCAGTTGGAAACTTGACTTTGCTGCCTGGAGATATCAACAGTTCCGCGGGCAATCAGACGTGGCAGGTGAAGTCCATCTATTTTCGCCATTTAGCGGAAACAGACTTGGGGCAACTAGCCGCACTGGAACACGAAGCGAAGAGCATTGGTGTGATGCTGCAGCCACACACGATCGATCTCCTGAAGAGTGCATCCTATAAGCACCATCTTGAATCGATCGTAAACGTGCCGGCAACACAGCCTTGGAACCTAGCACTGGTTCAACGGCGCGCCGAGCGCATTTGTTCGATCCTCTGGGAGCGCGCCAGCGCGTGGCTTAACTAGAAGACCGCGTAGTAACGCCCGAGCGCTAGGTTCGGGTTTCGACAAGCATGCACGGTTGTCAGTTGTTGGTACATGTGTTGGTACCAAATCCATCGGGTGGCTATTTCACCATTGATTTTAAAGGATTTTGTTTCCAATAGTGGTTGCTGCAGCCGCACCAATTTCCAGTAAAAAAGCCACGCGAAAGCGTGGCTTTTTTACTTCTTCCCTCGTGGATATCACCCCCCCACCGGCTTCCCATCCTTATGCCGCACCACCACCGTCGAAGACCTCGACGGCAGGTTCGCATCCGGCCAGTTCCCACCAGCCACCCCCGTCCCCGTCGGATGCTGGATATTCACAAAGAACGTCGTCAGATCCGGCGTGTAGGCCAGGCCGGTGATTTCGCACCCTTGCGGTCCGACCAGCAGGCGTCGCACTTCCTTCGTCACCTGGTCGACGTAGTGCATCGAGTTCGCGCCGAAGATGTTCGTGACGGATGTACCGGTGCCGGCGTCGGTTTGCACCCAGAGGCGGCCTTTCGGGTCCACGCGGATGCCGTCGGGGCTGCTGAAGGTGGCGCCAATCATGTTGCCCTTCAGGTTGGGGGCGGCGATCGAGGGGTCGCCGGCTAGCAGCAGGATTTCCCACTTGAACTTGGTGGCGAGCGGGGAGTCGCCGTCTTCGCGCCAGCGGATGATGTGGCCGTGCGAGTTGTTGTTGCGCGGGTTGGCTGCGTCGATTTGCACGCGGCTGCCGTTGTTGGTCAGCGTGCAGTAGATGGTCTTGTCGAGGCCCACCGTGATCCACTCGGGGCGATCCATCAGCGTGGCGCCTGCCACGCGGGCGGCGGCCTTGGTGTTGATCAGGACGTCTGACTGGGTGTTGAAGTCGACGTTGACCGGCACTACCACGCCCGGGGCGGCCTGGGTCCAGTTGCCCGGGTCCGAGGCGCCGGCGGTGAGGCCGTTCTTGCCCTGGGTCAGTTCGATCCAGTCGCCGGTGCCGTCGGCATTGAACTTGGCCGCGTAGAGCGTGCCGTTGTCGAGCAGGCTGGCGTTGTTCAGGCGATTGGTGGCGTCGAACGCGGCGCTCGGGATGAATTTGTAGATGCAGCCAGGCGTGCCGTCGTCGCCCATGTAGAACGCCACGCGATTGTCTGCGGTGGTCATGAACGCGGTGTTCTCGTGGTCGAAGCGGCCCATGGCGGTGCGCTTCACGGGCAGGCCGCTGATCTGCTGGAGCGGGTCGATCTCGACCACCCAGCCGTAGCCTTCGTCGGCGTGCGTCGGGTCGAGGTAGTTGTCGGTGGTTTCCTCGCACGTCAGGTACGTGCCCCACGGCGTATGGCCGCTGGAGCAGTTGTTGAGCGTGCCGATGACCACGGGGCCCACGGCGGCTGCGGCCGGGCCGGACACGCGGTAAGACGTGTTGCCGGAGTAGCGCTTGTTGTAGAGCGAGTTGCGCTTGACTTCCCAC
Source organism: Cupriavidus sp. DL-D2 (assembly GCF_039710735.1). Classification (NCBI taxonomy): domain Bacteria; kingdom Pseudomonadati; phylum Pseudomonadota; class Betaproteobacteria; order Burkholderiales; family Burkholderiaceae; genus Cupriavidus; species Cupriavidus sp. DL-D2. The sequence continues at coordinate 1,986 of NZ_JBDKXK010000024.1, read as the reverse complement.
TTGCCGGCCACGAGTTCGATCTCGATGACGGACACGCCTACCGACGACAGCACGATGCGTTTCTGCTCGGGCGTGGCGGTGGCGGGGTCGTATGAGCCGGACATCAGGATGGCGGCATCCGGTGCTTCGTGGTTCATCACGAGCAGGCCGCCCTTTTGCGGATCGACGCCGGGGATTTCATAGAAGTGCATGCCGTCGTGATTGCCGCCGGCCTGCTGCTCCGTTTCCATCGACGTCTGGAACGCCCCCTTGTAGCCGGCTGCGCCCGGAGCGACCGGGTCGCCTGCCGAGAATATCGTGTAGGTCTCGTAGTTCTCGGCTACGGTCACCTTGTTGGCCGTGATCTTCGAGTCCAGGCCCTTGAAGTTGACGCTGTAGTCGAGCGGCTGCTGGCCGGGCGTCGGTGCAGGGGCCGGAGCCGGTGCAGGGGCGGGCGCCGGTGCGGCGGTGTTGTCGTCGTCGCCACCGCATGCGGCGAGGAGTGTGCCGCCGCCGAAGGCGGACAGCAGCGACATGCCGAGACTGCCGCGCAGTACGCGGCGACGGGCCGGGTTGGCGGCTACGAGTTCTTCGAGCGTCTGGCCCGGTACTGTCTTGTTGCCTTCTGCTTCGCGGCGCGGTGCGCGCAGCTTGTCGGTGATGTACGACATGATCGTTCCTCCAGTCTTTTGCGGGAAGGCGCGCGTTGCGTGACGCGCGCCGGTTCAGGGACAGCCGCAGATACTAGGGAAGCGATATGTCTTTTTCGTTACACAATGACTGCACAATCGGCGATCTTCGATCTGGCTTGGGAGGACTTCGGCATCCCCCTTCAATCTCCAGAATCCTCAACCGATAACTTCTAAGCGAACAAGTCCCGTAAGGGTGGCGGAGTTCGATGACAGTCCTGTGGCGTGTCGACAGGGCGGTGAGTTGTCCAGTCATCGACGCTTGTCTCGCGCATAATCGGTGCCACACCGTACTGACCCTTCCTGAAAAGGGCATCCCCGCGCCGGTGGCTGGCCACGCGGGGGACAAACAATCCGGCCGATTTTTTTTCTGTTGGGTACAACTGGAGAGGTCAATCTATGGAACGCAGGAAAGCAGGCCGGGGGCTTGCGCGCGTGGCAATGGCGGCGATCGTCGGAACAGTGGCCGCATGCGGTGGCGGTGGTGACGACGATGGCAATTCGGTGGTGCGCGTGTCGGAGGCAACAACGTTGTCACCTACGGCAACGTCGAGCGCGGTGACACCGGCGCGGTGGATTCCATCGCTGACCGATACGTGGCAACTGCAGTTGCAGGGCACGATCAATACGAGCTACAACGCGGCGGTGTTCGACATCGACCTGTTCGATACGCCGCAGGCCACCATCGATAACCTGAAGGCGCAGGGCAAGCGCGTGGTCTGCTACTTCTCGGCAGGCAGCAGCGAAAACTGGCGCCCGGATTTCTCGAAGTTCAAGGCCGCCGATATGGGTAATGCACTCGATGGCTGGGCGGGCGAACGTTGGCTCGACACGCGATCGGCCAACGTGCGTACGATCATGAAAGCGCGCATGGACCTCGCCAGGGCGAAGGGCTGCGATGGGGTCGATCCCGACAATGTCGACGGCTACACCAATAAGCCGGGCTTGCCGCTGACAGCAGCCACGCAGCTCGACTACAACCGCTTCCTGGCAACCGAAGCGCATGCGCGCGGACTGGCCGTGGGATTGAAGAACAGTGTGGACCAGTTGGGTGATCTGGCTTCGTCGTTCGATTTCGCGGTGAACGAGTCGTGCTTCAGGTACAACGAATGCGCGGGTTACTCGGCGTTCACCGTACAGGGCAAGCCTGTGTTCAACGTGGAGTATCAGACGAAGTGGAAGGACGCCACCACGCGCAAGACGCTATGCGCGAAGGCCAAGGCGTTGAACCTGCGGACGTTGGTGCTGCCGTTGGCGTTGAATGACAAGTATCGGTATAGCTGCGATTGAGGACTACAGCGCGCGATCCATGCGCTGT
>NZ_JBDKXK010000023.1:0-43823 GCF_039710735.1 Cupriavidus sp. DL-D2 | reverse complement strand
ACAACGAATGCGCGGGTTACTCGGCGTTCACCGTACAGGGCAAGCCTGTGTTCAACGTGGAGTATCAGACGAAGTGGAAGGACGCCACCACGCGCAAGACGCTATGCGCGAAGGCCAAGGCGTTGAACCTGCGGACGTTGGTGCTGCCGTTGGCGTTGAATGACAAGTATCGGTATAGCTGCGATTGAGGACTACAGCGCGCGATCCATGCGCTGTATTGCTCCCCTCTCCCGCAAGGCGGGAGAGGGGAGCACCCCTCGCGTCTTTTCCACTTCCCGCCACGCCAGATACACCCGCGTATCAAACTCCAACTGGTGATAACGCGGTTCCATGTGTTCGCACAGCCGATAGAACGCCTTGTCGTGGTCGCTCTCTTTCAAATGGGCGAGTTCGTGCACGACGATCATGCGCAGGAAATCGGCGGGTGCGTCCTTGAATAGCGACGCCACGCGGATTTCCTTTTTTGCCTTGAGCTTGCCACCCTGTACGCGCGAGATGGCTGTGTGCAGGCCGAGCGCGTGTTGTGCGGTGTCGAGCCGCGCGTCGTAGCCCACCTTGTGCAGCGGCGGCGCGCTGCGCAGGTATTCCTGCTTGAGTTCGGCGGTGTATTCGTAGAGCGCGCGATCCGTCTGGATGATGTGGCGCTCGGGATAGCGGCGTGCGATGTGGTCGCCCAGCGTGCCGGCTGCGAGGGCAGCGCGCACCTGGTCGAGCACGTTGGGCGGATAGCCGCCCAGGAATCGCATCGGGTCTTTCACGCCCGGCCGCCAGCCTTCGGTCATCGCCAATCGTCAATCAGTGGTGGTGATGGTGCTGGTGCATCCAGCTGTTGTCCGTCGAATTGACGAACGATGCAACGGCGTCCTTGTCGCCGGTGGCGTGGCGCATCAGTTCGCCGCACTTGCAGATGCCTTGGTACGGCATGATGTGCGAGCAGGCCGAGGTCTTCTGCAGATACAGCGTGACGGGTTTCGTGCACTTCTTGCACTTGAACTTCAGGGTCAGGGCGGGTTTGCTCATTGCGACTCGGAAAATATCGGAGAAATTCGGGGTGGTGAAAGCGCCGGGAAGGCACTCGAAAGAACCCGGTATTGTACCGGCCGTGCCGGATCAATGCGTGGGTGCCACGTGGGTGATGCGGGGATGGCATTGAGTCCTGCCATCCGTTTGCTACACTCCCGCCATTCCCTCGCGGTGCGCCCAGCGCAGCCGCCTTCCTCCGCATTCCACAGCACTCAACCGAACCCGCTCCCATGGCACAGTACGTTTTCACCATGAACCGCGTGGGCAAGATCGTTCCGCCCAAGCGTCACATTCTCAAGGACATCTCGCTGTCCTTCTTCCCCGGCGCCAAGATCGGCGTGCTGGGCCTGAACGGCTCGGGCAAGTCCACGCTGCTGAAGATCATGGCCGGCCTCGACAAGGAAATCGAGGGCGAAGCTACGCCGATGCCGAACCTGAACATCGGCTATCTGTCGCAGGAGCCGCAGCTCGATCCCGAGCAGACCGTTCGTGAATCGGTGGAAGCCGGGCTGGGCGGCGTGTTCGAAGCGCGCAAGAAGCTCGACGAAATTTATGCGGCCTACGCCGAGCCGGACGCCGACTTCGACGCGCTGGCCGCCGAGCAGGCCAAGTACGAAGCCATCCTGGCTGCCAGCGATGGCAACAACGCCGAGCTGCAACTCGACATCGCCGCCGATGCGCTGCGCCTGCCGCCGTGGGACGCCAAGATCGGCAACCTGTCCGGTGGTGAAAAGCGCCGCGTGGCGCTGTGCCGCCTGCTGCTGTCGCGCCCCGACATGCTGCTGCTCGACGAACCGACCAACCACCTGGACGCCGAGTCCGTGGACTGGCTCGAACAGTTCCTGACGCGCTTCCCGGGCACCGTGGTGGCCGTGACCCACGATCGCTACTTCCTCGATAACGCCGCCGAGTGGATTCTCGAACTGGATCGCGGCCATGGCATTCCGTGGAAGGGCAACTACAGCTCGTGGCTGGAGCAGAAGGAAAACCGGCTGAAGCAGGAAGAGTCGAGCGAGTCGGCCCGCCAGAAGGCGTTGAACAAGGAACTGGAGTGGGTGCGCCAGAATCCGAAGGGCCGTCAGGCCAAGTCGAAGGCGCGTCTCGCGCGCTTTGACGAACTGAACAGCCAGGAATACCAGAAGCGCAACGAAACCCAGGAAATCTTCATCCCTGTGGGCGAGCGTCTGGGCAATGAAGTGATCGAATTCGAGAACGTCAGCAAGAGCTTTGGCGATCGACTGCTGATCGACAATCTCAGCTTCAAGGTGCCGCCGGGCGCCATCGTCGGCATCATCGGGCCGAACGGCGCCGGTAAATCGACGTTCTTCAAGATGCTCACCGGCAAGGAACAGCCGGATAGCGGCGAGATCAAGGTCGGCCCGACGGTGAAGATGGCATTCGTGGACCAGAGCCGCGATGCGCTGGATGGCACGAAGACCGTGTTCGAGGAAATCTCGGGCGGCTCCGATGTGCTGACGGTGGGCCGCTACGAAACGCCGTCGCGCGCCTACATCGGCCGCTTCAACTTCAAGGGCGGCGACCAGCAGAAAACCGTGGGCTCGCTGTCAGGCGGTGAACGCGGTCGCCTGCATATGGCCAAGACGCTGATCGAAGGCGGCAACGTGCTGCTGCTGGACGAACCGTCGAACGACCTCGACGTGGAAACGCTGCGCGCGCTGGAAGACGCACTGCTGGAGTTCGCCGGCTGCGTCATGGTGATCTCCCACGATCGCTGGTTCCTGGATCGTATCGCTACGCACATCCTGGCCTTCGAAGGCGATTCGCACGTGGAGTTCTTCCCGGGCAATTACCAGGAATACGAAGCGGACAAGAAGAAGCGCCTGGGTGAAGAAGCTGCGAAGCCGAAGCGGATCCGGTACAAGCCGATCATGCGTTGATTGGTTCTTCTCCCCTCTCCCACTTGTGGGAGAGGGGCGGGGGAGAGGGCCAGCGGTTCAAATTGCTGATGTCGGCAAGCAGAACTTCCGGCCCTCTCCCCCAACCCCTCTCCCGCGTCGCGGGAGAGGGGAGCAAACAAGCGGTAGAGCAGAAGACTCACCCCCGCACCAACCTCACCAGCGTAATCTCCGACGGTGCCCCGAACCTCTTCGGCGGACCCCAGTAGCCCGTTCCGCGGCTCACATAGATCCACATCCTTTCATGCCGGTTCAGCCCATGCACATAGGGCTGCTGCATTGGCACGAACAGGTTCCATGGCCAGAACTGGCCGCCATGCGTGTGTCCCGATAGCTGCAGATCGAAACCTGCCGCTGCAGCAGCGGGGGCCGAGCGCGGCTGATGGGCGAACAACACGCGTGCGGACGCATCGGCTGGCGCACCCTGCAGCGCACGAACCGGATCGCTGCGATGGCTTTCGATAAAGCCGCCCGCCGTGAAATCGGTCACGCCACCCAGCACCAGCGACGCCTGCCCGCGCGTGACCACCACATGCTCGTTCATCAGCACCGTCAGGCCCAGGCGCCGCAGTTCGGCGATCCACGGCTCCGCGCCAGAGTAGTACTCGTGATTGCCTGTGACCACATAGGCGCCATGCCGCGCTTCCAGTCGCGCGAAGGGTGCGGTGTGGGCCGATAGCTCGCGAACCGAACCGTCCACAAGATCGCCCGTCACGGCGATGGCGTCGGGTTTGAGGCCGTTCACGCGATCGACGATGCGATCGAGATAGGGGCGCTTGATCGTCGGCCCCACGTGGATATCGCTGATCTGCGCGATGGTGAAACCCTGGAATGCCTCGGGTAGGTTAGCGATCGGCACATCCACCTTCACCACCCGCGCCAGCCCCCGCGCGTTGAAGAAACCGATGGCCGAGACTGCCAGCGCCAGTCCCCACACTGCCGCTGCGCTGTTGGCAGCGAGGCGGGCAGGCTGCCAGCCGGTCAGGGTGGCTACGAGCAGGAAGATGTCGCGGGCGACGGTCAGGATCAGCAGCGACGAGAAGAAGCCCATCGCCAGCATGCCGATCCAGCTCAGTCGATCCGCCCAGCCCGTGGACAGGCGCCGGGCCATCAACGCGGACGGAATCAGCAGGCTCGACGCCATGAGCCAGAGCACGCCCACCGTGTGGACCACCAGCGGACCGGGCAGGGGCGGGAGCAGGCGCACCCCGATATAGACGTGGAGCGCCGCGACGATCATCGCGGGCAGCAACAGGGAGCGGCGCAGCAGCTTGGAACTCATGGCGGGGGCGATGGCATCGTAATTCGACGTAGTTGAGGCCCTCACGCGCATGATTCAAGGGTGTAGGTGCAAGATACGCGACAAATGCCTGCGCTGCCCGTGGCAAGGCGGCATCGATCTGTCCGATTTTGGGCGCAAGATGAATGTTTTCGAGGCGCATTGTTCCAGCCTGCGCGGTCATTTAGATTCACTGACGCTGCAGTGGTGTCTGATGCTGCCCATTCTTGCTGGAGTTTCTATGTTGAAGCGATTTCCCAGGCGTTTGCCCATCAGCCCTACGTTGATCGCCGCGGCGCTGCTCGGTGTGGCGGCGGCGCCGCTGCCGGTGGATGCGCAGGCTGCCACCACGGCCCAGCCCGCCAGCGCCGCCCGCAAGGTGGCGCCGCTCACCTGGCCGCGCAGCTACGAGGTGGCGGGTGAGCACGTGGAGCTTTACCAGCCCGAGATCGAGAAATGGGAGGGTGACCGGATGTCAGGTCGCGCCGCAGTGGGCATCGGCGCCAAGGACGGTGCGCCGACCTATGGCGTGGCGCGTTTTTCGGCGCAGGCCGATATCGACAAGCCATCGGCGCTGGTGCAACTGTCGAAGATCCAGATCGATAGCGTGGACGTGCCCACACGCCCGGAAGCCGCCGACAAGATCCGCCAGGCCCTGATCGGCCAGTTGTCTCCCAAGGGCCTGACCGTGCCGCTGGATGAGTTGCAGGCCAGCTACGCCGTGTCGCAGGAACTGGCGAAAGCGCAGCGCGTGCCCGTGAAGAACGATGCTCCGCAGATCCTGTTCGCCGCCACGCCCACGCTGCTTGTGCATGTGGATGGCGAGCCCGTCTGGCGCGAGGTGGCTGGCACTGGCTACGAGCGCGCGATCAACAGCCGCGCGTTGCTGCTGCGCGATACCAGCGGCGAGCTATGGCTGCAGGCGGGGGGTTACTGGTATCGCTCGGCATCGGAGGGTGGGAAGTGGGATGCCGTCGCCAATCCGCCCGCCGCGCTGCTAGGCGCCGCCCGCAAGATTGCAGCGGTCAAGAACGAGCCGAAGGCGGATCCGATGATGCCTGCCGATGGCAAGAAGCCCGCGCGGCCGCCAGCCGTGCAGTTGGCGACGCGGCCAGCGGAACTGATCGTGACACAGGGCGAGCCGCAGATGACACCGGTCGCGGGGGTGGGCCTGCTGACGATGTCCAATGCCGACCACGCGGTCTTTGTCGATCCGTCGAGCAACCAGACCTATGTGCTGATCTCGGGGCGCTGGTTCCGCGCGGCGATGCTCAACGGGCCATGGGAATACGTGCCCGGTGACCAGTTGCCGGCGGAGTTCGCGAAGATCTCGCCGAAGGACCCCAAGGCGAATGTACTGGTCTCGGTGCCGGGCACGCCGCAGGCCCGCGAAGCCGAGATCGCGGCGACGATTCCGCAGACCGCCTCGGTGGCACGTGACAAGGCCACGGTCGCCGTCACCTACGATGGCCCGCCGAAATTCGAGGCCATCACCGGCACGTCACTGCGCTACGCGGTCAACACGGGCACGCCCGTGATCGAGGTCGATAGCGCCCACTACTACGCCGTGGCCAACGGCGTCTGGTTCACCGCTGGTGTGCCGGGCGGCCCGTGGCGCGTGGCCACCGAAGTGCCCTCGGCCATCTACACGATCCCGCCCAGTTCGCCGCTGTATTACGTGACCTATGTGCGGATCTACTCGGTCACACCGACGACTGTCGTGGTCGGCTACACGCCGGGCTATATGGGCGTGGTGGTCAGCCCCGACGGCACCGTCGTCTACGGCACGGGCTATGTCTATCCGCCCTATGTCGGCAGCTATTACTACGGCTATCCGGTGACGTACGGCTATGGCGCAGGCTTCGGCATCGGCGTGGCCGAGGGGTTTGCGTTCGGCTTTGCGGCAGGCGCGATCTGGGGCGGCGCGGCGCCGTACTGGGGTCCGTACTGGTACGGCGGCTGGGGCGGCGGCAACTTCGTCAATATCAACCAGGCGAACTTCTATGGCCGGTGGGGGCAAGGCACGGTCACCCATGCCGAAGGCTGGAATGCCTGGACCGGCACCCAGTGGCGTGGCACGGCAGGTGCCGGCTACAACGCGGCCACGGGCGCTCGCTACCAGGGCAGCCGGGGTGCGGCCTTCAATCCCTACTCGGGCAACTACGCGGCGGGGCGCCAGGGATCGTTCGCCAATCCGTCGACCGGCCGCGAAGGTGCGGCGCGCGGCGGCGTGGCCGGCAACGAGTATTCGGGCAACTATGCGGCGGGCCGACAGGCCGCAGGCTACAACGCGCAGACCGGCCGCGTGGGCGCTGGCGAGATCGGCGTGGCCGGCAACACGCAGACCGGCCAGCAGACGGCGGGCAGTCGAGGCTTTGTCGCCAATCCGAACAAGGACAACGCCGTGGTCTGGAACAACGGCAATGTCTATGCGGGGCACGACGGAAACGTCTACCAGCACACGGATAACGGCTGGCAGCAGCACACCAGCAACGGCTGGCAGTCGGTGCAACCGAATGCCGATGTGCAGAACCGGCTGGACCAGCAACGGCAGGCGCGGGATGTGGGGCAGCAGCGGTTTGGGAATGCGGCGTCGCAATGGCAAGGCAGGGGGTTCGGAGGTGGGAGGTTTGGCGGCGGGGGTGGAGGCGGGCATTTTCATGGGTTTCGGCGGTAGAGATTCCACGTCCGTCCGGTTGATTCCCCTCTCCCGCTTGCGGGAGAGGGGCTAGGGGAGAGGGCCAGCGGCTCAGGATGCGATATTGGTGTTTGAATCGCGTGGCCCTCTCCCCCGACCCCTCTCCCGCCATGCGGGAGAGGGGAGCAAGGATGGCGCTCGGGAGAGGGGAGTAAGGACGGTCGATTTCCCTTAACGCCCCAAATAAAAGATTCATTGGCCGCAGACTTTGCGCAGACATAACCTGCCGACTACACGGGCGCGGTACGTGCCCGGTCTGCTATGGGAGCGGCGCATGGATTCGGCGGTTCAGGCAACGCAGGGACGGTGGCTGGTGGCCGCCACGGCAATGACCATCCTGTTGGCCGGCTGTGGCAAGTCGGAGCCGCCGGCTGCAGCGCAGCAAGCGGTGCCGGTGCAGGTCTACACGACCCGCGCGCAGGATCTGCCCGTGACGTTCGATTTCGTGGGGCAGACACAGAGTGACCAGGCCGTCGATATCCGCGCCCGCGTGGCCGGCTTCCTGATCAAGCGGAATTACACGGAGGGCAGCCTGGTCAAGGCCAACCAGTTGCTGTTCGAGATCGACCACAAGCCGTTCCAGGCGCAGCTCGATGCAGCACGCGCGCAGTTGAACCAGCAGAAGGCGCGGCTCGAAGTGGCGAATGCCAACCTGGCGCGCGTGAAGCCGCTGGCCGAGCGCAATGCGTTGTCGCAGAAGGATCTCGATGATGCCACCGGCAACTATCATTCGGCGCGGGCCGGCGTGGAGCAGGCGCAGGCCGAAGTCGAGACGCAGCAACTGAATCTCTCGTACACCTATGTGCGCGCGCCCGTGGATGGCATTTCCAGTTTTGCTGTGCTGCCCGAAGGCGCATACGTCAGCACCACCAACAGCCTGCTGACCACGGTGTCCACGCTGCAGCCGATGCGGATCAACTTCAGTGTGTCGGAACCGCAGACCTTGCAATTCCGCGCCCAGCGCGAAGACAAATCGCTTGTGGTGCCCAATGACGAGCACTACACGGTGACCGTGGTCATGGCCGATGGCAGCAGGTATCCGCAGCAGGGCCGCATCACGTTTGCCGATGCCACCTACAACCAGCAGACCGGCACGTTCCTCGTGCGCGCGTTGATGCCGAATCCGGATGGCGTGCTACGTCCCGGCCAGTTCGTGCGCGTGCTGGTGGATGGCGCCACGCGGCCCAATGCCATCGTGGTGCCGCAGCGGGCCGTGATGCACGGGCCCAAGGGCGATGTGGTGTTCGTGGTCGACAAGGACAACAAGGCCATGCCGCGCCCAGTCATGGTGGGCGAACTCTCTGGGCCGATGTGGCGGATTGCCAAGGGTTTGCAACCCGGAGAGGTGGTGGTGGTTGACGGTGCGGGCAAGCTGACCGAAGGCGCACCGGTCAAGGTGACCGGAGAGGCGCCGATTGCGGCAGTGGGCGAAGGCAGCCGGCCGCCGGCTTCCACGCCATCGGCACCGGCTTCCGCACCATCCGCGCCGCCGGCTTCGGCTCCGCCTGCCGCCAAGTCCTGACCGGAGGCCCGCCATGCTTTCCGCCTTCTGCGTCAACCGCCCGATCTTCGCGATGGTCATATCGCTGATCATCGTCATCGGTGGCGGCGTTGCGATGTTCGCGCTGCCCATCGCCCAGTATCCCGATATCACCCCGCCGCAAGTCACCGTCAGCGCCACGTACGCAGGGGCCGACTCCGACACCGTGGCGCAGACCGTGGCCGCACCGATCGAGACTCAGGTCAACGGCGCGGACAACATGATCTACATGCAGTCCACGTCGTCGCCCACGGGGTCGATGACGCTGAACGTCTATTTCGATATCGGCACCGATCCTGACACCGCGCAGGTGCAGGTGCAGAACCGCGTCAACCTGGCGTTGCCGCAGTTGCCCGATACGGTGCAGAAGACCGGCATCAACGTGCAGAAGCGGTCGTCGAGCTTCCTGCTGCTGATTGCGGTGTATTCGCCCGATAACCGCTTCGACCAGCAGTACATCAACAACTACGCCAACCTCTATGTGCTGGACGCCATCAAGCGCGTGAACGGCGCCAACCAGGCGCAGATCATGGGTTCGGCAGACCTGGCCATGCGCATCTGGCTGCGGCCCGACCGCATGGCCGCGCTCGGCATCACCGCGCAGGATGTGCAGCGCGCCGTGCAGAACCAGAACGAGCAGTTCGGCGCGGGCAGCGTGGGGCAGGCGCCCAATGCGCGGCCGGTGGAACTGACGTTCCCGCTGGTGACGCCGGGCCGGCTGACCACGCCGCAGCAGTTCGAGAACATCATCCTGCGCGCCGACAACCAGGGCGCGGCGATTGTGCGGCTGAGCGACGTGGGCCGCGCGGAGATCGGCCAGCAGCAGTACACGCTGCGCTCGGCGCTGAATGGCAAGCCGGCGACGATCATCGCCGTGTACCAGCAGCCCGGCTCCAATGCCATCCAGGTGGCCAAGGACGTCAAGAAGACGCTCGACGACATGCAGAAGTCGTTCCCGGCGGGCATGAGCTACAAGATCTCGCTCGATACCACGGAGTTCGTGAGCGCATCGATCGACGAGGTGGTGCATACGCTGATCGAAGCCGTGATCCTGGTGGTGCTGGTGGTGTTCATCTTCCTGCAGAACTTCCGCGCCACGGTGATCCCGGTGCTGGCCGTGTTCGTGTCGATCATCGGCACGTTCGCGGGGCTGCTGGCGCTCGGGTTCTCGATCAACCTGCTGACGCTGTTCGCGCTGGTGCTGGCCATCGGCATCGTGGTGGACGACGCTATCGTGGTGGTGGAGAACGTGGAGCGCAACATGGCCGAGTTCAAGCTCTCGCCGCGCGAGGCCACGCTGCGCGCCATGGAGGAAGTGACCGGCCCGGTGATCGCCATCGTGCTGGTGCTGTCGGCGGTGTTTATCCCGGTGGCGTTCGTGTCCGGCACCACGGGGCAGCTCTACCGGCAGTTCGCGCTGACGATTGTCGTCTCCGTGGTGATCTCGGGTTTCTGCGCGCTGACGCTGTCACCTGCGCTGGCCGCGATGATCCTGAAGCCGGGGCATCACACGCCATGGCGCGGCTTTGTCTGGTTCAACGAGCGGTTCGACCGCATCGTGCATCACTACGGCAACTGGGTGCGCGGGTTCATGCGCCGCGTGGTGTTGGCAATGGCGCTGTTCGGCGTGATGCTGCTGGCGGTGTGGCAACTGTTCTCGCATATCCCCACGGCGTTCGTGCCGGCCGAGGATCAGGGCTACATCCTGGTGGCAGTGATGATGCCGGACTCGGCCAGCCTGGATCGCACGGAGAAAGTGACGCAGCAGGTAGCGGACATGTTCCGCCAGCATCCGGCCGTGGAGGATGCTTCGGCGCTGTCTGGCTACAGCTTCATCGACAGCCAGTACAAGACCAACGCCGGCACGGTGTTCGTCGGCATGAAGAGCTTCAGCAAGCGGGAGTCGGCGGACCTTGGCGTGCAGGCGATGCTGCACGAGATCACGCCGAAGCTGCGCGGGATTTCCGAGGCCATCGTCATTCCGGTCAACCCGCCGTCGATCCCCGGGCTGGGGTCACAGGGCGGCTTCGAATTCTGGGTGCAGAATCGTGGCACGGGCAGTACGGCCGAGCTGGAAGGCGTGACGCGCAACTTCATCAAGGCTGCGGCCAACCACAAGGAACTGGGGCGGCTGACCAGCACCATCCAGTCGGCGTCGCGCCAGATGCGGGTGGAGGTGGACAAGGAGAAGGCGGAGACCATGGGCGTGCCGATTGCCGATGTCTACGGCACGCTGCAGACGCAGTTCGGCTCGCTCTATATCAGCCAGTTCTCGCAGTACAGCCGCGTGTGGCAGGTCATCCTGCAGGCCGAACCGCAGTATCGCGCTTCGCCCAACAATCTCGAATACCTCTACGTGCGCGGCCACGACGGCAAGATGGCGCCCGTCTCGGGGTTGTTGAGCACGAAGTATTCGAGCGGACCTGACCTGCTCTCGCGCTTCAACAACTTTCCGGCGGCCAAGATCACCGGTGACGCGGCGCCGGGCTACAGCTCTGGCCAGGCGCTCGCGGCCATGGAGGCGGTGGCGCGCGAGACACTTCCGGCCAGCTACAGCTTTGCGTGGAGCGGCGAGGCGTTCGAGCAGAAGAAATCGGGCAACACCACGACCATCGTGTTCGTGTTCGGTATTGTGATGGTGTTCCTGATCCTGGCGGCGCAATATGAGTCGTGGTCGCTGCCGCTATCGATCCTGACCGCCGTGCCGTTCGGTATCTTCGGCGCGCTGCTGGCGATTCTGCTGCGTGGTTTGTCGAACGATGTGTACTTCCAGATCGGCATGGTCACGCTGATCGGGCTGGCGGCGAAGAACGCGATTCTCATCGTCGAGTTCGCGGTGATGAAACACAAGGAAGGGCTGTCGCATGCCGATGCGGCAGTGGAGGCGGCCAAGCTGCGGTTGCGCCCCATCGTGATGACGTCGCTGGCGTTCATCCTGGGCGCGGTGCCGCTGTTCATTGCCTCGGGCGCGGGGTCGAACTCGCGTCATTCCATCGGCACCGGCATTATTGGCGGCATGATCGCGGCGACCACGCTGGCGCTGTTGTTCGTGCCGTTGTTCTCGTGGCTGGTGGGGACGGCTGCCGATAAATGGGCGGCACGCCGTGGCAAGAAGGTGCCGGCCGGGCCCTCCACGCCCGCCGTGCCGCCTACGGGAGAACCGTCATGATTCCACTCCAACGGCTAGGCGTGCCGACCATGCTGACGATGGGAGCCCTGCTGTCCGCTTGCGCCATCGGCCCCGACTACAAGCGTCCGGAAGTGACTGAACCGACTGCGTATCGGATCGATTCCGGCATGCTGACGCTGGCCGCCGACAGCGACTGGTGGAACGCGTTCAATGATCCGGTGCTGACGGCGCTGGTGGAGACGGCGCTGCGCAACAACTACGATGCGCGCATTGCATCGGCCCGCATCGAAGAATTCCGTGCGCAGTTGATGATCGCGCGCTCGGGCTACTTCCCGCAGTTGAATGCCACGGGGTCGGCGGCGCGGCAGCGCAGCGGCTCGTTCAACGGCACGCCGTTCGCATCGTTCGGCGGCCCGCGCAACAGCTATGAGACCTTGCTGAATGCAAGCTGGGAGATCGACCTGTGGGGCAAGATCCGCCGGCAGGCCGAGTCAGCCGAGGCGAGCCTGTGGAATGCCGAGTACACGCGGCGCGGCATCGTGCTGTCGCTGGCGGCGTCCGTGGTGCAGGGCTATGCCACGCTGCGCGGGCTCGATGCACAACTGGAGGTGGCACAGGCCACGCTGTTGACACGCGGGCAGGCCCTGGACATCTTCAGGCAGCGCTACGAAGGCGGCGTGATCTCGCAGGTGGAGTTGTCGCAATCGGAAAACGATTACTACTCGGCGGAGGCGACGATTCCGCCGCTGCGCTCGTCGATCCAGGAGACCGAGAACGCACTGTCGCTATTGCTGGGCCGCCAGCCGGGTCCCATCGAACGCGGCGCAACACTCGCGCAACTACAGCCGCCCCCGATCAATGCCGACCTGCCTGCCGCGTTGCTGGCACGGCGGCCCGATGTGCTGCAGGCGGAACAGCAGGCCGTGGCCGCCAATGCGCAGGTGGGTGCGGCGCTCGCCTTGTACCTGCCATCGGTCAATCTCTCGGCCTTCTTCGGTGCGCTGGCGAGCTCGCCCGCCGCACTGTGGGATAGTGCCTCGAAGGTCTGGGGCTTCGGCGCGAGCCTCGCGCAGCCGGTGTTCCAGGGCGGGGCGATTCGCGGGCAGGTCAACGCGGCCGAATCAGTGCGCGACCAGTCCATGCTGGGCTACCAATCCGCCGTGCTCAACGCGCTGGCCGATGTGAACACGTCGCTGGCCAACGGCACCGAAACACGCAACCGGCTGGTCAGCCTGCGCAAACAGGAGCAGAGCCTGACGGTCTATGCCGATCAGGCCGATGCGCGCTACGAGGGCGGCTATTCGAGCTATCTCGAAGTCACCGACGCGCGGCAGAAGCTGTTCGCGGTGCAACTGGCTTCCATCCAGGGACAGGTCGATGTGCTGACCAGTGCTGCCGCGCTCTACAAGTCGCTCGGAGGGGGATGGTCTGCGGTGCCGGACGATGTACGCGGAGCCGGGCTGCAGGGCGATGCGGCGGCAACCACCGTAACCACCGCCACAACCACCACGACAGCCACGACGGCCCCAGCGACAGCTATGCCTGCGCGTTGACCGGCCCCATCTCGGGCAACGTCAGCATCCCGCTGTTGAGCGAGTAGCCGTACACCTCGCCATGACGTCCCCAGTCGATGGCGATGCGCAGCACGCGCTCGGCTTCCTCGGGTTTCAGGAAGGCTTCCAGTTCGCGCAGCACCGCTTCCTCACCCACTTCGCCATCCTCGCTCTGTTCGAGTTCGCGCCGGATATGCGCGGCCAGCGCCACGTGGGAGAGCAACTGCTTGCCGAACAGCACCTTGCGCTCGGGCGGGGCAGTGTCGTAGTAGAGACGACCCAGGTTGGTGGCCGTGATGTCACCGCGCTCGATATGGGCGAGGCCCAGCAGTTGCATGGCCTCGCACGCGGGCAGCAGGTCGTCGTCGGTCAGGCCAGCTTCCGTTGCCAGGTGCGGCAGGTCAGCGCGGCCGAAGAACGGGGATTCGTGCAGCAGGTCGAGCACGGCTTCCATCTGGCTGATATCGGCATCGGGCAGGCGATAACCGATCTGCTGCGCGGCGGCCGCGGCGGGCACGCGCGCGCCGTGTCCAGCCGGCGACGTCATCAGCGCATAGATCTCGTCGATCAGGGCGCGCACCAGGGCATCGTCACGATTGCGCGGACGCGTGAACGGCACACGCACCTCGGCGCGCACGCGGCCCGGATCGCTGGAGAGAATCACGATGCGATCCGCCATCATCACGGCTTCCTCGATGTTGTGCGAGACGATCAGGATGCTACGGATATTGGCGCGGCCCGACTGCCAGAGATCGAGCATTTCGTCGCGCAGTGTCTCGCCCGTGAGCACGTCGAGCGCGGAGAACGCCTCGTCCATCAGCAGCAGGTCCGGTTCGGTCACCAGTGCCCGGGCGATGCCCACGCGCTGCCGCATGCCGCCCGACAACTCGCGCGGCAGGGCGCTGTTGAAGCCGGACAGCCCGATCATGTCGATGGCTGCCTCGGCACGGCGCGCGCGCTCGGCCTTGGCCACGCCCTGCGCTTCAAGGCCCAGTTCCACGTTCTGCTGCACGGTCAGCCAAGGGAACAGCGCGAACGACTGGAACACCATCGCGATGCCTTCCGCCGCGCCGCGTAGCGGCTGGTTGTGGAACAGCACATCGCCCCGGTCGGCCCCCACCAGGCCCGCCATGATCCGCAGCAGCGTGGACTTGCCCGAACCGGACTTGCCGAGCATGGCGACGATCTCGCCTTCGCACAGCGTCAGATTGACGCCTTCGAGTACGGCGCGATCGGTGCCGTCGGCGGTGCGGAACATCTTGCCGACGTCGCGCAGTTCGATTACGGGCTGGCCTTGGGGCATGTCATGCAGAGCCATCGTCGATTCCTTTCTTAAAGCCGGGTGCGCGACTGCGCCAGGTCGTAGAGCCGGTTCCAGAGCAGGCGGTTAAAGCCCACCACGAACAACGCCATCACGCAGATGCCGAGCGCGATGCGCGGGAAGTCGCCGCGCGCGGTCATCTCGGCGATATAACTGCCAAGGCCCGTGGCTACCAGCGTGCGGTCGCCCCATGTCACGTACTCGGACACGATGCTCGCGTTCCACGAACCGCCAGCGGCCGTGACCAGTCCCGTCAGCAGGCTCGGGAACACCGCGGGAATCAGGAAGCGCCGCCACAGCAGCCAGCCCCGCAGCCCGAAATTGCGTGCCGCCAGCCGCAGCTCGCTGGGAATGCCCGATGCACCGGCTACGACGTTGAACAGGATGTACCACTGCGTGCCAAAGATCATCAGCGGGCTGAGCCAGATTTCCGGGTCCAGGTGGAATCGCACGATTGCCATCACGGCCAGCGGGAACATCAGGTTGGCGGGGAACGCGGCCATGAACTGCGCGATGGGCTGGGCGATGCGCGCCACCGACGGGTTCAGGCCAATGCGGATCCCGATCGGCACCCAGACCACCGCCGCCAGCGCAATGAGCACCACCACGCGCAGCATCGTCAGCGTGCCAAGCCAGAGCACGTGAACGGCTTCGGCCCAGCCCACTTCGCTGTGGACGAAGTGGAACACGCGCCAGAGTGCAACCAGCGCCACGGTGATGATCAGGGCGTCGCGCAGGCGGTCGATCCATGGATGCGATGTCGCCGAGTCAGCAGGTCGCGCTACCACCTTGCGGCGGCGCGCGCCCCACGATAGCGTGCGGCTGGCTAGCGAGGTGATGACATCGAGCAGGGCATGCACCCACGCCGAGCGGCGCAGCAGGTTGAGCAGCCACGATTGCGGCGTGGTGTCCTGCGCCAGCGTCTCGAAGCGGAAGCGGTCCGCCCACGCCACCAATGGGCGGAACAGGAACTGGTCGTAGATCATGATGCCGATCAGCATGGCCAGGATCGCCCAGCCGATGGCGGCCAGGTTCTGCTGCGCAATGGCGACGGCGATATACGAGCCGATACCGGGCAGGCGAATGTCGTGGCCCGACACCGAGATGGCCTCCGAGGCCACCACGAAGAACCAGCCGCCCGACATCGACATCATCATGTTCCAGACGAGACCCGGCATGGCATACGGCACTTCCAGCCGCCAGAAGCGCTGCCATGGCGAGAGCCGGAACATCGCGGCGGCCTCAAGTAGATCGCCGGGGATGGTGCGGAACGACTGGTACAGGCTGAAGGCCATGTTCCACGCCTGCGACGTGATGATGGCGAAGATGGCCGCGCACTCCACGCCGGCGAGGTTGCCGGGGAACAGCGCGATAAAGCCAGTGACCGTGACCGACAGGAAGCCAAGCACGGGAATGGACTGGAGGATGTCCAGCGCCGGCACCATGATCTTCTCGGCGGTGCGGTTGCGCGAGGCCAGCGCAGCGAATGCGAACGAGAACACCAGCGACGCCCCGAGCGCTGCGAGCATGCGGATGCTGGTGCGCATCAGGTAATAGGGCAGCCACGCGGGATCGAGGTGCACCGCCAGCGCCTGGCCGGGCTGATAGGGCACATCCATCTGCTGCGCCGCGAATGCCACGATAACGATCACAGCCAGGATGATCGGCAGCAGCGCGAAGTCGAACCGGTTCGGCGGCGCGGTCAGCAGGGGGGCAACGTAGCCAGGGGTGGGTTTGCGGGGCGTTGGTGGCATGGTCACGCCTTCTGATTTTGCTCCCCTCTCCCGCGAAGCGGGAGAGGGGCTGGGGGTGAGGGCCAAGGCGTCGTATGCTGCTGACACCTGACCTCAACCCTAACGCCCAACCCGACTAGGTAGTTTACCTAGGCATGGAGTTTTTCATGACTGCACCCTCCGAAACCTGGCGCCTGTTCGCCCATGGCCACGTGCAGGGCGTGGGCTACCGTGCCGCCTGTGAGGCACAGGCCACCTCGTTGCAACTGGGAGGATGGGTAAGAAACCGCACCGATGGCTCGGTGGAGGTCGTCGCGACGGGCTCACGAAACCAGCTCGAAGCGCTGCGGCAGTGGATGGAACAAGGTCCGCCGGCCGCCCGCGTCTCCAAGGTCGAGCAGGAAACCTTGCCGCCCGAAGTCTTCCACGGCTTCTCGTTCCGCGAAACGCGCTAACTAAGCCGTCAGCCAGTCGATTCCCGGCCGCCCATGGCTTTCCAGCCAGTCATTGGCCTGCCGGAAATGCCCGCAGCCCAGAAAACCACGATGCGCCGACAACGGCGACGGATGCGGCGCTTCCAGCACGCAATGCGTCTGCCCTTCCAGCAAGGCGCGCTTGGCCTGCGCATGGCTGCCCCAGAGCATGAAGACGAGGTTCGGGCGCGAGGCGGCCAGCCCGTGGATCAGGCAATCGGTCACGGCTTCCCAGCCGCGCTTAGCATGGCTGGCCGCATTGGCCTGTTCGACGGTCAGCACGGTGTTGAGCAGCAACACTCCCTGGCGTGCCCAGCCTTCGAGATTGCCCGAGGCGCGCACCGGCTCGGCGCCATATTCGGCACCGATTTCCTTGAAGATGTTGCGCAGGCTCGGCGGCACCTTCACGCCATCAGGCACCGAGAAAGCCAGCCCATGCGCCTGCGGAATTTCCTTGCCACCGACCACGCCCGTGCCGTGGTACGGGTCCTGGCCGAGAATCACGACCTGCACCGCCTCGGGCGGCGTCAGGTGCAGCGCGTGGAAGACCGTATGCGGAAACACGGGTTTGCCCGCCGCACGTTCCCCATCGACGAATGCACAGAGCGCTTGCCAGTTGGCATTGCCGAGGCACGGGGCCAGCACATCGCGCCAGCCTTTGGGCAAGGCATCGACCTGATCCTGCAGGCAGGCAACCGATGTGGTGTGGGATGACGAGGACTCGGTGGCGAACAGATCGGATTGCATCAAGCAGTGGAAGAGGGTGAGGTTGGGGCGCTGAGTCGATAGCCGCGCGCAGCCTTGCTGAGATCGGACGGCGTCAGCGGAGCAACGTGGCCGAGCCGCGCGCCGAAAGCGCGCAGCGCCACCTCACCAGCGTGCGCGTCAGCCCCATCGCGCGGCAGCCATTCCAGTTCGAGTTCCTGGATGCGCTCGGAAACAGTGGCGCCCGGCGCGGTGATCGCGCCCGTATCCAGCGCGGCCTCGATCCGCTCGCCATCCTGCTCCACGATCCAGGTGCGGCGCGTGAAATCGGTACGAAAGACGGGACCGAGCCGCTCCGCCAGCGGTGCCAGCACGGCGCGGGCCTCGTCAGGAAAGCGCGAAAGTTCGATGGCTTCACCGGCCACTTCCGTTTCCCATTCGTGCCGCGATGCCAGGCCGCCGCTGCTCTTGCCGGCGGTCTTCAGCGTCTGCAGCCACTGCGCGCCCTTCTTGCGCAGCCGCAGCGCGGCACGTGCTTGCGCCAGGTCGCGGGCGGCTGTGTCGAGGTAGATGTTCAGCAGCGTCGTCTCGCCCCGAGCTTGCCCGTTGGCGTCGAGCCATGCTGCCACGGCCGCCAAGGCGGCGTCAGGCACGGCCAGCTTCAATTCGAGTTCGATGGCCATCGTTCGCAACCGCTCAGGCGAACAGGCGAGCCAGTTCCACGCCCGGCTCCGGCGCACGCATGAACGCCTCGCCCACCAGGAACGCGTGGACATTGGCATCGCGCATGCGCTGCACATCGGCCGGTCCCAGGATGCCCGACTCGGTCACCACCAGCTTCTCCGCCGGAATCTGCGGCAGCAGGGCCAGCGTGTTGTCGAGCGAGACCTCGAACGTGCGCAGGTTGCGATTGTTGATGCCCAGCAGCGGCGTCTTCAGGCGCAGCGCGGCGTCGAGTTCGTCGGCGCCGTGGACTTCCACCAGCACGTCCATGCCGAGTTCGAGCGCACAGGCTTCGAGTTCCGCCATCAGGCCGTGGTCGAGTGCGGCCACGATCAGCAGGATGGCATCGGCGCCCCAGGTGCGCGCTTCGTAGACTTGGTACAGATCGACCATGAAGTCCTTGCGCAGCGCCGGCAGCGGGCAGGCACCACGCGCACGCTTCAGGTATTCGGCGTGGCCCTGGAAGAAGTTCACATCGGTCAGTACCGAGAGGCAGGCCGCGCCGTGCGTGGCGTAGCTTTCGGCGATGGCCTCGGGCACGAAGTTCTCGCGCAGCACGCCCTTGGACGGCGACGCCTTCTTGACCTCGGCGATCACGCCAGCATGGCCGGCCGCGATCTTGTCGCGCAGCGCGCGTTCGAAACCCCGCGGCGCCAGCCCCGGTTCGGCGCGCAGCGCTTCGGCTTCGGCGCGCAGGCTCGGCAGGTCGCGCTTCTTGCGCGCGGCGGATACTTCGTCGGCCTTGACGGCCAGGATCTTGTCGAGAATGTCGGACATGGCGTTTTACTTGAATTGCTGCGTGGCGCGCACGAAATGGTCGAGCTTCTCGCGGGCGGCGCCGCTGGCGATGGCTTCACGGGCGCGTTCGATACCGTCCTCGATGGAGCTGGCCACGTTGGCGGCGTACAGCGCCGTGCCCGCGTTCAGCGTGACGATCTCGCGCGGCGTGCCCGCCACGTTGCCGAGGGCTTCGAGCAGCATCTCCTTCGATTCGGCGGCGTCGGCCACCTTGAGACCCCGGTTCGAAATCATCGACAGGCCGAAGTCTTCGGGATGGATCTCGTACTCGCGCACTTCGCCATCCTTGAGTTCGCCCACGAGCGTAGCCGCGCCCAGCGAGACCTCGTCCATGCCGTCCTTGCCGTAGACCACGATGGCGTGCTGCGCGCCCAGGCGTTGCATCACGCGCACCTGGATACCGACGAGATCGGGATGGAACACGCCCATCAGGATGTTCGGCGCATCGGCCGGATTGGTCAGCGGACCCAGGATATTGAAGATGGTGCGGACGCCCATTTCCTTGCGAATCGGCGCCACGTTTTTCATGGCCGGGTGGTGCGTGGGCGCGAACATGAAGCCGATGCCGGTCTGTTCGATGCACTGGCCCACCTGATCCGGCGTCAGCATGATGTTCACGCCGAGGGCTTCAAGCACATCGGCGCTGCCGGACTTCGACGACACGCCACGGTTGCCGTGCTTGGCGATCTTGGCGCCAGCAGCGGCAGCCACGAACATCGACGCCGTGGAGATATTGAACGTATGCGAGCCATCGCCGCCCGTGCCCACGATATCGACGAAGTTCTGGCGATCGCTGACGGTCACGTGGTTGGCAAACTCGCGCATTACCTGTGCGGCAGCCGAGATCTCGCCGATGGTTTCCTTCTTGACGCGCAGGCCGGTCAGGATGGCGGCGGCCATCACCGGGCTGATCTGCCCCTGCATGATCTGCCGCATCAGATGCAGCATCTCGTCATGAAAAATCTCGCGGTGCTCGATGCAGCGGGTCAGCGCTTCTTGTGGCGTGATGGACATGGCGGATTCTTGGTTGGCTGGGGCGGGGGCGGCAGAGGCGTAGGTGTTGAATTCGGCGCGCCTCATCGCGGCGCCTTGATGAAATTGGCCAGCAGCGCATGGCCGTGTTCGGACAGGATCGACTCCGGGTGGAACTGCACGCCCTCGACATTCAGCGTCTTGTGGCGCACGCCCATGATCTCGCCGTCAGGCGTCCAGGCCGTGACTTCCAGGCAATCGGGCAACGTCTCGCGCTCGATGGCCAGCGAATGATAGCGCGTCACGTCGAAGTGCTTCGGCAGGCCAGCGAACACGCCTTCCTGCGTGGTTTCGATCTTGCTGACCTTGCCGTGCATCACCTGCTTGGCGCGGATGACTTTTCCGCCGAATGCCTCGCCGATGGCCTGATGGCCCAGGCACACGCCCAGCAGCGGCTTCTTGCCGGCGAAGTGCTTGAGCACGTCCACCGAGATGCCGGCTTCGCGCGGGCTGCAGGGGCCGGGCGAGACACAGATGTGGTCCGGGTTCAGCGCCTCGATATCGGCGATGGTGATCTCGTCGTTGCGATAGGTGCGCACATCTGCCCCGAGTTCGCCGAAGTACTGCACGAGGTTGTAGGTGAACGAGTCGTAGTTGTCGATCATCAGCAGCATGTCATCTCTCCCGGGGCTCAGAGGTCGGCGTCCAGGCCGTCCTGGACCTGTTCTGCGGCGCGGATCACGGCACGCGCCTTGGCTTCGGTTTCCTTCCATTCCGATTCGGGATCGGAGTCCGCCACGATGCCGGCCGCGGCCTGCACGTAGAGGTTGCCGTCCTTGATCACGCCGGTACGGATGGCGATGGCCAGGTCCATCTCGCCGCCGAACGACAGGTAGCCCACGGCGCCGCCGTAGATGCCACGCTTGCGCGGTTCCAGTTCGTCGATGATTTCCATCGCGTGCACCTTCGGCGCGCCGGACAGCGTGCCGGCCGGGAACGTGGCGCGCAGCACGTCGAGATTGCTGATGCCGTCGCGCAGCGTGCCTTCCACGGAACTGACGATGTGCTGCACGTGCGAGTACTTCTCGATCACCATCTTGTCGGTGACCTTGACCGAGCCGGTCTCGGCAATGCGGCCGATGTCGTTGCGCGCCAGGTCGATCAGCATGACGTGTTCGGCGATCTCCTTCGGATCGTTCAGCAGTTCGGTGGCCAGTTGCGTGTCACGTTCGGGCGTGCTGCCGCGCGGACGGGTGCCGGCCAGCGGACGGATCGTGACGATGCGCGCAGTCTCGGCATCGCCGTTCGTGCCGCCGACCTTGCGCGTCTCCTGCCGCACCAGGATCTCGGGCGAGGCGCCCACCACCTGGAAATCGCCGAAGTTGTAGAAGTACATATAGGGCGACGGGTTCAGCGAACGCAGCGCGCGGTACAGCGACAGCGGCGAATCCCGATACGGCTTCATCAGGCGCTGGCCGACCTGCACCTGCATCATGTCGCCGGCCATGATGTATTCCTTGGCCTTGTGCACGGCGGCCAGGTAATCCGCCTTGGCGAATTCGCGATAGACCTCGGTCTGCACCGACGGGCTCGTCACGGGCACGTCCACGGGCTGGCGCAGCTTCATGCGCAGTTCGCGCAGGCGCTGGCGGGCGCGGGGATAGGCTTCGGGCAGTGTCGGATCGGCGTAGACGATCAGGTAGAGCTTGCCGGAGAGGTTGTCGATGACCGCCAGTTCCTCGCACAGCAGCAACTGGATGTCGGGCAGGCCCAGGTCGTCGGGCATCTGCGTATCGGCCAGCTTCTTTTCGATGTAGCGCACCGCGTCATAGCCGAAGTACCCGGCCAGGCCGCCGCAGAAACGCGGCAGGCCCGGACGCAGCGCCACCTTGAAGCGCTTCTCGAAGGCGGCGATG
Organism: Cupriavidus sp. DL-D2; assembly: GCF_039710735.1. NCBI lineage: Bacteria > Pseudomonadati > Pseudomonadota > Betaproteobacteria > Burkholderiales > Burkholderiaceae > Cupriavidus > Cupriavidus sp. DL-D2. The sequence continues at coordinate 22,043 of NZ_JBDKXK010000023.1, read as the reverse complement.
AAGTCCAGCGGATTGCCTTCGTGGGTTTCCACGACCTTACCGTCGGTGACCACCTCGGCGCGATGGCCATAGGCGCGGATCAGCGTACGGGCATGCAGGCCGATGAACGAATAGCGGCCAAAGCGCTCGCCACCGACCACGGACTCCAGCAGGAAGGTATTCACGCCGCGCGTCTGCGACTGGGCCAGCTTCAGGTACAGCGACAGCGGCGTTTCCAGGTCGGCCAGCGCCTCCGCGATGATTGGAATGCGGTTGTAGCCCTGGTCGGCCAGCGATTTGAATTCGAGTTCGGTCATGTCGGTCCTCTTCTTGCGGCGCCGCCGAGTTTGGTCGGGTCAGGCGGCACCGTGATGAATGTCTGCGGAGGAGGGCGGATGCTTCGCGCAAGACCCCGCTCCGGGGTGGCCGGTCGTGCACATGACTTTCGCAAAGCTGCGCACACGGCCAGGAATGGCGCGCGGCACGTTCTCGAGGCTAACCGTAGCACAGGCGCAGGAGCGCAACCGGGACTACGGCGCTGGCGGAAGGATCTGCCGGAGAGGCCGGTTGCCGCATGGGAAACATGGGAACCGGTCCGGCTGAGCTTGGGGGCTGCCAAGGTCCGCTGCGCGGATTGGCAATGCCCTGGCAAGCCCGTCAGGAAACTCGCGAACGCACTTTACGCCTGTTGAGAGGCGCGCCAGCGACGCCAGGGCCAAGCCTGCCGATCACTGCCAAGAAAGTTGCGTTTGCGGTTGAGGAACATTGAAGGTGTTCGGATTCGTCTGGGAGTCGTAATACTCGTAGTCGTCAAACTCGCCGATGCGCGCCCAGCAGGGCCGCCACACGGGCAATGTCGGCGACTATACCATCGGCATCAACGGCTTGTACAGGATTCCCATGGTTGTAACCATAGGGCATCAGCAGCACGCCCATGCCTGCCGCGCGGGCCGCCCGGGCGTCGTTTTCGGAGTCGCCGATGGCCAGCACGGCCGACGGATCGAGCCGGAACACCTCGGCCACCTTGAGCAACGGATAGGGGTCCGGCTTGCGCAGCGCAAAGGCGTCGCCGCCGTAGACCAGCTCGAAATACTGCGCCAGGCCGGTCTTGGCCAGCAGCGGCTCCGTGAAGTTCCAGGGCTTGTTGGTCACGCAGGCCATGCGCAGTCCCAGCCGCTTGAGCGCCGCCAAGCCCTCGCGCACATTCGGGTAGACATCGGAAAACTGGCCATTGATGCGCACGTACTCGCGGTCATAGAGCGCGTAGGCATCGGCAAACAGCCCGTTGGCGTGCAGCGGACTGAACCGGGCGTCCAGCACACGGCGGATCAGGTTCTCCGACCCTTTGCCCACGAAGCTGACGATCTCCTCGGCGGACATCGGCTCCACCGGCCCGAGGTTCGGATGCTGGTGCACCAGGGCCAGCAGCATCGCGTTGACGGCCGCGTGGAAGTCCCCGGCGGTATCGACCATGGTGCCGTCCAGATCGACGATCACCGCCTGGATGCCGCTCCAGTCCGTGCGGCGCAGGATGTCTTCGCTCATTGTTACTTGCCAACCTTCGCCAGGACGTCGCGGAACGTGTTGAGGATGCCCTTGTAGCCGCCATCGGCGTCAGGCTTGCCGAACACGGCGGAGCCGGCCACGAAGGTGTCGGCGCCGGCAGCGGCGATCTCGGCGATGTTATCGGGCTTCACGCCGCCGTCCACTTCCAGCAGGATCTGGCGGCCGGTGCGTGCCGTGTAGGCGTCGATGCGGGCGCGGACGGCGCGCAGCTTGTTCAGCGTCTCGGGAATGAACGACTGGCCGCCGAAGCCCGGATTCACGCTCATCAGCAGAATCACGTCCAGACGATCCATGACGTGGTCCAGGTGATGCAGCGGCGTGGCCGGGTTGAACACCAGGCCGGCCTGGCAGCCGTTGTCGCGGATCAGCGCCAGCGAACGGTCGATGTGGTCGCTGGCTTCCGGGTGGAACGTGATGATGTTGGCGCCGGCGCGGGCAAAGTCGGGGATGATGCGGTCCACGGGGCGCACCATCAGGTGCACGTCGATCGGGGCCGTCACATGCGGGCGGATGGCCTCGCAGACCAGCGGACCCACGGTCAGGTTGGGCACGTAGTGGTTGTCCATCACGTCGAAGTGGATCCAGTCGGCGCCGGCTTCGGTGACGCGGCGCACTTCCTCGCCCAGGCGGGCAAAGTCTGCGGACAGGATGGACGGGGCGATGCGGTACGTGGGTTGGCTCATGGCTAGGCTCTGAAAGCGGGCGGTGTGCGGCAGGCAGCGCAGCCATGCCGCCGGAATGGCCGGTATTTTACGCCGATCGGCGGCCATCTCGCCCGGCGGCGTCTCGCAAGGGGCGCGGAATGCCCGCTTGCCGCTGCCAAGGGCTTGCCGCACAATGCGGACACCCGAGCCGCCGCCCCCGGCATGCGGCCAGCCCACCATCCTCACCCGTCGATCCATGAGCGAGTACGCGTTTTCCGTGGCGGTGCGCACGCACTACATGTCTGACCAGTCCGACCCCGACCGTGGGCGCTATGCGTTTGCCTACACGATCACCATCCACAACATCGGCGAAGTGGCCGCTCAGTTGATCTCGCGCCACTGGATCATCACCGACAGCGACAACGGCACGCAGGAAGTGGCCGGACTCGGCGTGGTGGGCCACCAGCCGCTGCTGAAGCCGGGCGAGCACTTCGAATATTCGAGTTGGGCCACGATCTCGACGCCAGTCGGATCGATGAAGGGCGACTACTTCTGCGTGGCCGAGGACGGCCACCGCTTCGAGGTGCCGATTCCCGAATTCGCCCTGGTGCTGCCGCGCATGCTCCATTGAGCGATATGGCCTGACACGAAAACGCGCCGGAACCTAAGCGTCCGGTGTGCGGTCTGCTTCCTTCGGTGCCGGCTGTCCTGTCTGGCTGGCACGCGAAGGGTGGTCATCCGGTGCGCGCGTGGGGCGGGGATTCTTCTTCGCCGTGCCCATCGTCCAGACCACGATGAAGATCAGCAGGAACAGCGCCACGCCGGCCTCGGCGGCCAGCAGCAGGGTGGGGTGGTTTTCGAAGAACTGGCTCATCGCTTGGTTGGAGACTCCGGGGGGCGCTTCGGAAGGTACTCGGGGACAGTCGACGGATCGGCTTGAGATTGTAGGACATGCGGGGTGAAAGGCTGGCGCGAGCGTGAGAACGAAGGCGCGCCGCAGCCCATTGCCCGCCACGCGGAACAAACAAACACGATGGCATATCAGCTTTCCCTGCGCGGCATCCGCGCGACTGCAAACGACCGGCTGGCGCTGCTGGCCTCGGTACTCGGCGCCGCGCTGCTGGCTGGCTGCATGAGTGGTCCGCCGCCGCGCATCCTGCCGCCGGGCGGCACGACCACGCCGCCTCCCACGTCACCGACGGCCGGACGTTTGCAACCGGCAAGCTGGGCCGAGATCGGCGGCTGGAGCCAGGACGATGTGCGCGCCGCGTGGCCGGCGCTGCAGGCCAGTTGCCAGGTGCTGAAGAAGAAGCCGGAATGGACCCGCGTCTGCGCGGTGGGCATGATGGTCGATGCCGGAGACCTGCCGGCCATGCGCAGCTACTTCGAGAACCATTTCCAGCCCTATCGCGTGATCAATGTCGATGGCACCGATAGCGGCCTGATTACCGGCTACTACGAACCCATCCTGCACGGATCGCGCACGCGCCAGGGCGCCTACCAGGTGCCGCTGTACCGGCGCCCGGTCCAACTCGGCAAGGGCACGCTGCCCGCACGCGGCGAACTGCTGCAGAACCCGGCGATGCGCGGCAGCGAACTGGTCTACGTGGACGATGCGGTGGAAGCCGCTTTCCTGCAGATTCAGGGCTCGGGCCGCATCCGGCTGGCCGACGGCAAGATCATGCGTGTCGGGTACGGCGGCACCAACGACCAGCCGTTCCGCTCGTTCGGCAAGTGGTTGCTCGACCGGGGCGAGATCACACCTTCGCAGGCAACGATGCAGGGCATCAAGGCTTGGGCGAAAGCCAACCCGGCGCGTGTCGAGGAAATGCTGAACGTGAACCCGCGTTTCGTGTTCTTCCGCGAACTGCCGCCCAACAACGACGGCCCGGTGGGCGCGCTAGGCGTGCCGCTGACCGCCGAACGCTCGATCGCCGTGGACCCGGCCACGATTCCGCTAGGCGTGCCGGTGTTCCTGTCCACCACGCGCCCGCTCTCCACCGAGCCGATCCAGCGCCTGATGTTCGCCCAGGACACCGGCTCCGCGATCAAGGGCGGCGTCCGCGCCGACTTCTTCTGGGGCGCCGGCGACGCCGCCGGCGAAACCGCCGGCCGCATGAAGCAGGGCGGCAAGATGTGGGTGCTGATGCCGCGGGGCTGACGTCGCTCTCTCGCGGACCCTTTGTTTTCTCCCCTCTCCCGCTTGCGGGAGAGGGGCGGGGGAGAGGGCAAGCGGTGCAATTTGCGACAAGTCAGCAAGCAGACCCTCCGACCCACGGCCCCCACACCCCCCCCCCCCGGGGGGGCCGGGGGGGGGGGGAGTGCCAACGCGGTGCAATTTGCGACAAGTCAGCAAGCAGACCCTCCGACCCTCTCCCCCAACCCCTCTCCCACTCCGCAGGAGAGGGGAGCCAAAAACCCCTCGGTATCCGAAGCTCTTTCGGACCAAAAACCCCCGCCGCTAACGTTCTCCGCTGAACTCCCACCCGACCTATCGGGCAGTTGATTGCCATCAATCCCGCTTTCTCGCTTTATCCCGATGATGGGCGCATCGGACGTGTTGACCACGCCAATGCTTTTCCCACCCTCGCAAGAGAAGAATCATGAAGGCGAAGAGATGGAGGTTCCCCGCGCTGGCGGCGTTGCCGCTGGCCCTATGGATCGGCCAGGGTCATGCGGCATCCCCGCCGACGTTGACGGCCGGCGAGTTCGACACGGCCCGACAGATTTACTTCGAGCGATGTGCTGGTTGCCACGGTGTGCTGCGCCGCGGCGCCACGGGCAAGGCGCTGACGCCGGACATCACGGTGGCGCGCGGCACGGAATACCTGAAGACGTTTATCAAGTACGGCAGTCCGGCCGGCATGCCGAACTGGGGCACCTCGGGTGACCTGTCCGATGCCGACGTGGACCTGATGGCACGCTACGTCCAGTTGGAGCCACCGACCCCGCCGGAATTTTCCCTCGCGGATATCGAGAAATCGCGCAAGGACATCATGCCGGTGGGCAAGCGGCCCACGCGCAAGATGAACAGCTACAACCTGGAGAATCTGTTCTCGGTCACGCTGCGCGATGCCGGGGAAGTGGCCCTGATCGACGGCGACAGCAAGCAGATCATCAACATCATCAAGACCGGCTACGCGGTGCATATCTCGCGGATGTCGGCGTCAGGGCGCTACCTGTACGTGATCGGACGCGATGCGCGCCTGAACCTGATCGATCTCTGGTTGCCCAGGCCCGACAACGTGGCCGAGGTGAAGATCGGGATGGAGGCGCGTTCCGTCGAGACTTCCAAGTACAAGGGTTACGAAGACAAGTACGCCGTGGCGGGCGCCTACTGGCCGCCGCAGTACGTGATCATGGAAGGCGAGACGCTCAAGCCGCTCAAGGTGGTGTCCACACGCGGCATGACCGTGGACAACGAATATCACCCCGAGCCGCGCGTGGCGTCCATCGTTGCCAGCCACTTCCATCCGGAGTTCGTCATCAATGCCAAGGAGACCGGCAAGATCCTGATGGTGAACTACGCGGACCTGGAGAACCTCAAGACCACGACCATCGACGCGGCGAAGTTCCTCCACGACGGCGGCTTCGATTCCACGGGGCGGTACTTCCTGGTGGCCGCCAACGCCTCGGACAAGATCGCCGTGGTCGATACCAAGGAGGATCGCCTGGCCGCGCTGGTCGACGTGGGCAAGACGCCACACCCCGGACGGGGCGCCAACTTCATCCATCCGACCTTTGGGCCGGTCTGGGCCACGAGCCATCTTGGCGACGAGACGATCAGCCTGATCGGCACCGATCCGGAGGGCCACAAGGCGCAGGCGTGGAAGGTGGTGCAGACGCTCAAGGGGCAGGGCGGTGGCTCGCTCTTCATCAAGACGCATCCCAAGTCTCGCAACCTCTGGGTCGATACACCGTTCCACCCCGACAACAAGCTCAACCAGTCGGTGGCCGTGTTCGACACGAAGCGGCTCGATGGCGGATTCGAAGTGCTGCCGATCGCGCAGTGGGCCAACCTCAAGGGCGACGGTGCCAAGCGCGTGGTGCAGGCGGAATACAACCATGCCGGAGACGAGGTGTGGTTCTCGGTCTGGGGCACCAAGGATCAGGAGTCGGCGCTCGTAGTGGTCGATGACAGGACCCGCAAGCTCAAGACCGTGATCCGGGACCCGCGCCTGATCACGCCCACGGGCAAGTTCAACACGTACAACACCCGGCACGACGTCTACTGACTTGCTGGCCCGGACGGGAGGACGGCTGGCGCCGCGCGCGCCTGTTTCCTCCCAACGCCCAATCCATCCTCTGCCTTCCACCTTCCATCCGAAATTTCAGGAGAACACCATGCATCCCGCAAAAGTCCTTGGCACGGCGATGACCGCACTGACGGCTCTGGCGCTCCCCCTGTCTGCACATGCCAGCCTGGAACTCGCCAAGAGCAAGAACTGCATGGCTTGCCACGCCGTCGACAAGAAGGTGCTAGGGCCGTCGTACAAGGACGTGGCCGCCAAGTACAAGGGCGACAAGGGCGCCGCGGCCCAGGTCGCGCAGAGCATCCTCAAAGGCAGTAGCGGACGCTGGGGCGGTATTCCGATGCCGCCGAACGCCGTGAGCGAGGCCGACGCGAATGCGCTGGCCAAATGGGTGCTCGGACTTTGATCCATGGCACGGGGCAAGGCATCGCTCGTGCTGGCGATGGGCATGGTGTCCGTCGCCACCGCCGTACACGCCGAGCCATCGGCGGCACGGCAGGCGCAACTCGCCGGCTGGCTGCGCAATGACTGTGGCGCGTGCCACGGCATGACGCTACAGGGCGGACTCGGTTCGCCGCTGACGGCTGCGGCATTGGCCGGCAAGCCACGCGACAGCCTTGTGGCCACGGTGATGCTGGGCCGCCCCGGCACTGCCATGCCGCCTTGGCAACCGTTCATGACGCAGGAAGAAGCCCAATGGCTGATCGATCGACTCCAGGCCGGCACGCCGCCGACCCCCTCGCCCGCCACTATCTCGCACGACTGATGCGCCGAGTGGTGCTGTGGCTTGGCGCAATCTGCGTGGCCTCGGCTTGCTCGACCGCGCCGTCCGTCAACGTGCGCGGAACGGGCGACCTCGGCGTGGTAATCGAGCGCGCATCCGGACGCATCCAGATCGTGGAGACCTCCGGCATGACGCGACTCGGTACGGTGGAGGGGTTTGGCGATCTGTCGCACGCGAGCGTAGTGTTCGCACGCGATGGCCGCCACGCCTATGTGTTCGGCCGCGACGGTGGCCTGACGCGCGTCGACCTGCTCGGCATGCGCATCACGCATCGGGTCATGCAGGCGGGCAACAGCATCGGCGGCGCCATCCTGCAGAACGGTCGCGTGGTGGCCGCGCAGAACTACGCACCGGGTGGGGTCAAGCTGTTCGATGCCGCCACGCTTGCGTTGCTGGCCGATATCCCGGCGATTGGACGCGATGGCCGGCCCTCGAAGGTGGTCGGTCTGGCCGATCTGCCCGGGCAGCGTCTCGCTGCGAGTCTTTTCGAAGCGGGCGAGATCTGGATCATCGACGCCGCCGATCCACGCAAGCCCACTGTCACGAAGCTCGCTGCCGGCAAGCAGCCCTACGATGGACTGGTAACGCCCGAGGGCCGCTGGTACCTGGCGGGCCTGTTCGGCGAGGACGGCCTGTCGCTGGTCGATCTCTGGCAGACGCCGCCGATGGCACGCAAGGTGCTGTCGGGGTATGGCCGGGGCGAGACGCCGCTGCCTGTCTACAAGATGCCGCATCTGCGCGGTTGGGCGATGGCGCAAGGGCAGGCGTGGCTGCCAGCAGTGGGGCGCCACGAACTGCTGGTGGCAGATCCGGCGCATGACTGGCGCGAAGCGGGCCGCGTGGCCGTGGCGGGGCAGCCGGTCTTCGCGATGGCGCGCCCGGACGGACGCCAGGTCTGGGTGAACTTTGCATTTCCGAAGAACAACACCGTGCAGGTGATCGACACCGTCACGCGCAGCGTGGTCAAGACACTCACGCCTTGCCGGGGCGTGCTGCACATGGAGTTCACCCCGAAGGGCGAATCGCTGTGGCTTCCGTGCCGGGACGACAACCGCGTGGAGATTTACGACACCGCCACTTTCGAACGCGTGGCGACCCTGCCGGCTGACCAGCCTTCGGGCATCTTTTTCACCGCACGCGCCCAGCGCATGGGCATGTGACCACCATGTTCGACGAGCAACGCTTTTACGACCGCCTCCAACGCGATCTGCCCATCGAGCCCAGGCCCTTCCGCAGCGCGGGGGCGACGATGGATTTGTCGGAGCACGCCGTGCTGAGCGTGCTGGCGCGCGATGTGGGCGCGGGGCGTATCAGCCGGATCGGCGCGGTCTTTGCCCCCAACGTGATCGGCACCAGCACGTTGGCCGCGTTGGCCGTGCCGCCGTCCGAACTCGAGGAGGTGGCGGCGCGCGTCAATGCCTACGGCGCGGTGAGCCACAACTACGCGCGCAGCGGTCATCGCTACAACCTCTGGTTCGTCGCCGGCGCGCGCCACCGGGCCGCGCTCGACACGCTGCTGTTGCGCATCGCCTCCGACGTGGGCCAGATGCCGCTGGATCTGCCGATGGAGCGCGAGTACCACATCGACCTGGGCTTTCCGATCTCGGGCGCGCGTTCCCGCAGGAGCCGCCGGCGCATGCAACCACCGGCGGCGACGCTCCTCGACGATGACGAATGGCGTCTTGTGGCTGCGCTTGAAACGGGCTTGCCCCTGACGCCGGAGCCGTTTCATGCATTGGCACGGCAGTGCGGGGTGCCGCTGCACAGGGTGCTGACGCGCATCGCGCAATGGCGTGCGAGCGGCGTGATCCGCCGCTTTGGCGCGATCCTCCATCACCGGCCGTTCGGCTTCCGTCACAACGCAATGTGCGCGTGGGATGTGCCCGACGATTGCGTGGACAAGGTTGGCATCCGCCTTGCCGGTGTGGCGCCGGTCAACCTCTGCTACTGCCGGACACGACGGGAGCCGGTCTGGCGCTACAACCTGTTTGCGATGGTCCACGCGCGGAGCGAGCCTGAGCTGCAGGCAGCGCTGGACCTGTTTGATCGCGAGGCAGGCATGGCGCCGATGCCCGGCGTGGTGCTGCGCAGCGGCACCTGCTACCGGCAGCGCGGCACCCGTTACAGCTGGGAGGCGACGCCGGGATGAATCCTGTCCACACGCCGGGCCGGCCGCCTGCCTGGCTCGATCCCATTGATCGCCGCATCGTCAACGCGCTGCAAAAAGGTCTGCCGCTGACACCGCACCCGTATGCCGATGCGGCCAGATCGCTGGGCATCGTCGAGGCGGAATTGCTCAAGCGGTTGCACGCGCTGCTGGCGCGCGGCGTGCTGACGCGCTTCGGACCGCTGTTCCAGATCGAACAGGCCGGCGGCCAGTTCGTGCTGTGCGCGTGCCACGCGCCCGCACATCGGCTCGAAGCAGTTATCGCCGCAATCAATGCCTTTCCGGAAGTTGCCCACCACTACGAGCGTACCCATCACCTGAATCTCTGGTTCGTGGTCGCGGTGGCAAACAAGTCCGATGTTCCGGACACGCTCGTGCGCATTGCCGCTCGCGCGGACATCGACATCCTGCCATTCCCCAAGAAGCGCGAGTTCTTCGTCAACCTGTATCTACCCGTTTAGCCATCCAGCAATGCCGCAAGCGTCCCGCATCGTCCACGTTCCGAAACATACCGACTCATCCGGCCTCGCAGCCGCCCATACCTTCGACGCCATCGACCGGGCCCTGATCGCGGCCACGCAGGGTGGCCTGCCCCTCGTCGCGGAGCCCTGGCGCGTGCTGGGCGAACCGCTTGGCCTGCAGGGAGAGGAGGTGCTCGCGCGCTTTGTCGCGCTGCGCGATGCGGGTGTGCTGCGCCGGATTGCCGCCGTACCGAACCACTATGCGCTGGGATGGCGGGCCAACGGGATGACGGTGTGGAATGTGGATGACGCCCGGGCCGGGGAACTAGGCGAGCAGGTGGGCGCGCTGCCGTTTGTGAGCCACTGCTATCTGCGGCCCAGGCGTCAGCCCGGCTGGCCCTACAACCTGTTCGCGATGGTACATGCGCGGTCGCGCGAGCAGGCCATGCCGCAGGTGGAGGAAATCCGCGTGTTGCTGGGCGATGCCTGCCGCGCGCACGACGTGCTGTGGTCCACCCGCATCCTCAAGAAGACAGGCTTGCGACTGCCGGCTTCCCGGAGGGGCAACCATGTTTAGGCTGTCCCGTTTCATGGAGGCACTGCGCGACGGCGGGCCTGTGGCACCGAGGCGCAGGGCGGCGGGTCCGGTGGTGATCTGGAATCTGGTGCGGCGCTGCAATCTCAACTGCAAGCACTGCTACTCGACATCGGCGGATACGGATTTCAAGGGCGAATTGTCGACGCAGGAAGCGCTTGCCGTGCTGCATCAACTCAAGGCGGCCAGAGTGCCGGCGCTGATCCTGTCCGGCGGCGAGCCACTGCTGCGCCAGGACCTCTACGACATCGCCGCACAAGCCAAGCTGCTGGGCTTTCATCTGTCGCTGTCGACGAACGGGACGCTGCTCGATGATCATCACGCCACACGCCTGATGGCCTCTGGATTCGACTATGTGGGCATCAGCTTCGATGGGCTGCGCGATACGCATGATCGCTTCCGGCGCAGCGTGGGCGCGTTCGATCAGGCCTTGACCGGCTTGCGCGCGGCCAAGGCGGCCGGCCTGCGCGTGGGGGTACGTATGACTTTGACCGAAGCCAACGCCGATGAGCTGCCCGACGTGGTGGCGCTGACGGAAGGCGAGGGCATCGACAAGTTCTATCTCTCGCATTTCAACTATGCGGGGCGGGGCAGCAGCCATCGCGCCGACGATGCGCATCACGCCCACACACGAGTGGCGGTGGACTGGCTGTTCGACTATGTGTGGGAGCGAACGCTGCGCGGCGACGCTGGCGATTTCGTGACCGGTAACAACGATGCCGACGGTGTGGCGCTGCTGTACTGGATCGCGCGGCGCCAGCCAGGTCGGCTTGCCGACATGCGGCAGCGGCTGGTGAACTGGGGCGGCAACGCCACCGGCGTGGGCGTGGCGAATATCGACAATCTCGGCCGCGTGCATCCGGACACGATGTGGTGGCATGTGACGATTGGCGATGTGCGCGAGCGCGCGTTTGCCGACATCTGGAGCGATCGGGATCATCCGTTGATGCATGGACTGAATGCCAGTCCCCGTCCACTGGAAGGACGCTGCGCCGTGTGCCTGCATCGCGACATCTGCAATGGCAATACGCGGGTGCGTGCCTACGCGGTCAGTGGTAATCCTTGGGCGGAGGACCCGGGCTGCTACCTGCTGGATGCCGAGACCGCCGAGGCCCCCGGCGCGGAGGTGGCCGGATGAAAGCGCTTCTTGTCGGTCTTGCCTGGGTGGCCATGGCGCTCGGCGGGGCACACGCGGCGGAGACCACCGACCTCGCCGCCGTGTATCGCGCGAACTGTGCCAATTGCCATGGCGCTGACAGGCTGGGCGGCATGGGGCCGGCGCTGCTGCCCGAGAGCCTGGAGCGGCTGAAGCCCGATGCCCTGCGCGATGTACTGCGCCATGGCCGGCCCGCCACGCAGATGCAGGGGTTCGCCGGTGTGTTGTCCGAACCAGTGCTCGATCAACTGGTGTCCTGGCTGCGCACGGCGCCGGCAGCCACGCCGCACTGGGAAGCCGACGATATCCGCGCGTCGCGCACGGTGATCCACGCGTCAGGCAGCCTGCCGGGCCGGCCTGCCTTCGACACCGATCCGCTCAACCTGTTTCTCGTGGTGGAGTCCGGTAGCCATCACCTGAATGTGCTTGATGGCGACAAGCTGGAACCCATCCATCGATTCGCCACGCGCTTTGCCTTGCACGGCGGTCCGAAGTTCAGCCGAGACGGTCGCTTCGTCTTCGTAGCCAGCCGCGATGGATGGATCAGCAAGTACGACCTGTGGAACCTGACACTCGTGGCGGAAATCCGCGTCGGGCTGAATACGCGCAATGTCGCCGTCAGCGACGACGGCCAGTGGGTCATGGCCGGCAATACGCTGCCGCAGACGATGGTGCTGTTGCGTGCCGACGATCTTTCGCTCGCACGGATCTATCCCGTGGTGGGGAAGGGCGGGGCCTCGTCACGGGTGTCAGCCGTCTATGACGCCGCGCCGCGAAAATCCTTTATCGCTGCGCTACGCGATATCCCCGAGGTCTGGGAGATCCCCTATGCCACGCTGGAGCCGCGCGTCATCGCCCTGGATACCGTGCTCGACGATTTCTTTTTCGATCAACCTTACCGGCACATCCTGGGCGCGTCTCGGGCGGGTGGCGGGCAGGTGATCGATCTCGACGCCGGGCACAAGGTCGCGGACCTCGCATTGAGCGGCATGCCGCACCTCGGCAGCGGCATCACCTGGTATCGCGGCGGCCGGGAGGTGATGGCCTCGCCCAACCTGAAAATGGGCCAGCTCAGTGTGATCGACATGGAGAGCTGGCAGACCGTGGCGACGATTCCCACTAACGGCCCGGGCTTCTTCATTCGCAGCCACGAGGCCACACCCTACGCGTGGACCGACGCGATGATGAGTCCGCGCCGCGACACCCTGCAGATCATCGACAAGCAGATGCTGAAAGTGGTGGGCACCGTGACACCGTCGCCGGGTCGTACCGCCGCGCATGTCGAATTCACGCGCGATGGCCGCTACGCGCTAGTCAGCCTGATGGAGCCCGATGGCGCCATCGTTGTCTACGACGCGGCCACGCTGCGCGAAGTCAAGCGGCTGCCGATGGACCGGCCGGTCGGCAAGTACAACGTCTTCAACAAGACCACGCGCTCTTCGGGGACGAGTCACTGAAATGGATGAACGATGATGAATGCGAGCGATATCAAGGAGCGGAACGAGGGCGGTGTCCAGCAGCCCGGAAAGGTCTGGCTCGTCGGCGTGGGACCGGGTGACCCGGAATTGGTGACGGTGAAGGCCGTTCGTGCGCTAGCCGAGGCACAGGTGTGGCTGGTGGATGATCTCGTGCCGGCCTCGATCCAGAACTACGCGAGCCCCGGCACACAGATGGTGCCCGTGGGCAAGCGCGGGGGGCGGTGCTCGGTCAGCCAGACAAGTATCCAGGCGCTGACACTGGAGCACGCACGGGCAGGACGCTGCGTGGCGCGCGTGAAAGGTGGCGATCCGCTGACATTCGGCCGCGGTGGCGAGGAAGCCGCGTTCCTGCGTGGGCATGGTATCGAGGTGGAGGTGGTCAACGGCATTAGCAGTGGCGTGGCAGCCGCGCAGTCACTGGGCATCGCACTGACCCATCGCGCACATTGCCACGGCGTGACATTTGTGACCGCCCACACGCGCGGCGATGGCGATCCGGACTGGCGCGCGCTGACCGCCAGCGGCACCACGCTCGTGATCTACATGGGGATGCTCAGGATCGCCTCGATTCGCGATGCGCTGCTACGGGCAGGCATGCGTCCTGACACGCCCGCAGCGGTGGTCATGCAGGCGAGTTGCAGCGATGAACGGCAGTGGACGGGCACGCTGCTCACGCTGGCGGACGCGATCGCAGCCGGACTCGAAAGCCCGGCCATCATCCTGATCGGCGACGTCGTGGGAACGGTGCCCGTAACGAAAGCGTCCGCGCCGGAGGTGCTGACACTGGCTGATTTGCCGCCGGTGTTCTCACCGCTTCCGGCTGTTTTGCTCCCCGCTGTTACATAGCTGACGCGTATTCACACCTCTCGTTTTGCTCCCCTCTCCCGCGCAGTGGGAGAGGGGTTGGGGGTGAGGGCCAGCAGCGCAAATTTCCACAAGCCGCGGTTTGTGCCGCCAGCCCTCACCCCCGCCCCTCTCCCGCGAGCGGGAGAGGGGAGACAACCGTCGGGCTGCGCCCCACCACACCCTTCACCACCACCCAGACAAACATCAACGCCCCCACCAGAAACACCACATCCCCAAACGTTCGCACCCATCGCAAGGTCTGCAGCAGTGGCTGCTGCACGAACGCTTCGCTCCTCGCATACCAGAGCCCTTCGTTGATGCTTGCCAGTGCCTGGATGATCCCGATCGGCAACAGGCTCGTGGCGATCATCAGCACCAGTCCGCCGTTGAGGCTCCAGAAGGCCATCGACATCAGCCGCGAGTTCAACACGTAGGAAGGCCGCACATAACGCAGCACCAGCAGCGTGAAGCCGAGTGCCAGGAAGCCGTAGACCCCGAACAGTGCCGCATGGGCGTGGACGGGGGTGGTGTTCAGGCCCTGCACGTAGTAAAGCGAGATCGGCGGGTTGATCATGAAGCCGAAGACGCCAGCGCCCAGCATGTTCCAGAACGCCACGGCGGTGAAGCACATCACCGGCCAGCGCAGGGCGTCCATCCACGGTGCGCGGGCTTTCAGGCGCCAGTTTTCCCAGGCTTCGTGGCCGAGTACGATCAACGGCATGACTTCCAGCGCAGAGAACGTGGCGCCAATCGCCATCACGGGCGTGGTGGTGCCGGCAAAGTAGAGATGGTGGAACGTGCCCGGAATGCCACCGAGCATGAACAGCGATGCCGACGCCAGGCTCGCGGCAGTGGCCATCGGGCGCGAGACCAGCCCAAGAGTCGAGAAGATGAAGGCCAGCGCCGTGGTGGCGAATACTTCGAAGAAGCCTTCCACCCACAGGTGGACCACCCACCAGCGCCAGTACTCCATCACGGTCAGGCTGGTGCGCTCGCCGTAGAACAATCCCGCGCCGTAGAACAGACCGATGGCGATCACCGAAGAGGTGAGCAGCGCCAGCAGGTTCTTGTCGCCCGTGCCGCGCGCGCGCAGGGCAGGCGCGATGCAGCGCATCATCAGCACCAGCCAGATGACGATACCGGCCAGCTTGCCGATTTGCCACAGGCGTCCCAGGTCCACGTACTCGTACCCCTGATGGCCGAGCCAGAAGTTCAGGTTCGCCGGCATCTTCTGCGCGATGGCCAGGTAGTTGCCCACAAACGAGCCCACCACCACGATGACCAGTGCCCAGAACAGGACATCGACGCCCAGCCGCTGGAACTTCGGGTCCTTGCCGCCGTTGATCAGCGGCGCCAGGAACAAGCCGGCGGCCAGGAACCCGGTGGCGATCCAGAACAGCGCACTCTGGATATGCCAGGTGCGCGTCAGTGCGTATGGGAACCACTGCGAGACATCCACGCCGTAGAACTTCTGTCCTTCGACCGTGTAGTGCGCGGTGAAGCCGCCGATCAGCACCTGGAAGGCGAACAGCGCCACCACCAGGAACAGGTACTTGCCAAGCGCCCGTTGCGAGGGTGTCAGGGCAAAGGTCGTCAGCGGATCGCGTGCCGGAGGCGCAGGCAGTGGGGCCTCCTTTTCGCGCAGGAACGCCCACGCCCAGATCAGTAGCCCCACGCCGGCCAGCAGCACCACCACGCTGGTGATCGACCAGACCACGTTCTCGGCGGTAGGCCGGTTGTCGATCAGCGGCTCGTGCGGCCAGTTGTTCGTGTACGTGGCCGTGTGGCCGGGGCGCTCGGTGGCTGCCACCCAGGCCGTCCAGAAGAAGAACTGCGTCAGGCTGGCCCGACGCTCCGCCGATGGCAGCGTGTTCTCCTTCATCGCAAAGCTCTCGCGACTGGTGCGCAGTTCTGGCGCATCGGAGAACAAGCGCGAGTAGTAGTTGGCAGTGAGCGCGATGGCCTTGGCCCGACGCTCCGATACGGTCAGCACGTTCGTTGCGACGTCAGCCTGATTGCCACGGTACTCGGCCTTGAGTTCTGCCCGCAAGGCGGCGCGTTCACCCACGTCGAGCGAGGCGTAGTCCTTTGCGTGGCGCTCGCGTGCGGCCAGGTCCAGCCAGGCGGTGAGTTCGCGATGCAGCCAGTCGGCGGTCCAGTCCGGCGCCTGGTAGGCACCGTGGCCCCAGACCGAACCGAGCTGCATGCCGCCGACCGATTGCCATGCGGTCTGTCCGTCGAGGATGTCCTCGGATGTGAACAGCGTGACGCCATCGACCGTGACGACCTTGGCGGGGATCGGCGGCTGCTGACGGTAGACCTCCACGCCGTAGTAGCCGAGTAGCGAAAAGGTGATCGCCAGCACGGCGATCAGCGTGAACCATAGTTTCTTGTAGGGACCCATGATGGATTTGTTCCTTCGCAACAGATGTCGGCGCATCCTGTGCGAATCTTGTGCCGGAACAAATGCATCGGAAATTCAATGATTTGCCGCGCTCCATGGTGATTTGAACCATACCCGGACGCGGTGAAATTAACCATGGAAGGGTTTTTTCAACCATGATTGGCGAACGTCTCATGGCGGATCTCTCGGCGGATTTGCCGCAGGCCGAGCGCATGCAGCGGCTGGTGGTGGGCCTGCGCGCGCAATTCCGTTGCGGCGCCGTGGCATTGCTCCAGCAGGAGGAAGACCATCTGCGGCCCGTGGCAGTGGACGGCCTGGTCCGCGACGCACTGGGTCGTCGCTTTGCCACCGGACTGCACCCCCGGCTCGCAGTTATCCTGGCCCGGCGCGATGTGACCTGTTTCGATCACGACAGCGTGCTGCCCGATCCTTACGACGGCCTGATCGACGAGCACGTGGGAGAGCCGCTGCCCGTGCACGACTGCATGGGCGTCAGCCTCCACGTCGAGGGCAAGCCGTGGGGCGTGCTGACACTCGATGCGTTGCAAGTGGGCACGTTCACTGCGGCTGCGCAGGCGGCACTGCGCCGGCTGATCCCGACAATCGAGGCAGCCATCCGTATGTCGCGGCTCGAAGCCGAGAATCGCGCACTGCGGCTAGGACGTACGGAGGCGCCTGCAGGCGAGGCAATACGCGACGACGGCGAGATCATCGGCCAGAGCGAAGCCGTGAGCCATCTGCTGCACGAACTGCGGGTGGTGGCCGACTCGGAGCTGCCGGTGCTGCTGCTCGGCGAAACGGGCGTGGGCAAGGAATTGTTCGCGCACCGGCTGCATCGGCTGTCGCGGCGCCGCAATCGTGCGCTGATCCACGTGAACTGCGCGGCGTTGCCGGAATCCTTGGCCGAGAGCGAACTGTTCGGCCATGCGCGCGGCGCGTTCTCCGGCGCAACGGGCGACCGGCCGGGCCGCTTCGAAGCCGCTGACGGTGGCACGCTGTTCCTCGACGAGGTGGGGGAGTTACCGCTATCGATCCAGGCCAAGCTGTTGCGGACGCTGCAGAACGGCGAGATCCAGCGGCTGGGGTCTGACCGGCCGCGCCGCGTGGATGTGCGGGTGATCGCCGCCACGAACCGGCACCTGCGCGATTTGGTGCGGGCCGGGTCGTTCCGCGCCGATCTCTATCACCGGCTGTCCGTCTATCCAATCCCGATACCGACGCTGCGCGAGCGCGGCAACGACGTGCTCCTGCTGGCCGGACACTTCCTCGAACTGAATCGGGCGCGGCTGGGGCTGCGCAGCCTGCGGTTGTCCGCCACGGCGCAGGTGGCGCTGCGGCGCTATCCCTGGCCGGGCAATGTGCGAGAACTGGAGCACGTGATCAGCCGCGCCGCGCTGAAGTGCGTCAGCCGGGGCGCGAGCCGCACCGACATCGTGACGCTGGATGCGGACCTTTTTGCCGACCTGTTCGCGGATTCGATTTCGGATCCGTCCGCCGCGCCCCCCGCGCCTCCCGTTCAGATCGCGGACGCAGGCATGACGCTGCGCGAAGCCGTGGATGCCTGCCAGCGTGCCTGTATCGAACAGGCACTCGCTGCGCAGGACGGCAACTGGGCGCAGGCCGCGCGGTTGCTGGGTGTGGACGCCAGCAATTTGCACAAACTGGCCGGCCGACTGGGCTACAAGCGCGATGCCCTTCAGCGCGGTCGGTTGTCCACGATCCGTCGCGCCTTGCCCACGGATCGCTCCACACCGCCTTCGGGCAGGATCTCGATACCCGCCGACACGCCGATATAGGACTTGATATCGTGTGCCAGCATCGCCTGCGCCTGGCCGGCCACCGACGGATCGGCGCCATGGGCGCATTCCACGCGGACAGTGAGCGTATCGAGCGGGCCGTCCTTGTTCAGCACGCACTGGTAATGCGGCGCCAGTTCGCCGTGCTTGAGGATCAGTTCCTCGATCTGCGACGGAAAGACATTCACGCCACGCACAATCATCATGTCGTCCGTGCGGCCCGTGATCTTCTCCATGCGCCGGAACGCGGCGCGCGCGGTGCCGGGTAGCAGCCGCGTCAGGTCGCGCGTGCGATAGCGCACCACGGGCATTGCTTCTTTGGTCAGCGATGTGAAAACCAGTTCGCCGAACTCGCCATCGGGCAGCACCTCGCCGGTGTCGGGATCGATGATCTCGGGATAGAAGTGGTCTTCCCAGATAGTAGGGCCGTCCTTGGTCTCGGCACATTCGTTGGCCACGCCAGGTCCCATGACTTCCGACAGCCCATAGATATCGACGGCGGAGATATTCATGCGCTTCTCGATGGCCGTGCGCATCTCGGGCGTCCAGGGCTCGGCCCCGAAGATGCCGATGCGCAGCGACGTGGAGGCCGGGTCGATGCCCTGGCGCTCCAGCTCGTCGGCAATCGCCAGCATGTAGCTTGGCGTCACCATGATGATCTCGGGCTTGAAGTCCTGGATCAACTGCACCTGCCGCTCGGTCTGGCCGCCGCCAAACGGAATCGCGGTGAGCCCGGCTTTCTCCACACCGTAGTGCGCACCGAGACCGCCCGTAAACAGGCCGTAGCCGTAGCTGATATGCACCTTGTCGCCACGCCGCGCACCTGACGCCCGGATCGACCGCGCCATCACCGTAGCCCAGGTATCGATGTCCTTCAGCGTATAACCCACCACCGTGGGCTTGCCCGTGGTGCCCGACGATGCGTGGATGCGCGCGATACGGTCCTGTGGCACGGCGAACATGCCGAACGGGTAGTGGTCGCGCAGATCCTTCTTCGTGGTGAGCGGGAATCGCGCGAGATCGGCCAGCGACTGCACCTGATCCGGATGGACGCCGGCCTCATCGAACTTGCGCCGATAGACGGGCGAGTTGTCATAGGCATGGCGCAGCGACCATTTCAGGCGATCAAGCTGCAGCGCCTGCAGTTCGGCTCGGCTGGCGTGCTCGATCGGCTCGAGCGGCAGATCGGTGGGGCGGGTACTCATCGATGTCTCCACATTCCGGGATCGGTGCGCTACGTTGGCGCGGGGGAAAGCTGTGCCAGTGCGAGAGATTTATGCGTCGGGCGGCGGGACCACATGGCCCTTGATCTGGGCCGACTTGCCGCGGAACATCGCCACCGGCTCTCCGGCTCGATTGGTCACTTTGATATCGTAGATGCCGTGCCGGCCGGACAGGATCTGCTCCTCGGCCTCGGCGGTCAGCACGTCGCCGCCCTGCACGGGCCGCAGGAACTCGATCGAGCAGCCCGACGCCACGGTGTTGATGTTGTGGCTGTTGCAGGCAAAGGCGAAGGCAGAATCGGCCAGCGTGAACATCAACCCGCCGTGGCAGATCGCATGGCCGTTCAGGAATTCCGGCCGCACAGTCATCGACAGCCGGGCATAGCCGGGCCGCACTGCATCGACGGAAATGCCAAGCCAGCGGCTGCATGCGTCGGATTCGTACATGGCGCGGGCGGCGGCCTCGGCCAAAGCCTGGGGATCTTGAGTCAAGCGACACTCCTTCCCGAAGGAATCAGTTGAACCGTTTGCTGTTCAGGCGCCAGTGAAATGCGGCGCGCGCTTTTCGAGAAAGGCATTTACGCCTTCCGTGTAGTCGTGCGACCGGCCAAGCTCGCGCTGAAGGTCACGTTCGAGATCGAGCTGCGCATCGAGCGTGTTCGTGGCGCTGGCCCGGAAACTCTGCTTGATGGCGGCCAGCGCGCGCGTGGGCTGCGAGGCGAGGTGCGTGGCGAGTGCCATGGCCTGTTCAGGCAACAGCGGATCGTCCATGACTTCCCAGATCAGGCCCCATTTCTCGGCGTCGTCGGCAGTTAGCCGATCGCCAGTCATGGCCAGTCCCATCGCGCGCGCCATGCCCAGCCGCTTCGGTAGTAGCCAGGTGCCGCCGGAGTCCGGCACGAGGCCAATCTTGACGAATGCCTGGATAAAGCTGGCGGACCGCGCGGCCAGCACGATGTCGCATGCCAGCGCCAGGTTCGCCCCGGCCCCGGCGGCCGTTCCGTTCACGGCGGCCAGCACCGGCAACGGCAGTGCCTGCAGCCGGCGGATCAGCGGATTGAACCAGGTATCGATCAGTTCGCCGAGGTCGGTGGCGTTCTCGGGCGTGAAGTCCAGATCGGCAAGATCCTGCCCCGCGCAGAAACCACGGCCGGCGCCAGTCAGCAGCAGCGCCCGGGCGCCACCGGCTTCGACCTGATCAATCGCCTGCACCAGCACACGATGCATCTCGCGCGTAAAGCTGTTGAGCTTGTCGGGGCGATTCAGCGTGACCACGGCCACGTCAGCCTGCCAGCGCAGCAGGATCGGTCCGGATTCAATGGTGCCGCGCGCGCATTGCGCCGGGGTGGGGGGCATGGTTGTCTCCTGCGCCATGTTGTTCTCCAGGTCGATGGTGTGGGTCTTTGTCCACGAAGCGTCGCATGAGCCATTGTAGATAGCATGCGCGCCTGTTAAATAAACCGACCGGACGGTCGGCAAATAATAGAGGGGATGGGCGCGGGGCGCAATATGTCTGGCAACTGTGCCGGATCATCCGTCGCGATATTGCCAAGTCGATCCGCCTGGCGGCACACGCCGCCTTGACCGCTGCCACGGCAGCAGTGGAGTATCGATCCGCAATCTAAGACGCCCCCAACGATAGGAGAAGACATGTCGTACGAGAACATCCTGGTGGAGACCCGCGGCCGCGTCGGGCTGGTGACGCTGAACCGCCCGAAAGCGTTGAACGCCCTCAATGACGCCCTGATGGACGAACTGGGCGCGGCCCTGACCGCTTTCGACGCCGACGAGGCGATCGGCTGCATCGTCATCACCGGCAGCGAGCGCGCGTTTGCCGCCGGCGCCGATATCGGCATGATGGCGAAGTATTCCTATATGGATGTCTACAAGGGTGACTACATCACCCGGAACTGGGAAACGATCCGCCGCATCCGCAAGCCCGTGATTGCCGCCGTGGCCGGCTATGCGCTGGGCGGCGGGTGCGAGCTGGCCATGATGTGCGATATCGTCATTGCCGCCGACACCGCCAAGTTCGGCCAGCCCGAGGTCAAGCTCGGCACGATGCCCGGCGCTGGCGGTACGCAGCGACTGCCCCGCGCGGTATCCAAGGCCAAGGCCATGGACCTGTGCCTGACCGCCCGCATGATGGATGCCGCCGAAGCGGAACGCGCCGGACTGGTCTCGCGCGTGGTGCCGGCAGACAAGCTGCTCGAAGACGCCCTCGCTGCGGCCGACACCATCGCGGGCTTCTCGCTCCCCGTGGTCATGATGATCAAGGAGTCGGTCAACGCCGCCTATGAGACAACACTCAACGAAGGCGTCCACTTCGAGCGTCGACTTTTCCACTCCACCTTCGCCACGGAGGACCAGAAGGAAGGCATGGCCGCTTTTGTGGAGAAAAGGGCACCCAATTTCCGTCATCAATGATGTCGGGATGCCAAATCTAGGGAATACCCGAGGTGATCAGTAGGGTATTTGCGGGGCTGGAGAATTAATTTCCAGCCCTACTTTCCTTTCAAATCAATGGCTTGAACTGCATAATCCCAATTCCGCTCCACGGCTCCGTGACATACGTGTTGCAAAGCTTCCGAATCGGTCTTAATATTCGCCCCCTCGCAACACAAACCGCGCTGCAAACGCAGCAGGGACAAGGGTTGCGGGGCAGCAGTGGCGGGGGTTGCGGGGTTTTGC
>NZ_JBDKXK010000022.1:0-44611 GCF_039710735.1 Cupriavidus sp. DL-D2 | reverse complement strand
CCGACCTGCTTGACACGGTTGCTCTCCCGCTCGCGGGAGAGGGGAGCAAAACCGAGCGGGAGGCGAAAGCCTACCCCACCACCGGAAACACCACCCTCACCCGCAGCCCCGGCGCCGCATCCTCCAGCGCCACCCGAGCCCCATGCGACTGCGCCACCTCGGCCACGATCGCCAGACCTAGTCCGCTGCCCCCAGTCGGCGCATCGGGTACGCGATAAAACCGATCGAACACCCTCGCTCGTTCAGCAGCCGGAATCCCTGGGCCGTTGTCCGTGACCGTCAGTTCGATCCCTTCAGCGGTATGGGCCACCTGCACATCCACGCGCCCGCCCCTCGGGATGTAGTGCAGCGCGTTGTCGACGAGATTGGTCAGCAGGATGCGTAGCGCGTCCGCATCGCCGCGGATCGTGACCGGCCCCTGCGCGCCACTCTCTTCCAGCCCGAGGTCGATATCGCGATCGATGGCAGCCTGCGACATGTGCGCCACCACCTCGCCCGCCAGCGTGCGCAAATTCACCGGTTCATGCGGCGGCGGTGCAGCGCCGGGTTCCTGCCGCGCCAGCGTCAGCAACTGCGCCACAAGGTGGGTCAATCGCTCCAATCCCTGTTTGAGATGGCCCACGGCCGCCTGCCGTGCCTCGGCGCTGTCCGCGCGCTCCACCAGTTGGGCCTGAAGCTGCAGCGCGGTCAGCGGGGTCCGCAGCGCGTGGGCGGCGTCGGCCACGAAGGCGCGCTGCGTGTCGATGGCGTGCGCCAGCCGCGCCAGCAACTGGTTCAGCGCGGCGGAAAGCGGCGCGATTTCATCGGGCATGTCGCGCACGGCCAGCGGTGCCAGTGTATTGGCATCGCGCGCGCATACTTCCGTGGCAATCTCGCGCAGGGGCCGCAAACCGCGCCCCACGGCCAGCCAGATCAGCCACGCCAGCAGCGGCAGCAACAGCAGCAGTGGCGCCACGGTGCGCAGCGCCATGTGCGCGGCCAGCGTCCGGCGTGCGCTCTGCGGCTGGGCGATCTGCACGACGGCAGGCCCCAGTTGCACGCTGTAGATGCGCCATTCGCCCGATTCGGTCCGCGCATCGGAGAAGCCCAGCTCCGCGCGCGCCGGCAGCACCGGTTGCGCGTGAGACAGGTAGAGGCTGCGTCCCGAGCCATCCCAGATATGGATGACCACGTCTTCATCGGCATGGAGCAGGTCGGCCGATGCGCCATCGCTGGCGCCGAACGGCGGCATCACCGGCACCGAGAACTGGCTCGGCAGCGCGGCGGCCACCTGCTTCATCTGGTAGTCGAACAGCGCGTTGGCTTCCTGCCGCGCCTGGCCGTAGATCAGTGCCGTGGCCACGGCGATGCCGGCAATCAGTCCGGCAGCCAGCCACCAGAGCAGGGTTCGTTGAATCGAGCGCATCAGTCCGCCGCCTGTTCCGGCGCCCCGCCGTCAAGTTGCGGCATCAGGTAGCCCACGCCACGGATATTGCGGATCACTGCGGCGCCAAACTTGCGGCGCAGCGCGTGGATATACACCTCGACGGTATTGCTGCCCACCTCGTCATCCCAGCCATACAGCCGCTCCTGCAACTGCGCCACGGACCACACCTTGCCAGGCCGCGCCATCAGGGCGGAGAGCAGCGCGTATTCCCGGGCGGATAACCGCACGGGCACGCCCGCCAGTGTCGCCTCGCGGGTCGAGGGACTCAGAACAATGTCGCCATAGCGCAGTTCCGGCTCCGCGCGGCCCTCGGCGCGTCGGGCCATCGCGTGCATGCGCGCCACCAGCTCCTGCAGGTCGAAGGGTTTGATCACGTAGTCATCGGCGCCGGCGTTGAGTCCGGCCACGCGGTCCGCCACGGCGTCGCGTGCAGTGACGATCAGCACGGGCGTACGCACGTTGCGTGCGCGCAGGGCCTTGAGCACGTCGAGCCCGGAGCGGCGCGGCAAACCCAGGTCAAGGAGCACGATGTCATAGCCACCATCGGCGCGCGGGCCGTGCTGGTCCGTGGCGGCATCGAGTCCTGCGTCGCCATCGCGCACCCAATCCACCGTAAAGCCCTCCTGGCGCAGCGCCACCTTCACGCTCTCGCCGATCATGGCGTCGTCTTCCACCAGCAATACACGCATGTTGATCTTCGATGTCTCAGGAGCGGGCGGCGTGGCGCATATCGCCTTCGAGCCGGTCGGCCAGCGCTCGCGCCAGCCCGGGCAGCGCGGGATAGTCGGCCGTGATCACGTACACGGGGACCTCGGCCAGATACTTGCCCATGCGGCCCTTGTCCGTGAAGCGGGCATTGAAGGGCGATGCGCGGAATGCATCGACGAAGCGCGGCACGATGCCCCCGCCGATATACACCCCGCCGCGCGCGCCCAGCACCAGCGCCACGTCGGCGGCCACCGAGCCCAGCAGGCCGCAAAACGCGTCGAAAGCGCGGCGGCACAAGGGATCGCCCTGCGTCAGTGCCCCCTCGGTGACCTGTGCCGGAGTCAGCGGTTCGGACAAAAGCGTACCCGTTTCTGCGGACAGGGCGGCGTGGATGTGGGAGAGGCCCATACCCGACAACAGGCGCTCGGCGGACACCCGGCCCAGTTGCGCATGGGCGGCACGCCAGGCAATCCATTCGTCGTCGGTATCGGGCATCACCTCGATATGGCCGCCCTCGCCTGCCAACGCCACCGCACCGCCGCCCGGTGCCGGGACAAGGCCCGACACACCCAGCCCGGTGCCGGGACCGATCAGCGCGCGAGGCGCTGTGGCAACGGGCGTGCCCTCGCGCACCTGCACCAGTCCCTCGGCAGGCAGCCATGGCAGCGCCAGCGCGAGCGACGTGAAATCGTTGATGGCCACCAGCGTGTGCAGCCCCAGCGCGTCGCGCATGTTTTCTATCGAAAACGCCCAGTTGTGGTTGGTCAGCTTGACGTGGTCACCGGTCACCGGGTTGGCCAGGCCGATGGCCGCGTGGCGCGGCTGGTTGTTTGCGGCCAGCGTCTCCAGATACCGGCGCATGGCGGCTTCGAGCGACGGGTAATCGGCCACCTTGTAGGCCGTGACCTCGCCGATCTGCATGTGCGCGGTCTCCAGCGCAAAACGCACGTTGGTGCCGCCGACATCGGCCAGCAGGCGCGGGTATCCGTGTGTCATGTGTTCTCGGTTCGGAAAATATCGACACCGCGCCGATGGCGCGCCAGCACCACGCTGACCGGCAGCGCGGGCGTGGGCGCGGCCAGCGCGCGTTCGAGCACGGCATTTTTCTTGTCGCCGGAGACGGCCAGGAAGGTACGCTCGGCGGCGAGCAGCGCGGCCAGGTTCAGCGTCACACGTGCATGGGGCGCGGTGCCGGGGTGCGCAACCATGTAGCCCGGCTGCGGTTCAGACAGCGCCGCCTGCAGCTCGGGCGATTCCGGGAACAGCGAGGCCGTGTGCCCGTCCTCACCCATGCCGAGCACCAACACATCGGGCTGGTGGAACGGGGCGTTGAGGCGCTGCAACGCGCGCTGCGGATCGGCCGCCTCGGCCTCGTCGAGGATCAACGGCGCCCAGCCCGCCACGCCCGCGCCTTCGCGCAGCAGATGGTTGCGCACCATCGCGCCATTGCTGTCCGCATGATCGGGAGGCACCGCACGCTCGTCTACCAGCGTCACGGTAACGGCATCCCAGCGGATCGGGCGATAGCGCAGCCGCTCGAACATCGGCAGCGGCGACTTGCCTCCCGACACCGCCAGCACCGCCCAGCCCTTGGCCTTGATCACGAGTTCCAACGCGTGGCCGATCGACATCGCCAGCGATTCGGCCTGGTCCATCACGGTGGCATGTTCGAACTGGCGCATGGAGGCTCCTGTGGGTGGGTTTGGGTGTTCAGCGACGCGTCAGACTTCCTCGTGCCACAGCGCGTTGTCGCGCGACATCAGCGCGGACGAAGCAGCCGGGCCCCAGGTGCCTGCTGTGTACGGCTTGGGCGGCACCGTGCTCTGTTCCCAGGTGTCGATGATCGGCTCCACCCAGCGCCACGCCTGCACCTGCTCGTCGCGACGCACGAACAAACCGAGCCGGCCGCGAATCACGTCCAGCAACAGGCGCTCATAGGCACCGGCGCGGCGCTTCTTGAACGAGGTGGCGAAGTCGAGATCGAGCGAAGTGGGTGTCAGTTCCAGCGTGTCGCCGGGCTGCTTGACCAGGAAGTACAGCTTGATACTTTCCTCGGGCTGCAACTGGATCACCAGCCGGTTCTGCGGCGACAAACCCAGCGGCTTGGGGAAGATCGCGTGCGGCACATCGCGGAAATGCACCACGATCTCCGCCACGCGCGATTGCATCCGCTTGCCCGTGCGCAGATAGAACGGCACGCCTTCCCAACGCCAGTTGGCGATCTCGGCCTTGACCGCGACAAACGTCTCGGTGCGGCTGTCCGGGGCGATGCCCTGTTCCTCGTTGTAGCCCACCACCGGCTTGCCGCCGATGGCGCCGGCGCGATACTGGCCGCGCACGGTCTTCTCGGCCACGTCCTGCGGCTGGATCGGCTTGAGCGCCTTGAGGATCTTGATCTTCTCGTCGCGGATGGCGTCTTCGCTGAGGCTCGCCGGCGGCTCCATCGCCACCATGCACAGCATCTGGAGCAGGTGGTTCTGCACCATGTCGCGCAGCGCGCCGGTCTGGTCGTAGAAGTCGCCGCGCTTCTCCACGCCCAGTTCCTCGGCGATGGTGATCTGCACGTCCTGCACCCACTCGCGGCGCCAGAGCGGCTCGAACAGCGCATTGCCGAAGCGGATCGCCATCAGGTTCTGGACTGATTCCTTGCCCAGGTAGTGGTCGATCCGGTAGATCTGGTCCTCGGCGAAGAACTGCGCCACGGCCGCGTTGATGGCCTCGGACGATTCCAGATCGTGCCCGAGCGGCTTTTCCAGCACCACGCGCACATTCGGCGTGTTCAGGCCGGTACGCGCCAGTTGTTCGCAGATCGGGACAAAGATGTGCGGGGCGGTGGCCAGGTAGCAAACCACCACTTCGGGCTTGCGGGCCAGCACCTTCTCGGCCAGCGCATCGAAATGGGCCGGCTGGCGGGCATCGGCCTGCACGTAGCAGATACGGTCGAGGAACGAAGCCCAGGCATCGGGCGGGGCATGTTCCAGGCCGGGCCGCACGGTGTCTTCCAGCGTGGCCTTGTACTGTTCGGTGGTCTGCTCGTGGCTTCCCGTGGCCAGGATGCGCGCCGAGGGATGCAGCACACCGCAGCGGTGCGCATCAAAAAGGGCCGGCAGCAGCTTGCGCCGCGCCAGGTCACCGGTGCCGCCAAACAGCACCATGTCGAAATCGGGCATGCTCACCCTGGGCTCCTTGCGGGGGTTTGCCCCCGGCACTATGAGTCTCGCCGGGCGGCGCTTTGGTTCCAGCCAAATGCTCCGGCCATGTTACGTCACTCGCCCGCGCTTGTGCGCGCGACGAGGCTGCCAGGCAGTATCGAGGGCCAGAGCGTACCCGTTTCTGCGTGCACTTTGGATTGTGTGACGGCGCGCATGAAAGTTGCGTGACGGTGGCGTCCGCCGTTTTCGGCTACGCTGAGAAGCGCCCCCACAGGAGATCCCCATGCCCCGACACCCCGTCCTTGAACGGGTCACGGCCCGCATCGTGGCCCGCAGTGCCCCGACCCGGCAGGCTTATCTCGACCGCACCCGCGCCATGGCTGGCCAGAAGGTCGAGCGCAGCAATCTCTCATGTACCAACCTGGCCCACGCCGTGGCCGCGATGCCCGACGACGCCAAGATCCGGCTCAAGGCGCAGGAGCGGCCCAACCTCGCCATCGTATCGGCCTACAACGACATGCTCTCTGCCCACCAGCCGCTGCAAACGTATCCGCAATGGCTCAAGGAAGCCGCGCTCGAAGCTGGCGGCACCGCGCAGTTCGCGGGCGGCACCCCGGCCATGTGCGATGGCGTGACGCAGGGCCAGGACGGTATGGACCTCTCACTGTTCTCGCGCGATGTGATTGCCATGGCCACTGCCGTGGCGCTGTCCCACCAGATGTTCGATGGCGTGCTGTACCTCGGCGTGTGCGACAAGATCGTGCCGGGGCTGGTGATGGGCGCGCTCTCGTTCGGCCATCTGCCTGCCGTGTTCGTGCCGGCCGGGCCCATGACCACGGGCATCGGCAACGAGGAAAAGGCGCACATCCGCCAGCTTTACGCGGAAGGCAAGATCGACCGGCACGGCTTGCTCGAAGCGGAAACCAAGTCGTATCACGGTCCCGGCACCTGCACGTTCTATGGCACGGCCAACTCCAACCAGATGCTGATGGAAATCATGGGCCTGCATCTGCCAGGCACCGCGTTCATCAATCCCGGCACGCCGCTGCGCGAGGCGCTGACGCGCGAATCGGCGCGGCAGGCGCTGAAACTCGTGCATGGTGGCGAGCGCTACATGCCGATTGGCGAGGTGCTCGATGAACGCGCGTTCGTCAACGGCATCGTCGGACTGGTGGCCACGGGCGGCTCCACCAACCATACGCTGCACCTGATCGCCATGGCGCGCGTGGCGGGCATCCAGCTGACCTGGGACGATTTCGACGAACTCTCCGCCGCCGTACCGCTGCTGGCGCGCGTGTATCCGAACGGCAAGGCCGACGTGAACCAGTTTCAAGCGGCGGGCGGGCTCTCCATCGTCATCCAGGGCCTGTTGGCAGAGGGGCTGCTTCACGACGACGTGAACACCATCGTCGGCCGTGGCCTGCGCGACTACACGCGCGAGCCCACGCTGCGCGACGGCAAGCTGGGTTGGACCGATGGCCCGACGCAGCCGCTGGACGACACCATCGTGCGTACTCCCGGCAATGCGTTTGCCCCCGATGGCGGCATCAAGGTGCTCGACGGCAACCTGGGCCGCTGCGTGATCAAGACCTCTGCGGTCAAGCCCGAGCATCAGGTGGTGGAAGCCCCTGCCATCGTGTTCCATCATCAGGACGACGTGCTGGCGGCATTCAAGCGCGGCGAACTCGAACGGGACTTTATCGCCGTGCTGCCGTGGCAGGGCCCGGCGTCATGCGGCATGCCCGAACTCCACAAGCTCACGCCGACGCTGACGCTGCTGCAGGATCGCGGCTTCCATGTGGCGCTGGTCACCGATGGACGCATGTCGGGTGCCTCGGGCAAGGTGCCGGCAGCCATCCATGTTTGCCCCGAGGCGCTGACGGGGGGTGCCATCGGGCGCGTTCGCACGGGAGATATCGTGCGCGTGGATGCCCCGGCTGGTGTGCTGACGGTGAAGGTGTCTGACGCCGAACTCTCTGCGCGCGACGCCGATAAACCTGACCTGACGCCGAACCGCCATGGCGTGGGGCGCGATCTGTTTGGGGGGTTCCGCAAGCATGTGGGAACGGCGGAAACGGGGGCTTGTTCGTTGTTTGGGGAGGAGGAATGACTAGCGCTCTCCCAACGTCTGTCTCCCCTCTCCCGCTTACGGGAGAGGGGTCGGGGGTGAGGGCTTAGCGGTTCAAAATTCCGCCATCGCGCGTTGAGACTCCGGGCCCTCACCCCCAGCCCCTCTCCCACTTCGCGGGAGAGGGGAGCAGGTCAGCGGCAGAGAAAGCGTACCCGTTTCTGCGTACGTTTCAGCTCGTTCAGTTCGGCTTCCCCGACACCAAGATCCGCTCGCGATACCCATCTCCGCCTTCGCGCTCATTGTCTGCATCGACCACCTCCGGCACCCGAACCTCCTGCACCGGCACCGCGATTCGACAACCCGCATCCTCCATCGTCCGCTTCAGCTTGGCGAACATCCCGTACTGCACGCTCCAGAAGTCATCGTTCGACGTCCAGTAGCGCGCGTTGAGCGTGACGCCACGGTCGGTGTAGCGCACCACCATGACCTCGCGCGCCGGGGATTCGAGCAACCGCTTGTCACTGTCGAGCATGGCGCGAAGGGCGTCGAGCCCCGCCTGTATCGGACTGTCGAACGTGACGGTGACCTCGATGTCCATCCGGCGCGTGGGGTTCTCGCTGTAGTTCATGATCGGGCTGCCCCAGATCTTGCCGTTGGGTACGCGCAGGCAGACGCCGTCGAAGGTCTTCAGCTCGGTCATGAACAGCCCCGTCTCGCGCACGGTTCCGGCCACGCCTTGCGCGTCGATGTACTGCCCCACCCGAAAGGGCCGCAGCAACACCAGCATGATCCCGGCCGCGATGTTCTGCAGCGTTCCCTGCAGCGCCAGCCCAATCGCCAGCCCCGCCGCGCCAAGCATGGCGATGATGCTGGCCGTCTGCACGCCGAACTGGGACAACACCAGCACCACGGTCAGCACCCGCACGACCCATTGCGCGACGCTGGCCAGCATCGGGCGCAGCGTGTCATCCACATGGGTGTGCCGCAAACCGTTGTGCAACGCGCGCGCGGCCCGGCCGGAGAGCCACCACCCGGCCAGCAGAATCGCCAGCGCGGCCAGGCAATTCAACCCCTGACTGACGGCGAACTGGGCCAGATAGGCCCAGGTGGCCTCCAGCTTGGCGTGATCGATGAAATTCAAGTCCATGCGTCGGCTCCGGAAAATGGCAAAACCGACAAGACTTGCGAAGGATGTGCCAGAACGGGCCGGCGAGAGGAAAAAGCGTACCCGTTTCTGCGTGGGCCGTTGTGCGGGCGCATGCCACACGCCGGCCCCTCTTGGAATCCCTAGCGTCACCTCTCCCAACCGAGGCGCCGTGTGTGAAGTCTTTACAACTCCTGCGCAGATTGTGCCGGTCGCTTCTCCCCGCTAGCCCAGTTCCGAAACCGGCCCTGAAGCCAAGACCTCAACTGGCGGGCGGATACCGCTGCTCACCAACGCCACGTCACGGACACGATCATGGAAATACTTGTGAAATACAGCCCAGTCGGCGTATTCGTTGGGTGCCGCAGCATGTGCGGCTAGCCGGCCAATGAGTCCGCAGAGCCAATCGGCGCATTGGAGGGTCTGGAAGAGATGGCTCTCTCCTTGCAAGGGGGGCTCGACCAGTCTGCGGCACTTCGCATCCCCTTCGAACATCGCCACAGTGCATGCTTCGACGTTGCGCTCCCGCCAGTCGTCGCCTGCATCCTGTTGGTCGAGCAAAACCAGACACGTGGAATTCGTCTGCGCGCAGTGCCCGTCCACTTGCCTGATCGCGCAGAGAAGTTGACGCCTGAACATCTCCGCCGAGACATGCACGCCCATCTGCGATGCCTTGCGTTCTCCGGTGTAGACAACATGCCCACCAACGGCGGCAATTCGATTCAACAATCGGAAGGTTGCCTGTCGCAACGGCCGGTAGATCTGCACATTGCGGGCCGTGAACAATGCAGAGCCTTTCTTCTCCCAACGACAGGCGGGAAGATCGCGAGGATTCTTGTGCATCAGATCCCAGGCGAGCAATCCGCACTTCAACTTGTAGAAGTAGACGGCAAACTCACGCACCTGTGCGACAGGAAGCATGAATCCCGCCAGTCCGAAAACCGGACTGTCGTTGTACTTGGCGTGGTCTCTTGCAACGTAGGGCCCGATATGACCGAATTCGTCTAGATAAACAACGTAGTGCTGCACCTGAATTTCGCTCCTGCCGGCTATAAAACACGAAAGCCCGCAACGATCAGATCGTTGCGGGCCTCGGAGGCTGGGCACCCGGTACAAGACCGAATGCGTTGGGATGCATTCTAGGTAGCTAATTCTTAGCGGGCAACAGACCAAAACGGACGTAGCGCGAAACACTGACGTAACGCAGAAACGGGTACGCTCCGCGGTCACACAAACACAGGAAGTCGTAGCCACGCCGCAACATCAACGTGCCGGTGCCGCCTTCTCCTGGCTGACAACCTCCACCTGATGGTCATGCAGCCGATCCCGGTTGGTCAGCATCGGGAACAGTTTGATCCAGGCGGCCACCACGCAGATCGTACCGATCCCGCCGAGCAGCACCGCACCGACTGGGCCGAGCAGCGCGGCGGTGACCCCCGACTCGAATTCGCCCAGCTGGTTGGAAGCGCCGATAAAGACCGAGTTGACCGCACCCACCCGGCCGCGCATGTCGTCGGGGGTATCGAGCTGTACCAGTGTCTGGCGAACCACCACGCTGATCATGTCGGAGGCGCCCAGCACCACGAGTGCGGCCATCGACAGCGGCAGCCATTTCGAAATGCCAAACACCATCGTCGCCACGCCGAAAATCGCCACGGCGCTGAACATCACGCGGCCCACGCGTCGGTTCAGCGGATGTCGGGCCAGCCACAGTGCCGTGACCAATGCGCCGATGGCTGGGGACGAGCGCAGCAACCCCAGCCCCCACGGGCCGGTGTGAAGGATGTCCTTGGCGTAGATCGGCAGCAGGGCCGTGGCGCCGCCGAGCAGGACCGCGAACAGGTCGAGCGACACGGCGCCCAGCAGCACCTGATTGCTGCGGATGTAGGCGAACCCGGCAAACAGCGTCTTGACACTGACCGGCGTGGTCAGCCTCTGCTGTGCCTGGCGCAGTTTCAGCGTGAACACCAGGATCGCTGCAATCGCGAACAACACCGCGCTGATCGAATAGACCACGCCGGGGCCGGCCACATAGGCAAACCCGCCCAGTGCCGGGCCGATGATGATGGCCGCCTGCGCAGCCGAACTGGCCAGTGCCACCGCGCGCGGCAACTGGCGCGGCGTGACCACGCTCGGCAGCAGCGCCTGCAGCGTGGGCGTTTCGAACGCGCGGCAGCCGCCGATCAAGGCTACGAACAGGAAGATGTACTGGCTGGTGATCCAGCCCGAGAAACTGGCCACCGCCATCGCTATCGCAATGACCGCCTCCAGCATCTGGCACGTCCGGACGATGATGCGGCGGTCGAACCGGTCGGCCACATGGCCCGACATCAGCAGCAGGACAATCGACGGCAGGAATTGCACCAGCCCCACCATGCCCAGCATGAACGCGTCGTTAGTGAGCGCATACATTTGCCAGCCCACCGCAACCGTAAAGATTTGGTAACCGATGGTGGTACACAGCCGGGCAAACCAGAAATGACGGAAAGCGGGGTCGCGAAAGACGTTGTCCGGCTCATTGGCCGGCTGCGCGGGGGCGGAGGACATGGGGGCGTTGGCGGCGAGGGGGTGCCATGTACGCAACCGCGTACATGGCGAAACCGCCGATTCTATCCGGGAACCCGGACACGCGCCGACTGGCTTTGTATCGTGATTGACACATTACCCGCCGGCGCGGTGGATGCAGGCGTTCAAACAGGATTAGGCGATTTCCCGCGTCTCCCTGAACTCGATGTTCGGGAAACGCTCCTGCGTCAGTCGCAGGTTGACCATGCTTGGCGCCAGGTAGACGTGATCGCCCGCACCGTCGAGGGCCACGTTGTGGCCGGCCTTGTCGATCAGCTTTTCGATCTCGGCCGGGTCGCCCTTGAGCCAGCGAGCAGTCGCGCATTCGTGCGACTCGAAGATCGCATCGACGCCATATTCATGTTCAAGGCGGTGCGCCACCACATCGAACTGCAGCATGCCCACGGCGCCCAGCACGAGGTCGTTGGAGACCAGCGGGCGGAACATCTGCGTGGCGCCCTCTTCGGCCAACTGCTGCAAACCCTTCTGCAACTGCTTGACCTTGAGCGGGTTGTTGAGCCGCGCGCGGCGGAAGAATTCCGGCGCGAACGACGGGATGCCCGTGAAGCGCAGCGGTTCGCCTTCGGTGAACACATCGCCCAGGCGGATCGTGCCATGGTTGGGCACGCCGATGATGTCGCCCGCGAAGGCTTCCTCGGTCGTGTTGCGGTCCTGCGCCATGAACGTGATGGCGTTGTTGATGGCCACGGTCTTGCCCTGCGACACGTGCAGCAGCTTCATGCCACGGTCGAAGCGGCCCGAGCACACGCGCACAAAGGCGATGCGGTCGCGGTGGCGCGGGTCCATGTTGGCCTGGATCTTGAACACGAAGCCGCTGAACTTGGCCTCCTGCGGCTCCACGGTGCGCGTTTCGGTCTGGCGCGCCAGCGGCGGCGGCGAGAGCTGGCACAGCGCGTCCAGCAGCGACTGCACACCGAAGTTGTTGATGGCCGAACCGAAATACACCGGCGTCTGGCGGCCGGCCAGGAAGGCTTCGCGGTCGAACGTGTGCGACGCGCCGCGCACCAGTTCGATCTCCATGCGCAGTTCATCGGCCTGCGAGCCCAGGATGCGGTCGAGTTCGGGATTGTCGAGGCCGTCGAGCAGCGCCGAGGTGCCCTTCTCCCCCTTCGGGTCGAACAGCTGCACCTTGTCGTCGATCATGTGATACACGCCGCGGAACGCCTTGCCCATGCCGATCGGCCACGTCATCGGCGCGCACTGGATCTTCAGCACGTCTTCGATTTCGTCGAGCAGTTCGATGGGCGAGCGGCCTTCGCGGTCCAGCTTGTTCATGAACGTCAGGATCGGCGTCGCGCGCAGGCGGCACACGTTCAGCAGCTTGATCGTCTGCGCTTCCACGCCATTGACCGAGTCGATCACCATCACCGCGGAGTCCACCGCCGTCAGCGTGCGGTACGTGTCTTCGGAAAAATCCTCGTGGCCCGGGGTGTCGAGCAGGTTCACGATGTTTTCCGGCAGATCGGCGCGCGGCTGGTACGGGAACTGCATCACCGACGAGGTCACCGAAATGCCCCGCTGCTTTTCCAGTTCCATCCAGTCGGACGTGGCGTGGCGGTCGGCCTTGCGCGCGCGCACTTCGCCGGCCACCTGGATGGCGCCGCCGAACCACAGCAGCTTCTCGGTCAGCGTGGTCTTACCCGCATCCGGGTGGGAAATAATGGCAAACGTGCGGCGACGCGCAATTTCGGAAACGAGCGAACTCACGGCTAGAGGAACCTGGTAGTAGCGCCCCGAAGCCAGCACTGGCGCCGGCTGCAGGCAGCGGCGAGGCGGAACGGCTGGGGCGCGATGGCGGTCCGGGAACGATTCCCGGCTTCGGATGGGGCGCTATTTTACCGGTTCGCGCCGCCTGCCGGGGTGCTGGTTGGCACGCCACGGTTTTCGCGCGCCGGATCATGCCCGCGCAGGCTGCCGAACTGCAACGCGTACTGGCGGGTCAGCTCCGCGCCGAAGAAGAAAATCTGCGCCGAGTAGTACACCCACAGCATCAACGCCACGACCGACCCCGCCGCACCGTACGATGACGCCACGGCGCTGTTGCCCAGATACAGGCCAATCAGTCGCTTGCCGATGGAGAAGAGCAACGCGGTGATGATCGAGCCCATCAGCACGTCCTTCCACGAGATCCGCACGTTGGGCAGCATCTTGAAGATGGTGGCGAACAAGGCGGTGACGACGGCGAACGAGAACGCGGTGGAGATCACGTCCGCCACTGGCGCAAACCATGAGGCCGTCCAGAGCTGGCCCCAGAACCGGTTGACCACGGCCAGCGCCGCGTTGACCACCAGCGACACCAGCAGCATGAATGCGAGCGCCAGCACGATGCTGAACGAGGCCATCCGCGCACGTAGCAGCTTCTGCCAGCCCGCGCCCTGGGGCGGCGGCGCCTGCCAGATATCGTCCAGGCTGCTCTTGAGTTCGGCAAAGGCGCTGGTGGCGCCCACCACGAGAATGCCCATCGCGATCAACGCGGCCACGCCGCTGCCACCTGCACGATGCGTGGCGGCCAGGATTTCCTGGATCGCCGCAGCGCCCTGGGGGCCGACCAGTCCATCGAGCTGCGCGAAGATCTCGCCACGCGCGGCTTCGGCACCGAAGAACAGCCCGGCGATCGATATCACCAGCACCAGGATCGGCGCCAGCGAGAACAGCATGTAGAAGGACAGGGCGGCGCCCTTGCTCGCCGCCCTGTGATCGAACCACGCGGTAATGGATGCCGACACCACGCGCACCGTGCGCGTCCCGGTATGCCGATCGGGCAGCCAACGGCCGCGCTGCGGCTTAGGGGGCACTGCGTGCGAATGGTCGGGCGCGTTGTCGGAATGCATGCGTTTTCGGTCCTGTCCTGACTTGCCCGGGCTCCTACTGACTGGGATGAAGCCCACGCGGAGGTGGCGCATCTGCCACGTTCATCAGCCTGACCGGTGCAACCGGGGTTGTCTGTCGGCCAGCGTCTGATGTGTAGGTCCATCATAGATCGCTTGTCGCGCAACAGCCGTTTGCACTGCTACAGTAGTTAAGCAAGGCACACATGCCGATGACAGGAGGCTTCTCCCATGCGCAATGTTCTTGTGCGGCGCCTGATCGCCGCGCGTGCTGTGGTCGCTCGTTCGGCACTGCTGGCACTTTGCCTTTCCGCGGGGGCCACGCTGATGGCCGGCTGCGAACGCAACCCGGCACCGGGTCCGGGACCCAAGCCGATTTCCGGCACCAACGCGCCCGTCACTGCGGCCTCCGGCGCCCCCGCCACGCCTCGCTGATGGGCTAAAGCAGCCGGCCGCTGTTCCCCCGAGGCATCCGGGCGTACCCGTTTCTGCGGACCCGTGCGGGTTTCAGCGTTGCAACCAGATGCACGCCCGCCCATGGCACGCTCGCGTGCGGACGCATGGGGATCATTTTCCCGTCACTTTCAGCCATGTGGGCGCCATTGCAGACATCGATGTCTGTTTTCCGCCATGTGAAAGGCGTCGCGTCCCACTTGAGGGCCTGACTCTTTCGTCGCGTCGCGTTCCCGGGTTCCGCACGGGCGTGGCCAATGAAGAGGCATCGGACGCCGGTCAGCGAGCCGACGCGACCTAGCGTCCGCTTGTCGTTGCATCGGCGTAACCGATTGCGGCCCGCAGCCCGCCATTTCGCCCCGGCTTTCCACCAGGCCGCACGCCAATGCCTTATCAAACAATGGTTTGCAGGCGATTGGCACACTTGTCGCTCTAGTCGGTGCAGGGAGAAGTCAGAGTCCAATAACGATTCGAACAGAACGCAGGAGACCACACTGCCATGCGTCATCCACCAGCGCGAATGAACGCGCGTCGGCGTGCCCATCGGCTTGCCGGCCCAGCCCCCACTGTCAGCGAGTTGCTGTCGCCGCCCCTGTTGCCGTCTCCACGGCAGACCGCACGCCCTGCCGCGTCGTTCTGTGCATCAGCCAACCGAGGCGCGGCCACCGCTGCCAGCCGGCAGCGCAACGGGTGTCCCGTTTATTGACGGGCGGCCCGCGATATCTCCGTCAGGCCCGGCAACCGGCGGTTGCTTTTTCGCGCGTGCGGGCCTAAACCGGTTTACGTGCTCCGTCCCCCGGCGGGCACCTTTTATAAAAAGGGAGGGAGCCACACATGTTCGCCAGAGTTGCCGCCGCCATGGCACTGTTCTCGACTGCGGCAGCCCCGGCGCTGGCCGGAAACTACGCATGGTTCGACCGCCCCGACTACGCCAACCCAAACAGCCACGCGGCCGTGAGCAATGACAGCTATGTGAGGGCGTTCGGCTGGACCTGGGGCGATATGCAGTACAAGCCGGACGACCGCGCTGCGCCACCCGCTGCGGCGCCTGCCGAGCGTCAGGCACGTGACAACCTGATGGACCCGCATGACGTAGTGCCGGGCAGGCCATCGCCGGACGGGAGCGCGCCGCCGCGTGGACGACGCGGCAAGATCGGCATGACCTGACATTGAAAGTCAGTTTGGGAGTTCTTACGCGGGCCAAGCCGCGTTAGCCTGCCGCCGCTGTCCGGGCGGAAGGACAAAGGGGATCCGGCGAGCGGACGTCGCCGGATCCCCCTTGGCGCTACACCCCTGCACGCCTGCACGTGGTGCGTTGACCGCCCGCGTTATTCCCCCGTTGCCGCAGCCTGAAGATCGACGCGGATGTTGTGCTTGTGCATGAGCCGGTACAGCGTCACGCGCGATACGTTGAGTTCGCGCGCCGCCGGCACGACGTGAAAGCCATGGCTGGCCATCACCGTGCGGATCGCCTCGCGCTCGGCTTCCTCGCGTATCGCATCGAGCGTCTTGCGCGGAACTTCCACGCCACCGTTCAGTTGCAGATCCTCGGCCGTG
Organism: Cupriavidus sp. DL-D2; assembly: GCF_039710735.1. Lineage (NCBI taxonomy): Bacteria > Pseudomonadati > Pseudomonadota > Betaproteobacteria > Burkholderiales > Burkholderiaceae > Cupriavidus > Cupriavidus sp. DL-D2. The sequence goes on along the minus strand of NZ_JBDKXK010000022.1, from coordinate 28,686 downwards.
ATCTTACGGTTGTCGGTCATCACGATGGCACGCCGCACGCGGTTGATCAGCTCGCGGACATTGCCCGGCCAGCCGTACTGCATCATGCCCTGTGTGGCGCACGACGAGAACCCGCGAATACGGCGATGGGCTTCGTGGCCATGCTCGGCAAGCACAGCGTTTGCCAGCAGCAGGATGTCTTCGCCGCGATCGCGCAAAGGCGGAATCGTCAGCGTCAGCACGCATAACCGGTGGAACAGGTCGGGACGGAAGCGCCCGTCGCCCTGCGCGAGCACCAGATCCACGTGCGTGGCGGAGATGATGCGCAGGTCCAGGGGAATCGACTGGTGTCCACCAAGCCGGGTGATGGTGCCCTGCTGCAGGAAACGCAGCAGGGCCACCTGGCTCTCCAGCGGCAGGTCGCCGATTTCGTCGAGAAACAGCGTGCCGCCCTGCGCCTGCTCGATCCAGCCGATCTTGCGCGCATTGGCCCCCGTGAACGCACCCTTCTCGTAGCCGAACAGTTCGGACTGCACCAGATGCGATGGAATCGCGCCGCAGTTGATGGCCACGAACGGCCCCTTGCGACGGCTCGACGCTTCATGGATGGCCTGGGCGGCAAGCTCCTTGCCCGTGCCCGATTCCCCCGAAATGAACACGGGCGCATCGTTGTGGGCCACCTTGGCCAGCGAGCGGAACATCACGCGCATGGCCTGGCATTCGCCGATCATCGGCCCCTTTGCGGCAGGCGGTTCCGGCAGTCGCGCACCATGCAGGCAGGCCATGCCGTGCGCATGCTTGAGCGTGTAGAGCAGTTCGTCGAACGAGAATGGCGTGCGTACGTAATCCACGCAGTAGTCGCGGATCAGGCGCCGCACGCGCTCATCCTCGAGCATGGCCGTCGACGTGATAGCCACCCACATGACATGCAGGTGCTGCAGACCCTGTTCGAGCTGGGTCAGCTCCGCATCGCTATAGGCCGATTGCAGGTCGAGTATGCCCGCCATGGGCGAGCTGCCTCGCACCGCGCGCTCCAGGCCGCTGACTTGTTGAACCCGGCGGATTTCCCACCCCGAACCAAACTGGCTCGCATTGAAACCAAAATCCTCGTACCGCGACACGAGCACGATCTGTGCGGAGCGTGTCGCCGCCTTGCACAGTCGGTCCATGACGTTCTCCCTGGGCTTCTTGTTGGTTGCGGAACGCCCTGCCGCAGGCGCGGCAGCGGGCCACCCGGCCCGGTCGGGTTCCGCTGGCTGCGCGGATGGCTCCGCGCGCAACGTCTGGGGATTCACGATCTGGACGGACTGTGTGATTGTCGTGCGCTGGCGCGAGCGCGACATGCAAGTCGCCGCTTGCCATGGACGTGACCGACCTCCGCCCAGTCTGCCTGGAACGAATGGTTGGCGAATTGATGGATCGGCCCGATGGCGGGACGCCGGATTTCTCCTGCGGTCATGATCTGTTCCCCGTTGAACAACATCCCCCGGCACTACACGTTCGCGTTTACCACTGTCTTCGTTCTGGATTCGAACTGTCTTTATTCGGTCTGTCCCTGCTCGATTCGAGTCGATAGGAGAGACGATGTCGGCATGCGTGTATCCGCATGCTCTCTTCCGTGGTGGCGAAAGCCGCCTGTCCTGACGGTCTCGTTTGGCCGGTTGCCTTGTACTGTCCCGGCAACCGTGGCCGACTGCGGAACGCGCTACCTCTGGCCAGCTGGCAGGCGCCTTTTCCCGGAGTCAAGAAAGGGCGCCGTTGCGCGCCCTCAAATTTTTGCCACGGTTCTAGTTCAGTGCATTTCACCCCTTTTGTCCAGCCCGGAATGTTCGCTTTCAGCCAAGTCTCATACTTTTGTATGAGACGTGAAAGCGCCTTTTTACCGCGCCCACTAGGTAAATGAGCACTCACATTCCTCGCAGAAACAGGTACGCCGTGAAACAGCCGTTCGCGTAACCCGACGCAGAAACGGGTACGCGTTCAGGTGAGGTGCGCCGAAAATGTCATCGTTTTCATTTTGAACACATCTATCGGCTCTGCCAAAAAAAACGGGGGACGGCGCCAGGCGGTCCCCCGTTGTGTGGTCAAGCACCGTTCCTGCGCTGTTGCAGTGCCGGATACGCGCGATCAGTGGCCTGGCAGGTAGTAGAACTTGAAGAGGAAGACTGCGGCGATGATCCACGCCATGAGCGGCACATCCTTCGCCCTGCCCGTCAGCAGTTTCAGCAGTGCATAGGAGATGAAGCCGAATGCCACGCCATTGGCTACCGAATAGGTGAAAGGCATCCCCAGCGCGGTCAACACGGCGGGCACCACCTCGGTGACATCGGACCAGTCGATCTCCACCAGTTCGCGCAGCATCAGGCACGACACGTATAGCAGCGCGGGCGCCGTGGCATATGCCGGCACGGCACCCGCCAGCGGGGCGATGAACAGGCAGGCCAGGAACAGCACCGCCACGGTCACCGCCGTCAATCCAGTACGACCACCGGCCTGCACGCCAGACGCGCTCTCGATATAGGCGGTGGTGGAAGACGTGCCGAGCAGCGAACCGGCCATGATGGCCGTGCTGTCCGCCATCAGCGCCTTGTTCAGGCGGTCCATCTTGCCGGCCTTGAGCAGGCCGGCCCGGTTGGCGACGCCCATCAGCGTACCCGTTGCATCGAACAGCTCGACCAGGAAAAAGACCAGCACCACGTTGAGGATGCCGATGGATAACGCGGCGGAGATGTCGAGCTTGAACAGCGTGGGCGAGATCGACGGCGGTGCCGAGACCACACCGTGGAACTGGTTGCCGGCAAAGACGAAGCTGAGCACCGTGGTCAGCAGGATTCCGATCAGGATCGCGCCCTTCACCTTGAGGCGGTCAAGCGCCACGATGACGAAGAACCCCAGGATGGCCAGCACGGCCGGCGGTTGATGCAAGTCACCAATGGTGACCAGCGTGGCAGGGTGGCCCTTGATGATGCCGGCGCTGTGCAAGGCAATGATCGCCAGGAACAGGCCGATACCCGCCGTGATCGCCCCGCGGATCGCCGGCGGAATGCCCCGGACAATGGCCTCGCGCACGCGGAACAGCGTCACAACCAGGAACAGGCAGCCGGAGATAAACACCGCACCGAGCGCGGCTTCCCACGGCAGCCCCATGCCCTTGACCACGGTATAGGCGAAGTAGGCATTGAGACCCATGCCCGGCGCCATCGCAATGGGATAGTTTGCGTAGAAACCCATGATCAGCGTGCCGATGGCGGCCGCCAGGCACGTGGCGACAAACACGGCATCTTTCGGCACGCCGGCGTCCCCAAGGATGCTCGGATTGACGAAGATGATGTAGGCCATCGTCAGGAATGTAGTGACCCCCGCGAGGATTTCCGTGCGGACATCGGTCTGGTGCTCCCGCAGACGAAAAATGCGCTCGAGCAGGCCGGCGGACGGCGCGGCGGCGGGCGTTGACATGGGTGATCTCCAGGTGCTTCCAGGGCGGAGCGGCAAGGCCACTCGCTCCTGGCAAATTTGGGAAAGGCGGGATGATCCCACAAGCGCACCGGGACGGGGCAGTCCCCGCTGGGGAAAACCCCTGCCTTGACGGGCGCGTCAATCCCCCGTATAAATCTGGCGCAGATTCAAGCGACGAGGCAACAGTTCATTCGTTAGCCACCGTCTGGTACTTCGGTTGTCCATGGTGTCCTTTCCTTGAGTTGGCAGTACGGTGGTGTGTGCCATCGGTTTCTTTTTTCACATTTTTTGGAAAGCAATATCATGCAAACCGGTATCGTCAAGTGGTTCAATGACGCCAAGGGCTTCGGCTTCATCAAGCCGGACGCAGGTGGTGATGACCTGTTCGCGCACTTCTCGGAAGTCCGCGCTGATGGTTTCAAGTCGCTGCAGGAAAACCAACGCGTGTCGTTCGAAGTCAAGAACGGCCCGAAGGGTCTGCAAGCCGCTAACATCACCCCGATGTAATGACCGCCGGCATGCCTTGATGGCGTGCCGATGGTTGTGAAGAACCCGCCGGAGACGGCGGGTTTTTTTTTCGTCCTTCCCACCTCTCCGCAGCATCCCTCCACCTCGGGCACGAGCCCGATCGGGCTCAACCTCTATCGCCTCTCGCCGATCCGCGTGACGGGCTCCATCCTTTATTCGTCTGATCCACGCCACGCACGGGGCTGATTCGACGCGGCTCGCGACTGTGTCACGGGCGCACGCGCCTCGCGTCCGTCGAGTTCGCAGAAACGGGTACGCACTCCCTCCTCCGCGTTTTGATCGCCGCAGAAATGGGTACGCCAGCCCGGCTTCAGAGTCGTGTCGCATCTGCGCAGAAACGGGTACGCTCGGCCCGCTTTTTGTCGCGTATACGCCGTGGCAGGCTGCGCTTATCCCGCCTCACTTTTAGGCAGTCTGGTTATCCACGCAGAATCGGGTACGCCAGGTGCCTTTCCACCCTCAAGACCACATGTCAGAAAGTGCGGCGCAGAAACAGGTACGCAGTTGGCAGCCGTTGGTCCGCAGAAACGGGTACGGTGGGTGTTTCAGGAGACATGTCGTGGCACCTGCCGGGCAGCAGGTATACGTATACCGTCCGCAGAAACGGGTACGGTGCGGAAATGGCGACCGCTCGGTTTCACACCGCTAGTTGGCGGTAGCTTTCGCCGCAGACGATGTATACGCGGGCAATGTTGCCCATACATCATGGCGCCCGATCCAGCTTCACGCAGAATTGGGTACGCCCGGACAAATGCGAAGGCGCACCAGCCTCGCAGAAACAGGTACGCTTTTGCTTTCCCGATCCCGCCATGCGGGTATCCGCAGAAACGGGTACGCCGCAGAATTGGGTACGCACCGTCGAAAAATAGCGTCCAAGCCCTTTGTCGCAGAATTGGGTACGGAATCGGGCCGCCAGGCGTGCGGATTTCGCAATCCCAACGCAGTGGGCAAGAGCGTGCGCGCCAAAAACGTACCCGATTCTGCGTGGATAAGCGTCCCTACAGCGGGCACAAGACACGATCGGGAGGGGCAGCAAGCGCGGGGGCGCAGAAACGGGTACGCTTTTTATCGATCCCGCTGTGGAAAACCCTGTGGGATCAGCAGGTTATCCCCGCAGAATCCGGTTCGCTGTTTACGCTGAAACGGGTTCGCCCGGTCGCAGATTCGGGTTCGGCCCTTCGCAGAAACAGGTACAAAAGTGCGCAGAATCGGGTACGGAGAGGCATGTAAACCTGTTTGTAATCAACTCTGTTTTGTCTCCGTATACGGTTTACGAGTAGTTAACCCGTATCGGTATCGTTTACTTGTAGTGGATGAGCAGCCAACCGTGGACAACCCTGACGGGCTGCCCACCGTGTGTCTGTCATCTCGCCAGTCGCCGGATACCCGGCCAGGAAACAGACCGCTTCCAGGAAGCCCCTGTGGCAAGCGAGACGCTGAAAGCCCGGACGGCAGGAATGCACCAAGCGATCTCCTGCGCAAGAGCAGGCGCTGAAGTCGTGGCTCAACCGCACTCAACCGCAGCGAATCGGCATTGATCGCGTATACGTACCCGTTTCTGCGTGACAACGTATACGTGATCGCGTAAAAAGGCGGGTAATCCGAAATCACCAACATGCCGATCAAACGCTCTATGGCCTCCGAAGCGGAACGTGCCACGCTGGACGCCGACGTCGAACCGTCGCGCATCATCGTTCCTGGAAACGAGAGCGCCATCGTTCCGTCCGAAAAATTCCAGCGCCTGTTCGATGAAGCCCAGGCCATGGAACGCGAGGACGCGTGGCAAAGTGGCGAAGTCGGCTTCCTTAGCCGTGCCAGTGTGCAGGTCACGCTGCCCTATCGCGCGCCCAAGGGCGCGCCACCTGTGTGGACACGCACCAGCGGGAATATCTCGCTGATGATCCAGCCTGGCTACTTCACGCAGCAACGCGCGGAAAAGGCGGCAAATGGCAAGCAGAAACTGGTTTCCGAAACCGTTTCGCTAGGCTATCCGTACGGATCCTATCCACGGCTGATGCTGGCGTGGATCGGCAAGGAAATCATGGCCAAGAAGAAGCGCGGCGAGTTCACCGGCACGGTGGAGGATCGTCGCATTTCGCTTGGCAATTCCTTGTCCGAGTTCATGTACAACCTCGGCATTCCGATGGCGACGGGTGGCAAGCGCGGCACGATGACGCTGGTGCGCCAGCAGATGATCCGCTTGTTCTCGGCGACGATCGCCATCGTGCAGAACAAGTCGATCCAATTGCCGAATCAGCCGCCCAACCACGAGCCGATGTCGATCGACCGCGTGGGCTATCTGCTGGCCGACCAGTTGTCGACGTGGTGGGACCCGATGCAGCCGGGCCAAGGTTCGATGTTCGAGAGCTTTGTGGTGCTGTCTGAGCCGTTTTTCAACGAACTGGTGAATCGTCCGGTACCGGTCGACATGCGCGCGCTGAAGGCGCTCAAGCAGTCGCCATTTGCGCTGGACGTTTATTCGTGGCTGACCTACCGGTTCTTTACCATCCAGCGCCGCACGGAGATCCCGTGGGAAGCGCTGCAAATGCAGTTCGGGACCGAGACGGAGAGCGAGCGCAAGTTCCGTGCATTGTTCCGCAAGGCGCTCAAGGATGTGCTAGTGGTCTATCCGGGCGCCAAGGTCGATGCTGACTCCTCGAAGGCGCTCATTCTGCAGCCGTCGCGCACGAGCGTGCGCAAGCTGGGCTGACAGCTTCCAACCGCGCTGCACAAACAAAAAAGGCAAGCGAGAGCTTGCCTTTTTTGCGTCACTGATCGGACCGGAGACCTCCCGCCTGACCAGCCACTGTGGTTCCGCTTACGCCGGCTTGATCGCCGAGGCTTGCAGACCCTTCGGTCCCTGCTTCACTTCGAACGTCACTCGCTGGCCGTCTTTCAGGGTCTTGAAGCCGGAACCCTGGATTTCGGAGAAGTGAGCGAACAGATCGGCGCCACCATCATCGGGGGTAATGAAGCCGAAACCCTTGGTCTCGTTGAACCACTTGACCGTACCGGTTGCCATAACAGATTTCCTTTCGAAGCAAGTTCGTTTTACACACAACGCAAACAACCGTTCAAGCACGCTGAGTTCTCGTAGATACCGAACGGAAGCCAACGAGGTAACACGACTTGACTCGACTGTAGCGGGCATCATAACCACAATGTGTTGCGGTGTCATGTGCGGCGTAATGCGCACCACCTTAACTTTAGGCGGATTCTCTACCGCTTTTCAAGAAGAAGAATCCCGCACAGTTGATGTAGCGAAATCTGCGCCTGACACGTGCCCTGCTTAAGGGGTATCCATTGTCCGGCGCCGTTTTACAGTGTTTTATTCAAATGCTCAGAAAAATGGGTTGTGGCGCAAAGTCGATTTCGCTAAAGTTCGGCTAACTGAACATCATCATCCGGCGCTTTCAGCGCTGAAAGTGAGACCGAAGTGCCGGCAAAAATCATCACCGTTTTCAACCAGAAGGGCGGCTGCGGCAAGACAACCGTCAGCATGCACCTTGCTGGAACGCTGGGGCTGCGTGGCGCGCGGTCCCTGCTTGTCGATATGGACGAGCAAGGCACTGCCACGCGCTGGGCAGCGCAAGCCAGCGATGAACGGCCGTTTCCCGCCTCGGTGATTGGTTTGGCTCCGTCCGGCGGTGCCATGCACCGGGAGGTTCGGAAGTTCATGAACGACTACGACTACATCGTGGTGGATTGCCCGCCTGCGGTACATTCGGCGGCGCCGTCGAGTGCCTTGCTGATTTCGGATTTGGCGATCATTCCGGTCGTACCGTCTCCGCCGGATCTTTGGGCAGCCGTGGCTGCCAAGACACTGGCGCAGCATGCCCAGGTACAGAATGAAACGCTGCAAATTCGGGTGGCGGCCAACATGGTTCAGCGCCGCGTCTCGATCGCGCGTCAGGCCATCGAGATTCTTGGCGACGATCCAGAGGTGCCGCTTCTGAACTCCATGGTCGGTTCGCGCTCGGCATTCCGCGAGTGCCTGGCCATGGGCTGCACCGTACACGGCGTACCGGGCGCGCGCGAAGCCATCCAGGAAGTGGACATGATGGTGGACGAGATACTGTCCCTGATTGAGTAATGGAATGACTACGAAATTGAAGAGCCTGAAGGCAGGCATGCTCGCCGGGATGGCGGCAGAAAAGACGCGGAACGACGCCGTCGATCGGTTTGCACGGGCCGAGGCCGCACTCTCTGACCATCCGAACGGCCTGTTGCAGGGCCAACGCGTGGGCCAGGCGGCGCAAACTTTCAGCGCTGAAAGTGAGGTGCAAGCGATGGAAGGGCGCGTGCTGGCGCGCATTCCCATCGCCCAGTTGCACGACAATCCCTTCAACGCCCGTCGCATTTATGATCCTGCCGTCGTGCAGGAACGTGCGGCGTCGATTGCCACGCACGGACAAAAAACGCCTGGTCTTGCTGCGCCGGATCCGACGCGACCCGGACACTTCATCCTCATCGACGGTCACTATCGCAAGCGTGCCCTGGCGTCAGCCGGCAAGCTCGAGATGGAATGCTTTGTCGAGAATGATCTCAGCGATCTCGACTTCTACCGTCTGTCGTTCCTGCTGAACGAACAGCGCTCCGACCAATCGGCGCTGGATAATGCCATCGCATGGCGTCAGCTGCTGGATGAGGGCAAGGTTCAAAAGGAAGACGAAATCTGTGAGCTGACAGGGATGTCGGCCGGCACGGTGAACAAGACGCTGGCGCTGTTGAAGCTGCCGGACTCCGTGATTGCCGTGATGCGTGAACGGCCGAGCGCCATCGGCATCGCGGCCGGGTACGAACTCACGCTGTACTTCAAGCTCGCAGGTGAGGACCGTACGCGCGAACTGGCGGGCCGGATCATGAACGACGGATTGTCCAGCCGCGAGGTGGAATCGATCCGGAAGCAGATGCAGGAAGGCAAGTCGCGCAAGGTCAAGGAAATCAGCCGCCAATACAAGATCCGTACTGAGTCTGGCCAACTGCTTGGCACGATCAAGGAATGGGATTCGGGCCGCGTGATGCTGGATGTGCAGCTCACCGACCGAAACGCGCGGGAAGACTTGCTGGAAGTCCTGAAGGCCCGCTTCGGCCTGGACAAGACGTTGCTTTAATTCAACCTGAGCCGGCCGGGCGAGAAGTCCGCCGGCACACCGCCGTGCGCTGCGGCGAAGCGTTTCCAACTCGCACGCAAGAGCCGATCGAGGCCGCTTGCCGAGTAGCCCGCCAAGTGCTGCCCACGCTTGGCGTTCCCGCGCACGGTGTCTGGAAACGCTGTCGGCGCGAGCAGTGCGACTTCCGCATTCCAGTCGCGCTCGCCAAAGTCGGGCAGCCCTCGGTCAGCCCAGTGTTTGCGCAGTGCCTCCCACGCCTCAGGCTCCAGCAGCATGGGCTTCCGCCGTGCGGCGCTTTTGGCCGAGAGCGAGAGCCGGCCGCTGTCGCCAATCGACTCCACATCTCCCAAGCGTAGCGCCGCCAACTCCACGACCCGGACTCCATGGCGTGCAATCAGCAATGCGGCGGCAAGCGCGGCGCGCTGTTGTGGATTTGGGTTGTCCCGAGCGAGCCAGTCGAGGAATGCGGGGATGGGAAGCGACACGGTCAACGTATTCGCAACCGACACGCCCGGCGTTGCATTTGAAACGTTCAGCGCGTGTCTTGCCTCTCCCAGTGACCCGATGCCGGACCGTGCAGGTTCGCCAGCCCGGCGACGAATTTCCTTGAGCAGCACCCGCGCCACCCGCAGCGATGCCCCACAAGAACTCGCCCGCAACGGTCCTTCGAATGGACGCCAATGCATCTTGTCGCGAGGACTGGCGGGGCCGCACCAGAACGCCGAAGGCTGGGGGTCTGCAAGAAAGGCGTGATACGAGGCAAGCGATTCACCATTCAGGTCTCGCAATGACAGTCCGTTCCGCCCTGCCCAGAGCAGCAGCCGCTCCGCTTCGCGTCGATAGCTCAGCCACGTGTTGCGTGACTGATGCGTGTTCAGCCAGTCGCCGACCCATGCCAGTTCCAGACTGAACGGCGGCGCTGGCAACATCGATTCAAAGGGTACGGGATACGCCATCGAAGGCCCCAATGGACAAGCAATAAGTGCCTTTAAAGGCGCATTATCCCCAGGCGAGCGCACAAAAGTCCGCAGCCGCATCCCAGCGCCGTCGTCGTTGGCGCGCAGCCATCTGACGATGGTTTCCGCGGAATGGCGCCCAATCCTTGGCACGTGACGCCACCAACTGCTGCCCCGGCGATTGGCCAGCGCAACCAGATCCGCCACGGTACGCAATTCCGCTGCCACCATGCGGCGAGCCAGGCTGGGGCCGAACCAGAGCGTCACCGGATGCGTCGGTAACGGTCGGCCTTGCCCAAGCTGCTCGATCGACGAGAGCGCCTCTACCCGGCGCGACATCCCGGTATCGGAGCGCCCGCGCAGCGCTTCGAACATTTCCGCGATATCGGGACGGTCATGCTGCAGCGCAAACTGCACCAACCGGTCGCGCAGCGCCAGGATGCGCTGAATCGCCTGATGTTCGGTCAGATCCTCGTCATCGTCCGGATCCACCAGATACCGATTGGCGATATCCACCGGCCGCATGCCCTGCGCATAGGCCCGCACCACCGCAAATTCGGTGCGCGTGAGCTTGGTTGCCGCCAGCGTATCGCGATCATCCGCCATGTTTGGCCACGTCCCCTTTCGTCGGTAAGTGATTGAATTGCAACAACAATCGGCAGGTGCCGAAATGATCCGGGCCAATCTGCCAACCAAAGTGCAATGTAAATTATTTTTGGACGAAAGGCGAGGGTGACGTGGCCTCGCCGAAAGTTTCAGTTGAGAGAAACGCAAGCGATCCGTCCCGAAAACTCGTTTGTCGACGCACTGGCCACCGACCACTATCCAGTCACCGCACGGCCATGCACCCCCTCGACAAAGGAGACTCTCGTGTCCAGCACGACCCCCAACCTCTGGAGTTCCGACTCCCCGCCCGCGCTGCAAGCGTCGCGTCATCACACCACCGGCGCGTGGCGATTCCCCGCCGTGGCGGAACACTCGCCGCTCGCGTCGCAATACGCCACGGTGCCCGTGCACGGCAGCGGCGCGGTCTACAGCTTCACCGTCATCCATCCCGCGCCGAAGACCGGGCTCCCGCCCTACGCGTTGGGCTATGTCGATTTCGATGGTCCGTTGCGTGTATTCGGCCGACTCGAAGGCAAAGACCGCCCGACGATTGGCGCCCGCTACGTGCCCGTGTCCAGCGACACCTTCGGCTACGTGTTCCAGGCAGTGCAGGACTGAAGAGGATCAAGATCATGCAGGACATCTACATTTCCGGCGGCGCGATGACGACGTTCGGGCGACATACCGGCGTCATGGCGCCGGAGCTGGCACAGCGTGCCATCCTGGACGCGGTGAAGGATGCGGGTATCGAACTGGCCGATATCGAGGCGGTCTACTGCGCCAACGTGCTCGGCGGCATGATCCTGGGGCAATTGATCGTGCGCGATCTCGGCCTGCAGGGCATTCCGGTCTACAACGTGGAGAACGCCTGCGCGAGCGGCGCCACGGGCGTCCATCTTGCGCGCCATGCATTGCTGGCGCAGCAGTACAAGACCGTACTCGTCTTCGGTATCGAACAACTGACCGCCTTGGGTGGCGGCACGATCCCGATGCAGCGCAACGACGATATGACCGATCTCTACGCCTCGGCGGGCATGGTGCTGCCGGCGGTCTACGCCATGCGTGGCACGCGGTTCCTGCACGAGCGGGATGCCACCGCCGTGGACCTTGCCACGGTGGCGGTGAAGAATCGCCGCCATGGCGCGCTGAACCCCTACGCGCAGCAACGCACCGAGACCACGGTCGAGGAGGTGCTTGCGTCGCGCATGATTGCCGATCCGCTGACGCTGCTGCAGTGCTGCCCATCACAGGTGGATGGCGCGGCGGCGGCGATCATGACCACGCGACGGCCCGAGGGATATCGCCCGGTGCGCGTGCTGTCATCGGTGGTGGTATCGGGCATTCGCGAAGGTGCCGATGACGACATCCTCGATGCCGAGATCACGGCACGCGCTGCGCGGCAGGCCTATGAACAGGCGGGTCTCGGTCCCAGGGATATAAATGTCGTGGAGCTGCACGACGCCTTCACGATTGCCGAACTGCTGTACTACGAGGCATTGGGACTGGCGGCTCCGGGCGAAGCGGTGCCGTTGCTGCGCTCGGGTGCAACGCGACTCGGTGGACGTGTGCCTGTCAATCCAAGCGGCGGCCTGCTCGCCAAGGGCCACCCACTCGGCGCCACAGGCATCGCGCAGATGGTGGAAATCATGTGGCAGTTGCAGGAACGCGCCGATGGCCGGCAGGTGGCCGATGCACGGATCGGCCTGACGCAATGCACCGGTGGCGGCATCGCCGGCGTGGACCATGCCGCATCGTCGGTGCATGTGCTGGGAGTCTGAGATGAACACACCTTCCACAGATACGCGCCAGGTAGCGGTAGTCACGGGCGCCGCACGCGGCATCGGGCTTGGCATCGCTACCGCGCTGGCAGACCAGGGAATGGCCGTGGCCTTGTTCGACCGAGACGCGGCGGCATTGTCCGATGCCGTCGCCGGATTGATTCACGCGGGCCATCGCGCCATGGGTGTGACGGTGGACCTGACCGAGTCCGCAGCGGTCAACGCCGCGTTCGAGCACGTAACCAGCACGATGGGGCGCATCGACTGCCTCGTGAACAACGCGGGCGTCGTGCGTGACATGCGTTTCCTGAAAATGCGCGACGAGGACTGGGATCTTGTGGTCGATACCAACCTGCGCTCGCAGTTCCTGTGCTGCCGCGCGGCGTTGCCGGGCATGGTGGAGCGCGGCTATGGGCGCATCGTGAACATCTCGTCGCGCGCATGGCTCGGCGGATTCGGGCAGGCCAACTACTCGGCAGCAAAAGGCGGCGTGGTCAGTCTGACGCGCTCGCTGGCCATCGAGTTCGCATCGCAGGGCATCACGGTGAACGCCGTGGCGCCGGGCATCGTCGACACGCCGTTGTTCCGCAACTTCGCGCCCGAGGTGCAGACGCGTTTGCAGAAGTCGGTGCCGGCGCAGCGGATCGGCACGGCGGACGATATCGCCAACGCGGTGCGTTTCTTCGCGAGTCCCGGCGCGTCGTACGTCACGGGCCAGACGCTGTATGTCTGCGGTGGCCGCAGCCTGTCGTCGCCTAGCGTGTAGGGGGATGCGATGACCGTACATCTGCACATCGAAGGTCACGTCGCGCTAATGACGATAGACCGGCCCGACGCGCTCAACGCGCTCGACATCCCCACGTTGCATCAGCTACGCCAGCACCTGTGCGAAATCAGGGACCGCGCCGACATCCACGTCGCCGTGCTCACCGGCAGCGGTACGCGTGCATTCTGCGCGGGCGCCGATCTGAAGGGCACGCAGGTATCGCCAGCCAGCTATGCGGAGGCGATGTTCCACGCACCGGACGTCGCCGCCGAACGGGGCTTGTATATCCGGTTGATGGATCTGAGCGGCTTGCAGTGTGCAAAGCCGTTGATCGCGGCGATCAACGGACACTGCCTCGGTGCGGGTCTGGAGATCGCGCTGCAATGCGAGTTGCGCATCGCATCGACGCAAGCCAGCTTCGGACTGCCCGAGGTGCGTGTGGGGTCGATCCCCGCCGTATCCGGTCTGCATCGACTGTTGAAAGCGGTGCCATCCGCGCACGCGATGCAGATGGTGCTGACAGGGGATCGTATCGACGCGGAAGCCGCTGCACGGATCGGACTGGTATCGGAAACCGTGGCGCCCGATGCCTTGCTCGATCGCACGCTCGCCCTTGCACACAGGATTGCCGACAACGCGCCACTAGCAGTGCAAGCGGTAAAGAAGCTCTCGCGCCAGACCGCGCACCTGTCCGACGCCGACGCGCAGGATCTGACCGAACTTTATTGGGGCGCGCTGCGCGACACCGATGACCGGATCGAAGGACGCAAGGCGTTTGCAGAAAAACGAACACCCCGCTTCGTTGGCCGCTAGGCCACAAGAACACACCCATACCGATACCAATATCAAGGAGACAACCATGCCCCCATTCATGCGAAAGCTGACGCGCACCGTTCTGGCGATGATCGCCGTCGGCGCCACGGCCACGGCCTCCGCGCAGGCGCCGTTTCCCTCGAAGCCGATCACGATCGTCGTACCGTTCGCACCGGGCGGGGGCAATGACATTCTTGCGCGGTTGATCGCGCCCAAGATGTCGCAGCAACTGGGCCAGCCCGTCATCATCGAGAACAAGCCAGGTGCCGGGGGCAACCTCGGCGCCGACTACGTGGCGCATGCCGCGCCCGATGGCTACACGCTCGTGATTGCATCGAGCCAGGTCACGATGAATCCCTACCTGGGCATGAAGGTGCCCTTCAACATCGAGCGCGATTTCGAACCGGTGGGACGCATCGGCTCGGTGCCACTGGTGCTCGTGTCGAACATGACGCAGCCGTATCGCACCTTGAAAGAGTTTGTCGACTACACGCGCGCCAATCCGGGCAAGGTGAGTTACAGCAGCCCCGGCCCGGGCACGCCGCAACATCTGGCCGGTGAAGTGTTTGCCAAACTCAATCACACCGAACTGCTGCACGTACCCTATCGCGGCACGGGTCCGTCGATTGCGGATCTGATGGGCAATCAGGTGCAGGTGTCGTTCGCCACGTTTGCATCGGTGATCCAGTACGTGCGCGCGGGCAAGCTGCGTGCGCTCGGCATCGCAGGGCAGCAGCGCACGCAACTGATGCCCGAGCTGCCGGCGTTCTCCGAAGCTGGACTCAAGGGCTACGAAGCCGAACTCTGGTACAGCCTGCTGGCCCCGGCCAAGACGCCGCGTCCCGTGGTGGATCGCATCAACGCCGCGATGATGGCCGCGCTGAAGTCGCCCGACCTGGCCGATCAGTTCACGAAGCAGGGCTTCGAGGTCAAGGGCTCCACGCCGGACGAACTGAAGACCTACATCACGCGGGAGCTCGCGCGCTGGCAGCGTGTGATCACCGAGAACAACATCAAGGTGGCGATGTGACCAACATGAACGATGCGCTCGACAATCCGCTGCTCGAATCGCTCGGTATCCGGCTGGCGAGCGTCGCGCCCGGCGCGTGTACGTTTGAACTCGATATCGAGCCACGTCACCTGAACCGTCAGCGCACGCTGCAGGGCGGTGTCAGTGCCACGCTGCTCGATGCCGCATGCGGCTACGCAGGTTTGCAACAGGGCGATGGCGAACTGGGCAATGCGGTGACATTGATGTTGTCGATCAGCTATCTCGGCAAGGTGAGCGCAGGCCGGGTGCGCGCAACCGCCACGGTGACGCGTGCGGGCCGCAGCATCTATTTCTCGTCGGCCGAGCTGATCGACGAAACGGGTGCGCTGATCGCGACGGCGCAAGGCACGTTCAAGCGTGCAGGAGGCAACGACCATGCTCGGTAATGCACTGGAAGGCGTGACCGTCATCGACTTCACGCAGATTGCTGCGGGACCGGTCTCCACGATGCTGCTGGCCGACATGGGCGCGCGCGTGATCAAGGTGGAACCACCCCACGGCGAGATGGGGCGCGGATTGGGGCCGGGCTGGATCGGCGATGACAGCGCGCTGTTTCACGGCTTCAATCGCAACAAGCAGGGTGTGTCGATCGATCTGAAGACAGATGCGGGTGCAGAGGTGGCGCACCGATTGATCGCTGGCGCCGACATCGTGGTGGAAAGCATGCGGCCCGGCGTGATGGCTCGCCTCGGCCTCGGTCCCGCCGAACTCTGCACCAAACAACCGGCACTGATCTACTGCTCGATTTCCGCATATGGGCAGGAAGGCCCATACGCGCAGCATGCGGGTGTGGATGGCATCCTGCAGGCCGATGCGGGACTCATGAGCCTGATCGGCACACCCGGCAGCGAGCCATGCAAGGTGCAGGCGCCCGTGGTGGATGTGATGACGGGCTATATCGCCGCGCTCGGCATCGTGTCGAAACTGGCGCAGCGTGCGCGCGATGGTCGGGGCGGTCATCTCGATGTCAATCTGTTCAACGCTGCGCTGGCGCTGCAGCAGTCGTCGCTGACGTCGTATCTGGCCGATGCGCAGTTGCCGGTGCGCGCGGGAAGCGCGGCACCGTACGCCGCGCCGAATCAGGCATTCCGCACTGCCGATGGCTGGATCATGGTGGCGGCTTACATGCCTGATCGGTGGCGCAGGCTGTGCGAAATCCTGAAGCTCGACGCCATGATCGACGATCCGCGCTTCGCGACCTCGCCGCAGCGTGTGGCCCATCGTACGGAGATGGTGGAGCGATTGACGGCGGTCTTCGCCACGCGCACCACCGATGCGTGGATCGATACGCTGCAACAGGCCGACATCCTGTGCGCGCGCGTGGCGACCTATGACGATGTGGTGGCGCATCCGCAAGCCGCCGCGAATCGCATGATCGTGCAGGCCGAGCACCCCGTGCATGGCACGATTCGCATGCCGGGCTTCCCGATCTCCAGCAGCAGTGCCCATGCACGCACCGTGCGGCCAGCGCCGAGGTGCGGCGAACATACGTCAGCGGTGCTGCGCGAATTCGGCTATGGCGAAGCGGAGATCCGTGCGATGCGTGAGGCCGCCGTCATACATGGCGTCGAAGCCTAGCTGTCAGCGCTTTCCCCGAACTGCGCGAGCAGCCATTTGCGGAACGTCGCCATGCTCGGGCTTTCCTTGCGATCCGATGGCGTGAGCAGGTAGTACGTGAAATCGCCCATGTCCACGACTTTGCGGAACGGTGCGACGAGCTTGCCCGAGGCGAGGTCGTCTTCCACGAGAAAGCGCTGCGCGATGGCGAAGCCCTGGCCTTCGAGCGCCGCCGCGTAGGCCATGGCGGAACTCTGGTACGTCATGCCGCTGCGTGAGTCCACCTCGCCCTCGGCCTTCGAGGCGGCCAGCCAGAACGCCCAGTCATCGGGGCGTGCAATCGAATGGAGCAGCACCTGGCGCTGCAGGTCGCCCGCCTTGCGTACGGCCGTTGCCAGCGCGGGGCTGCATACCGGTGTGAGCACGTTGCTGACAAGCCGGTACGTGTTGACGTCCGGCCACTTGCCATCGCCAAGACGGATCGCGCCGTCGATGTCCTCGCGCCGGAAATCGACGGGATCGAGCGATGCGGTGAGCAGGACTTCGATCCCGCGATTGGCTGCATGAAAACTGGAGAGACGCGGAATCAGCCAGCGCATGGCGAACGTGGTGTACGCGCGAATCTTGAGTTGCGTGCGGCGCGTACGCCGTGTGAGGCGCGAGGTGGCATCGCGCAGCGCATCCATTGCCTTGGTCACGCCGCGGTAATACTCCTCGCCCGCACGCGTCAGCGTGATTTGTCGATGGCCGCGCACGAGCAACTGAAGACCCAACGCATCTTCCAGCGTGCGCACTTGTCGGCTCACGGCGCCGGGCGTGACGTGCAGCTCTTCGGCGGCAACCGTGATGCTGAGGCGGCGCGCCACGACCTCGAAGGCACGAATGGCATTGAGCGGGGGCAGTCGATCCATGGCGCGGATTCTGGCATGCGCTTGAGAAATCCTCAATCGAGGGATTGCACCGATCCGGCGCACATGGACACGCGGCGTGAAGCCATGTCCGTACATTCTTGCATTCGCTGAAAGTCTGAATAAAGTAAGAGCGGCAACCGCGCCGGACCTGCGCGCTGCACATGACAAGTGTGCAATGCGGGTAGCACGTGCGCACCGAAAGGAGAACAAGCCATGGACGACCCCACGAACGTGCCCGTCGAAGGCGGAGCGCCGGTGCCTGCCCCTGCACCGCCGACCGTCGCGCTTGAAGCGATGGCGGACGGGACGCATGTTGTCTCGCTGACCGTCAACGGCACCGCGTGCCGGCTCACCGTACCCGCCAATGCCATCCTGCTCGATGCACTGCGCGACCAGCTTCATCTCACCGGCACCAAGAAAGGTTGCGACCACGGCCAGTGCGGTGCCTGCACGCTGATCGTCAACGGCGTGACCGTGAACAGTTGCCTCTCGCTGGCGGTCATGCACGACGGCGACGACATCCTGACCATCGAGGGCCTGTCTTCAGGCGGCGCACTGCATCCGGTGCAGCAGGCGTTCTGGGATCACGACGCCTACCAGTGCGGCTACTGCACTGCGGGGCAGATGATGAGTGCGGTGGGCGTCCTGCAGGACAAGCGGATTCCCGCCGACGATGCATCGGTGCGCGAGGCGATGAGCGGCAATATCTGCCGCTGCGGGGCCTACCGGAACATCGTGACCGCCATCCAGGATGCGCGTGCCAAGCGTACAGGGAGCGCCTGATGCGAAACTTCGACTATGCACGCGCGGCCGATGTGGAACAGGCCATTGCCATGCACGCCCGGGCGGGCGATACCGTGTATCTGGCCGGTGGCACCACGCTGCTCGACCTGATGAAGCTCGATGTCATGCGGCCCGCGCATGTCGTGGACATCCACAAGCTCGGACTGGACCAGATCGAACTGCTCGATGGCGGCCGTGTGCGGATCGGCGCGATGGTCAGCAATACCGACCTCGCGCGCCACGACCACATCGCTCAGCACTACCCTGCCTTGTCCCAGGCCATTCTCTCGGGCGCCAGCACGCAATTGCGCAACAAGGCCACCACGGGCGGCAACGTCATGCAGCGCGTGCGTTGCGGCTATTTCCGCGATGGCGTGTCGCCTTGCAACAAGCGTGAGCCGGGATCGGGATGTTCCGCCGTCGACGGATTGAATCGCAACGTCCATGCGGTGCTTGGCGGCAGCGCGCAGTGCATTGCCGCGCATCCCTCCGATATGTGCGTGGCGATGGTGGCCATCGGCACCTCGGTGCAGATACAGGGGCCGCAAGGGCGGCGCGAAGTCCCGCTCGCGGATTTTCACCTGCTGCCGGGCGATACGCCCTGGAAGGAGCACGCCCTCGAACCCGGCGAGATCATCACGCACGTCACGCTGGACCCGCCGATGCCTGACAGCCGCTCGGCGTATCTGAAGCTGCGCGACCGGGGCTCGTACCAGTTCGCGCTCGCATCGAGTGCAGTGGTGATCGCCCTCGATGGCACGACCGTGCGCGATATCCGTATCGCGCTGGGCGGTGTCACGACCAAGCCGTGGCGCGCGGAGAACGCGGAAGCGGTGCTGCGCGGCAAGTCTATCGACGATGCACGGATTCGCGACGCTGCCGCAGCGGCGATGTCCGGCGCGCAGTCGTATGGGCAGAACGGCTTCAAGCTGCTGCTCGGCCAGCAGGCGGTGATCCGCAACCTGTCGCGCTTCATGGCGTAATACGCCTGCCCGCCCTTTCCCTTTCTTTCGGGAGATTCGCGTGAACCCTACTGCTATCGGCGCCTCGCCGCGCCGCATCGACGGCCGTCTCAAGGTTACCGGCGCTGCGCTCTATACCGCCGACCGGACGTTCCCCGACATGCTGCATGCATACGGTGTCTACAGCACCGTGGCCAGCGGCCGCATCGTCGCGCTCGATCTCGACGATGCGCGGCGCGTGCCCGGCGTGGTCGATATCCTGCATCACGATAATTTCCCGCGCCTCTACCGGACGCCAAGGAGCGGGATCTCCGTTGCGAAGATCCTCACTACGTCCATTACCGACGAACACCGCCTGCCGTTCGAAGACAACACGATCCACTATGGCGGACAGATGGTGGCGCTGGTCGTGGCCGATACCTTCGAGCATGCACGCGAAGCCGCGTATCGCGTGAAGGCGCAGTATGCCGGCGACGAGGCCATCGTGGACCTGGAGCACGGCATTCGCGCCAACGGGTTGCACGATGCCGGCATGGGCCATACGCGCGGCACGGCAGAGTCCGCATTCGACCAGTCAGCGGTGAAAGTGGATACCACGTACCGCACGCCCGTTGAAACACACAACCCAATGGAAATGCACGCCACACTGGCCTGGTGGGAGCATGACGATCTGCACCTGTACGAGGCCACGCAGGGCGCGACCGTGCATCGCAATACCATCGCGCAGGTCTTTGGCCTGACACCCGAGCGTGTGACCGTGGATGCGCCGTTCATCGGCTCCGGCTTTGGCTCGAAGCTTTTCCTGTGGCCGCATTCCGTAGCGGCCAGCGCGGCGGCAAAGATGACGAAACGACCAGTCAAACTGGTGGTGCCGCGACCGTTCATGTTCACCACCACCGGGCACCGCCCGGAGACGCGCCAGCGCATGCGTGTGTCGGCATCGGTGGAGGGCAAGGTCACGTCGATCCGGCACGAGTCCGTCAACACCACGTCCTTCATCGATCAATACGTGGAGAACTGCGGCGGCATGACGCAGAGCGTGTATTCGTGCCCCAACGTTACCGTGAGTCACCATACGACCAACGTGCATCGGGGCGCGCCGACGTCGATGCGTGCGCCCGGCGCGGCACCGGGATTGTTCGCGCTGGAATCCTCCATCGATGAACTGGCGCTGGCATGCGGCATGGACCCACTGCAGTTCCGGCTCGCGAATATCTCCACGCGCGACGAAGGTAACGACCTGCCATGGTCGAGCAACCATCTGCGCGAGGCTATCGAGCAGGGTGCGGCAAAGTTCGGCTGGGATCGACGCCATCCACAACCGGGGTCGATGACCGATGGCGACGAAGTGATCGGCTACGGCATGGCGGTGTGCAACTGGGATGCGTGGCGCACGCCGGCGGAAGCGCGTGTGCGCTTCCTTGCCGATGGCACGGTCGAGGTCACTTCTGCGGTGCAGGACATCGGCACCGGCATGTACACGATCATGGCCCAGACGGTCAGCCAACTGACCGGCCTGCCGTTCGAGAAGATCAATGTGAAGATTGGCGATTCGTCATCGCCATCCGCACCCGTGGCGGGCGGTTCATGGGCCACCGCGAGCGTGCTGCCTGCCGTGGCCGAAGCCACGCGCAATGCCGTTGCGGAGCTATGCGCCTACGCCACGCAGGAAGGCGGCGTATTTGCGGGCGCCAAGCCCGAGAGTCTGAAGATGGAGGGCGGCAAGCTGACCGATGGCACACGCAGCGTGGACTACGTCGAAGTGCTCGACGTGCAGCGCTTTGCCAGCGCCGATGGATTTGCGCATTCGAACGGCGCACCGAACTCCGACAAGCTTTCCTACATGTCATTCGGCGTCCATTTCGTGGAGGTGCGCTGGGACCCGGGCATCTCGCGCATCCGCGTGGCACGCGTGGTCAGCGCCATCGATGTGGGCCGCGTCATCAATCCGCTGACCGCGCGCAACCAGGTGGAAGGCGCCATCGTCATGGGCGTGGGGATGGCGCTGTTCGAAGCCACCGAGTACGACGAGCGCAACGGCATGCCCGGCAACAACAACTATGCCGAGTACGTGATGCCGGTGCACGCCGACCAGCCCGAAATCGACGTGATCCTGCTCGACTATCCGGACCTGGAGTTCAACGAGTTCGGCGCGCGTGGCATCGGCGAGATCGGCATCACCGGGTTTGCGGCAGCCGTGGCCAACGCCGTGTTCCACGCCACAGGCAAACGCATCCGCGAGCTGCCCATCACGATGGAAAAGCTGATGGGATGAGGATGGAAGGGGCGCGGACGGGGTGCCAAGCCGGTATCGGCGCAATCGATAGAACGAATGTCGAGGCGCCGCTGATGATCCCCTTCATTCATCCCACAATGCACCTCACGAATGCCTCATACGCTTCCGGCCGATCCTGGCGGACCGGAAGCGCAGTTTGCGCGGCCTTGCCCTGCGAAATTTCCATTCGCTCTTCCACTGCGTGCTCACACGTTTGCGGCGCTTGATTCCCGCCAAACGCCGTTTTTCATCTCTGTTTCTGCGTCATTGATTTAAAAGGAAAAACATACGCAGCAGTGAGTACGCTTTGCGTTGCGGCGAGGGGGATCAGGACGCCTTCGCGTCGTGGCCGGAAGCGGGATGGAAACGCGTTGAGCGTATACGTATACGAGGTATACGCGTTGCACCCCTGCGCCGCACATCGCCACAATGTGCGCCTTCACGCGAAGCAGACCTCGAAATTCAGATCATTCGCCGGAAGACTTTTGGGTCCTTTTCGGGAGGTGGAAATAGTTATCTTCTGAATAGATGCGCCAAGCGTCAGCGACCCCGGTATACGTGGTATCGATGGACGCGTTTGATTTGGGGCAAGCGGCGTTGTGACGTTATTTACACAACGAGACGACCCCGATAGCATCCCCGCCAGACGCGGCAATCACGCGCGGCATACCGGCGAGGGGAGAAGGCATTGACGCTCTATCAGATCAAACCAAAATTCCAGGCATGGCTGCGGCCGCTGGTCCAGCGGCTGGCAGATCGCGGCGTGACCGCCAATCAGGTCACCACGGTGGCTGCCCTGGGCTCGATCGTCGTGGCAGGCATGGTGGGGGCGTTGATATGGCTCCCCGGCATCTTCCTGCTGATGCCGCTCTGGCTCTTTGTGCGCATGGCACTGAACGCGATTGACGGCATGCTCGCGCGCGAACATGGCCAGCAGAGCGCGCTGGGTGCCTACCTCAACGAGCTGGGCGATATCGTTTCGGACCTCGCGCTCGTCATTCCCTTTGTGCTGCCCTTCGGTACGGTGGTGGTGCCATTCGCCATCCTTGCCGTCGTGGTCGAGTGCGCCGGACTGATCGGTCCCTTGGCCGGAGCGAGTCGCCGCTATGACGGCCCGCTCGGCAAGAGCGACCGCGCGCTGGTGCTCGGTGCGCTGGGCCTATGGCTCGGACTCGGCTTCGGGCCCGGCGCGTATGGCCACTGGATCTGGGTGGCGCTTTGCCTGCTGTCGATCCTGACCATCGTGCGGCGCGTACAGCGCGGCGTGCAGGAAGCGCAAGCCAACGCCGCGCGCTGAGCGCGGCACCGAACTTAACGCAGTCGCGACATCACCGACCATGGAGTCAGCCCATGCCGCGTACCCCGATCGAATCCCAGTTTGATACCCACGATGGCCAGACGCTGTTCTATCGGTACTGGCCTGCGCAATCGTCCACACCGCGTGGCGCCGTGCTGCTGTTTCATCGCGGCCATGAGCACTCGGGACGTGTCGCGCATCTGGTAGACGAATTCAACCTGCCGGATCACGCGTTCTTTGCGTGGGATGCGCGCGGCCATGGCAGATCGCCGGGCGAGCGCGGCTACAGCCCGAGCCTCGCCACGTCCGTGCGCGATATCCAGACCTTTGTCGATCACATCGTCGCCACGCATGGCATTGCCGTGCGGGACATGGCCGTGGTGGCGCAGAGCGTGGGCGCCGTGCTGGCCACCACATGGGTGCATGACTACGCGCCGCAGATCCGCTGCCTCGTGCTGGCATCGCCGGCATTCAAGGTGAAGCTGTACGTGCCGTTTGCGCGGCCCGGGTTGAAGCTGATGCACAAGCTGCGCGGCAAGTTCTTCGTCAACAGTTATGTGAAGGCGAAATTCCTGACGCACGACCCTGTGCGCATTGCGAGCTACGAGACCGATCCGCTGATCACGCGACCCATCGCGGTGAACATCCTGCTGGATCTCTACGAGACCGCCGAACGCATCGTGGCCGACGCTGCGGCGATCACCGTCCCGACGCAACTGCTGATCTCCGGTGCCGACTGGGTGGTGCATCGCGGCCCGCAGGATGCTTTCTTCGAACGCCTTGGCTCACGCGTGAAGCAGAAGGTGGTGCTCGACGGCTTCTATCACGACACGCTCGGTGAACGCGACCGCGCGAAGGCCGTGGATGCCGCGCGCCACTTCATCGTGCGCGAATTCGATACGCCATCGCCATCGGTCTCGTTGCGGCATGCGGATCGCCAGGGCGCGTTCCGCGACGAGGCGGACCGCCTGGCCCAGCCACTGCCGCCGGGCAGCCCGGCCGCGCTGTACTGGGCGCTCACCCGCGCGAGCCTGCGGCTGGGCGGGATGATGTCCGAAGGCGTGCGCCTGGGCCATGCCACGGGTTTCGATTCGGGCTCGACACTCGACTATGTGTATCGCAACACGCCAGCGGGCCGTTTCGGTATCGGCAAGCTGGCCGACCGCAACTATCTGGATGCCATCGGCTGGCAGGGTATCCGCCAGCGCAAGGTGCATGTGGAGGAACTGATCGGCGAGGCCATGGCGCGGCTGGTAGCTGTGGGCGTGCCGGTGCGCATCGTAGATATCGCGGCCGGTCATGGCCGCTATGTGCTGGAGGCGCTGGCATCGCAGAAGGCGCGGCTCAATGGGGCGAGCGTGGCATCGATCCTGCTGCGCGACTACAGCGACATCAATGTGGAACAGGGCCAGGCGCTGATTCGTGCGAAGGGGCTGGAGCACATTGCGCAATTCCGCAAGGGCGATGCGTTCGATGGCGATGACCTCGCCGCGCTCGATCCCGCACCGACGCTCGCCATCGTCTCGGGTCTCTACGAGCTATTCGGTGACAACGACATGATTGCGCGCTCGCTCGGCGGACTCGGACGCGCGGTGCAACCCGGCGGCTATCTCGTGTACACGGGCCAGCCGTGGCATCCGCAACTTGAGTTCATTGCGCGCGCACTGACCAGTCATCGCGCGGGGTCGGCCTGGGTCATGCGCCGCCGCTCGCAAGCCGAGATGGATCAGCTGGTGCGTGAAGCAGGATTCGAGAAGATTGCGCAACGCGTGGATCGCTGGGGCATCTTCACGGTCAGCCTTGCGCGTCGCGTAGAGGACCGCGCGTGACGTCGCCGGATCGCATGGCCGCAGCGGATGCCGCAGCCACGACCGAAGGCCGGCCGTGGAAGCTCGCCCTCCTGCTGCTGGCCGGCATGGCGGTGCTGTTCTTCTCCAGCTACAACTTCGCCACGTGGGTGGCGAGCCAGCGCGCAGAGGTGGCGGTCTTCCACTACGCGTGGGAGCGCCACATCCCGTTCGTGCCATGGACGATCGTTCCCTACTGGTCGATCGACCTGCTGTATGGCATATCGTTCTTTCTCTGGCAGACGCGCGCCGGACTGATCGTGCACGTCAAGCGTCTGCTGCTGGCGCAAGTGATATCGGTGACGTGCTTTATCGCGTTTCCGCTGCGCTTCTCGTTCGAGCGTCCTGCCGTCGATGGCTTGCCGGGACAACTGTTCGCGCTGCTCGGCGAGTTCGACAAGCCATTCAATCAGGCGCCGTCGCTGCATATCAGTCTGCTTGTCGTGCTGTGGGTGGCCTATGCGATGCATCTGTCCGCGCGCTGGCGCTGGTTGCTGCATGGGTGGTTCGCACTGATCGGAGTTTCGGTGCTCACCACGTATCAACACCATCTGATCGATGTGCCCACCGGCTGGCTCGTGGGTTGGTTGTGCGTGTTCGCATTTCCGTTGCCTGCGATGCTGGCGCAGGCGGAAGTGAGCGGGGTGCGAATCGCCGTGGCGGCGTCGAAGCCCGATGCGCGCGCACGTAGCCTTGCTCGACGCTATGGCGTGGGTGCGTTGGGCGCCGGGGTTCTTTCGCTGATCGCACTGGCATGGTCGGTGACCGCGTGGCTGGTGCTGGCATGGGTGGCGCTGTCGCTCGCGTGCGTGGCGCTGGTGTATCGCACAGGACGGGCCGATGCGTTTGGCAAGGGTACCGATGGATCGATGAAGATGGCGGCGTGGTGGACGCTCGCACCGTATCTTGGCGGCGCTTTCCTGAACTCGCGCTGGTGGACGCGTCATCACGATGCCGTGAGCCATGTCGCGGATCGCGTGTGGATCGGACGCTTGCCCACACAGTATGAAGTGGCACAGGCGCACGCCGATGCGCTGCTCGACCTGACTGCGGAGTTTCCGCGTCTCGCGCATACGCCAGCCTATCGCTGCGTTCCGGTGCTCGACCTGACCGTTCCGTCGCCTGCGCAACTGCGCGATGCCGTGACGCAGATCGAGCAGTGGCATGAGCAAGGCCGCACGGTGCTGGTCTGTTGTGCGCTCGGCTATTCGCGCAGTGCACTGGTGGTGGCGTGCTGGCTCGCGCGGCATCGGCGGATCATCGATGTCCAGCAGGTGTTGTCGATACTACGTGCGTCACGGCCCGTGGTGCTGGGGCCGGCCAGTGTTGCCGCGCTACAGCGTTATATCGACGAGGAGGTGGCATGAGGGAAGACGATACCGCGCGATGGCTTGCCCACGCCACGGCGGGTGCGCTGCGTGCCGCGGCACGACTCAATATCGCGGCGCTTGTGCTGGCGCTGCTCAACGTAACGCTGGCGGGCATCATGGCTTCGGCGGGCGTCTTCTGGCAGGTGGCCGGTGGCATGGCCGCGCTGGTGGCTGCGGTGCAACTCTGGCTGCTGGTGCGTGTGGAAATCGATCGAACGTTGTTCAAGGCACTCGCTTCGACGCATGCAGCGGAACTGGCTGACCTCGACGCCGCGTTGACCACGCTTGGCTGGATGCCTGCCGCACGCGCAGGCCGGCCGATGGCAGACCGGGCGCGCGGCGCGACGCGCTTTCTGAAAATCGCGGCGGCGTTGATGGCCGTGCAATGGCTCATCGCCATCGCCATCCTGCTGCTGAGATAGGACATCGAATGAACTGGACGGCAAGAATCGTTGCTCGCGCGATCATCGGGTTTGCGCGACTGCTCACGGGCATGCAGGCACGCTGGAATGGCACGGTGCCGATGGCGCGGCAACGTGTGTATTTCGCGAATCACAGTAGCCACGGCGACTTCGTATTGATATGGGGCAGCCTGCCGCCCGATCTGCGTACCGTGACGCGTCCCGTGGCCGGCGCCGACTACTGGCTCAAGTCGCCGCTGCGCCGGTTTATCGGCCGCGACGTGTTCAACGCGTTGCTGATCGACCGCTCGGGTGCGCGCGATGGCGTGGCGCCGGACCCCGTGGCGCAGATGACGCAAGTGCTGGCCGATGGCGCATCGCTGATCCTGTTTCCGGAAGGGACGCGCAACACCACGGAGGAACGTTTGCTGCCGTTCAAGAGCGGGCTGTATCACCTTGCGCGCAGTTGCCCGGCGGGGGAGGTGGAGTTCGTGCCGGTGTGGATCGACAATCTGAACCGCGTGATGCCGAAAGGCGAGATCGTGCCCGTGCCGTTGCTCTGCACGGTGACGTTCGGCACGCCGCTGCAGATCGAGGCGGACGAAACCAAGGAAGCGTTTCTCGCACGGGCCCGTGCGGGCCTGCTGTCTGTTGCACCGGAACTCGATTGAACATGCCAGCCCTGAACATGATTCGCGAAACCCAATTGCTGTTTGCCGGCGCCTTCTGCGTGCTGATCCTGGCTTCCGTGGTGGCAACGGTGCTGCGCTGGCGCGTGGCAAAGGGGCAGCCACACGGCGTGATCGACAACCTGACATCGCGCATCAACGCATGGTGGTGGATGATCGGCATCCTCGGTGTGGTGTTCGCCATGGGGCGCGGCGCCATCGTGGTGCTGTTCGCGCTGCTGTCGTTCTACGCGCTGCGCGAGTTCGTGACAATCACCACCACGCGCCGTGGCGATCATCGCGCCATCGTCGCCGCGTTCTTCTTCTTCCTGCCGGTGCAGTACGTGCTGGTGTACACGGGCTGGTACGGGCTGTTCTCGATCTTCATCCCGGTCTACGCGTTCTTGTTCCTGCCGATTCTCTCGGCGCTGTCGTCGGAAACGACACGGTTCCTGGAGCGATGTGCCGGTGTGCAATGGGCGGTGATGATCTGCGTGTTCTGCATCTCGCACGTGCCTGCGCTGCTCACGCTGCCCATCGAAGGATTCGAGGATCGCAACCTGCTGCTGATCGCGTTCCTGGTGATCGTGGTGCAGGGCAGTGATGTGCTGCAGTACGTCTGGGGCAAGATCCTCGGCAAACGCAAGATCGCGCCGCAGCTATCGCCATCGAAGACCGTGGAGGGCTTTATCGGCGGCGTGCTGAGCGCAACAGCACTGGGCGCCGCGCTGTGGTGGATCACACCGTACGGCTCGCCGCTCAAGGCCGGCGCCGTGGCACTGGTGATCGCGCTGATGGGCTTCCTGGGCGGCCTTGTGATGTCAGCCATCAAACGCGACCGCGGTATTAAGGACTGGGGCCATATGATCGAAGGCCACGGTGGCATGCTGGATCGGCTGGACTCGGTGGTGTTCGCCGCGCCGGTGTTCTTTCATATCACGCGGTATTGGTGGGTGGTGTAGTCGAACGTTTGTGTCGGCCGCTGGTGTTCTCCCCTCTCCCGCGAGCGGGAGAGGGGCGGGGGGTGAGGGCCTGCAGTGCAAATTGCGATGTGGTCGGCAAGCAGAACCTCCTGCCCTCACCCCCAACCCCTCTCCCACTTCGCGGGATAGGGGAGCAAAACCGCGAGCAATCGAAACTCGCTCGATCACTCCAGCCTGAATGTCCTCACCACGCCCGCCAGCGTCGAAGCCTGCCCTTGCAGCGCTGCCGCTGCTGCTGTCGATTGCTCTACCAGCGCCGCGTTCTGCTGCACCATCTGGTCGAGCTGGCTGACGGCGACGTTCACTTCCTGGATGCCGCGCGTCTGTTCGCGGGCGGCCTGGGAGATTTCGCCGATGATCTGCGTGACGCGGCCGACGTTGCCGACGATCTCGCGCATGGTTTCGCCGCTCAGGCGTACCTGGCCGGAACCCGCGTTGACGCTGCTGACCGTCGATTCGATCAGTGTCTTGATTTCCTTGGCGGCCTGGGAGCTGCGTTGGGCCAGTCCGCGCACCTCGCCGGCCACCACGGCGAAGCCGCGTCCCTGTTCGCCTGCGCGGGCGGCTTCCACGGCAGCGTTCAGG